>JAAUSY010000147.1 GCA_012032475.1 Chloroflexaceae bacterium
GACACCAACGCCGACGGAAGACCCGTTGCCGACGCCGACGCCGACGCTCACGCCCACAGAAGACCCGATGCCCACGCCGACGCCAACGGAAGACACGACGCCAACGCCCACACCTGGGTAGGTTTTTGGAGAAGCCTGGAAAGCAGAGGGATAGCGCTTCCCAGGGCAGGAAGAGGACCATGCATAGTACATCGTATAGCGTAGCATCGCTTGCGAGGAAAGATGAAGGATTTATAGGTATGGATATGAAAAGGCAACCTGCGTGTCCCTGCTGCGATTCTTCGGACGTAACTATTTTCTACGAGACTGGAAACGTGCCGGTCCATAGTGTGCTGCTGCTGCCAACCAGAGAGGAGGCGATTCATTACCCCACCGGCACGGTGCGACTGGGCTTCTGCCGCCATTGTGGCTTTGTCTCCAATGTCGCGTTCGATGCTGATTTGCAGCACGAATATGCGGAGCGCTACGAAGAAACCCAGGGATTTTCGTCTACCTTCAACGCCTTTTCTCGGCGGCTCGCCGCCGACCTGGTTGAGCGCTACCAGCTCCGCAACAAGCAGATCATTGAAATCGGGTGCGGCAAGGGCGAATTTCTCACGCTGCTCTGCCAGCTTGGAGACAACCGCGGGGTAGGGTTCGACCCCGGCTATGTGCGCGAGCGCAGCCTCAGCCAGGCTGACGAGCGCGTGGTGTTCGTGCGGGATTTCTTTTCGGAAAAATACGCGGACTATCAGGCCGATTTCATCTGCTGCAAGATGACCCTGGAGCATATTGCCCGCCCGTTCGAACTATTGCAGGTGGTGAAGCGCATGACTGCCAGCACTCCCGACACGGTCGTTTTCTTCCAGGTGCCCGACGTGACGCGCATCCTCCAGGATGCCGGGTTCTGGGACATCTACTACGAACACTGTTCCTACTTTAGCCCCGGTTCAATCGCCAGGCTCTTCCGGCGGGCCGGCTTCGAGGTGCTGAATCTGCGGGTGGATTATGGCGGTCAGTATCTCATGATAGAAGCCGGCTCTGCCAGTGGGCAGAACCGCACCAGCAGAGCCTTTCCGGAGCTTGAAAACGACCTTGACAACCTCGCGGCGCTGGTCGAGGCGTTCCCCGCAGCGTTCGAGCACAAGCGGGCCTTCTGGAAGGAAACCCTGCGCCACGTCCGCAACCAGCGGAGGCGGGCCGTGCTGTGGGGGTCTGGTTCAAAAGGGGTGGCCTTTCTGACCACGCTCGGCGTTCGCGACGAGATAGCCTATACGGTTGACATCAACCCCCACAAGCACGGAACGTATATGGCCGGCACCGGGCAGCAAATTGTCCCCCCGGTGTTCTTAAAAGACTATCGTCCGGACCTCGTCATCATCATGAACCCGGTGTATCGGGAAGAAATTCAGCACGACCTGGACGAACAGGGACTTGCTCCCGAAATTATTGCCGTGTCGTGAAGCGGGGTGAAACCTGCGGGTCGTTGTTATGGTCGTTGTTATGGTCGTTGTCATAGTTCAGGACAGGAAGGTTGCGATATGTTCACCAACCAGTGCCCCGTTTGCCAGGCAGATGAGCCGGTCCCCGTCGTACATCTTGACCGCATCCCGGTGCTCTGCAACGTGCTCTGCTCCACGCGAGAAGCAGCATTGAATATTCCCCGCGGCGATGTGAAGCTGGCCTTCTGCCCGAACTGCGGCCATGTCTGGAATACCGCCTTCGAGCCGGCGTTGATGGAATATACGCCGGCCTACGAAAACTCGCTCCATTTCTCGCCCACCTTTCAATCCTATGCGCGGTCGCTGGCGGAGCGGCTCATTGGGCAGCACCACCTGCACCACAAAGACCTGGTCGAAATTGGGTGCGGGCAGGGCGACTTTTTGCGGATGCTCTGCGCCCTGGGAAACAATCGCGGGGTGGGCTTCGATCCTGGCTACCTCCCACCGCCGAACGGGGCGCAGCCGGACGAACGGGTGCGCATCGTGCCAGATAGCTACTCAGCGCGATACGCCAGCTACCCCGCCGATTTGATATGTTGCCGCCAGGTGCTGGAACACATCCAGGCTCCGGGCGATATGCTCCAGAGCGTCCGGCGGGCGGCAGGGCACCGGCTCGATACCGTCATCTTCTTCGAAGTGCCCAACGCGCTCTTCACGCTCCGCGACCTCTCGATCTACGATATCATTTATGAACACAGTTCCTACTTTAGCGCTGGTTCGCTGGCCTATGTCTTCGCCGCGCAGGGGTTTCACGTCCGCGAGGTGCGCGAAGAGTTCAACGGCCAGTTTCTTTCTATCACGGCGCAGGTTGCCCACGATGGGGAGTCTCCACCCCGCTCCCGCTGGAACGGTCTGGAGCAGATGGCCGCCGACGTGCAATCGTTTACCGCGCACTACCGCCAGAAGACCGGCGAGTGGAACGAGCGGTTGGAAACCTGGGTCCGGGCCGGGCGCAAGGTGGTCGTGTGGGGGGGTGGCTCCAAAGGGACGATGTTCCTCAATACGCTGCGGACGCAGGGGTGCATTGAATACGTGGTGGATATCAACCCGCGCAAACAGGGCCGGTATGTGGCCGGGGCAGGCCAACAGATTGTGCCGCCCGATTTCTTGCGAACGTATCACCCTGACGTGGTGATTGTCATGAATCCGGTCTATCAAGACGAAATTCGCCAGACGATAGAACACCTTGGCGTGCCAGCCAGATTTGAATTCCTGGGAGCATAGAACGAATGAAAATCGCTATCATCAGTCAGCCGTGGGAGGGGGCCCTCCCTCCTTCCAGCGCCATACCCATCTGGACCTACCAGGTGGCTCGCCGCCTGGCAAAATCGCACGAAGTCCTGGTCTATGCCCGCAAGAAAGAAACGCAGCAAACCCACGAATATGACGAAGGGGTTCACTACATCCTGACCAAGCGGACCCTTGATGGGTGGATGCTCAAGGTGCTCAACCCGCTCGGTCGTTTTTTTCCTGCCCGACGCCCGATGTTCGCCTCGCTTCCCTACTACTTCTTCTATGTGGTGCAGGTTGCGCAAGACCTCCGAAAGCGCCAGCCCGATATCGTTCATCTGTATAACTTCCCGCAGTTTGTTTCTCTCTTGCGGGTCTTTCTGCCCAGAACCAGAATCGTGCTCCACATGCAGTGTGACTGGCTCGGTCAGCTCGACCAGGCCATGCTTGCCAGACACCTGGCAAAGGCCGATCTCATTCTGGGCGTCACCGAATTCATCACCAACAACGTTCGTCGGCGGTTTCCCCAGATTGCCGAACGTTGCCAGACGGTCTTTAACGGGGTTGACTTTGAGACCTTCACGTCGCTGAATGGTCGCCGCCCATGCCCAGGGCCGGATCCCACGGACCGACCGGGCAAGCGCTTGCTCTTCGTGGGGCGATTGTCGCCGGAGAAGGGCATCCATATCCTGCTGGAGGCTTTTGCGCTGGTGGCCCAGCGCTACCCCCAGGTTCATCTGGATGTGGTCGGGCCGCAGTGGGAAGCACCCTCCGAATTCGTGGTCACGTTGAGCGACGATGAGAAGGTGAAAGGGTTGGCGCGGTTCTACGATGGGCAGGGCTATTTCGCTCATCTGCAACAGCGCGTCACCCCAGAGATCGCGGATCGGGTGACCTTTGTCGGGTTTGTGCCAGCTGCTGAGGTCGTGTGCTCCTACCAGAGCGCCGACGTGTTTGTGTTCCCGTCGGTGTGGGATGAACCCTTTGGCATGCCGGTGGTCGAGGCCATGGCCGCCGAGGTGCCCGTGGTTGCCACGCGCAGTGGCGGCATCGTTGAGCTGATTGAGCATGGCACCACTGGTCTGCTCGTCAATCCCGACGACGCCCCGGCGCTGGCCGAAGCGCTGGTCTCGCTGCTCGAAAACGACCAGCTTTGTCAGGAGATGGGCCGGGCCGGTCGCCAGCGGGTAGACCGACTCTTTCGTTGGGAGCGTGTTGTTGACTCACTGGAGCAGCACTATACCCGGCTGGTGTCATTATGAGCATGAGCGATGGCAAGAAACCTGTTTTGCTGATGGCCCTGGGAGTGCTAGGGGTGCTGGCCCTGCTGGCCCTGGCCGTCTGTGGTTCCCCCTCTGTGCCGTCGAACACCGCCGGGTCCGCTCCGAAGGGAGAATCGGCAGTGACCACCATGACCGTGGCACCACCACCTGCCCCTCCCCTCGCGGACGCTGCCACTGCGTCTCACGACGGACCCTCTGCGCTCTACCCTTTCGATGAGGGGAGCGGCCCGACGATAGCCGACACTGCAAAGGTTACTTCTCCGCTGAACCTGATGATAGACGACCTGAGCGCGGTGGAGTGGGTTGAGGGAGGGGGCTTGCGCTTCCGGTCGCCGGCGCGGGCCTTTTCGGACGGCCCGGCGACGGGGGTGATAGAAGCTGTCCGTACGACCAATCAGCTCACGATTGAAGCCTGGGCCGAGCCTGCCAACGACACCCAGGACGGCCCGGCCCGCATCGTCACCATCTCGCTCGACGCCTATCTCCGCAACGTGACGCTGGCCCAGGGGTTGTGGGGCGATCTCCCCCCGACGCTCTACACGGCGCGTCTGCGCACGACCGAAACCGACCTCAACGGCGTTCCCTCCCTTTCGAGCAGTTCCAGTTCGCTCAAGCTCGGATTGACCCACCTGGTCTACACCTGCAATGCATCGGGCGTTGCCCATCTCTACCTCGATGGAGAAGAAGCCGCAAGTATGTTTGTCGGAGGCACCTTCTCCAACTGGGACGAGAGCTACCCCCTGGTGCTGGCAAACGAGATGAACGAGCAGCGCCCCTGGCTCGGAACCCTCTACCTGGTGGCAATCTATCCCCGGTCGCTCACACCGGCGGAGGTAGCGCAGCACTACCAGGCCGGCCCCGACGGGGATTTCCAGGCGGCGCTTCCGGCCCCCAACCCGGTACGTTCTGCGCCGGCGCCGGTGCCCACACCCGCGCCGGCGCCGGTACCCATACCCCGACCCGGCGATGAAGCACCGCCCGAAGGCTTGTCCTCCGCTGAGGGAACGATAACAATAACGATGGCGATAACGATGGCAAATACCCTCTTCCCCCTTGGCGTCTTCGAAGACAGCGGCATGCTTGGCGGAAACACCGGGGCGTTCCGGGCCATGGGGCAGGATATCACCGCGCACGGGTTTGATTCGGTGATGTTCACCAATAACTATGCGGAGCGTGATGCCCCCCTGCTCAATGTTTCCGACGAACTGGGGGTCAACGTCTTTATGATGCCAGCCGGCGATTTTGATCGGAGTTGGTGGAGAGACGAGGTCCCCGCAACCATCGAGATGGCCCGTCAGGTCGCCAGACCGGTGGTCGCCCACTTCGCCTCCCACCCCAGCCTGAAGGGCTACCTGGTGAAGGACGAACCTACCCGCAGTGCCACAGAAAAAGTGGCGCTGATGACCAGGGCCCTGCGCGAACTCGACCCTACCCGACCGTCCATGCCCATCCTGGTGGGGACCGACCGGGTCGGGCCGATTTTCAGCGCGGCCCGACCCGCGGTGATGCTCATTGATATCTACCCGGCAGGCTACGATAACCCGATTGGCGACTTCACCATGACGGGCTTTGGCTATGAGCACCTCGATTTTGTGGGCTACCTCCGGGAGGTGACCCGCAGCAAGCCCCCGTCCACCCCGCTGTGGGTTATCCTGCAAACCCACAGCCTGGGCGACGACCGCACGAGGTTCGCCCTACGAGAGCCGACCCCTGCCGAGGTGCGGACCCAAAACTGGCTCGCCATTGGCGAAGGGGCCACGGGCATCTTCTGGTTCATCTATAGCTCGCAGCAGGGTTGGAAAGGGTTGGCCGACAACCCGTCCCTCTACGCCGAGGTGAGTACCCTGGCCGAACGGGTCGCGCCGCTCCGCGAAACCCTGCTCCGCCTGCACAAGGTCGAAGCGCAGCCTTCCGAGCAACTGACCGTGGCCGGTGAGCGCAATGCCTACATCAGCACGCTCGCCACTGCCGACCGCACGAGCTTCTTCGTGGTGGTCGTCAATCGTGATGGCCTCCACGCCCAGGAATTGCGCATCGAGCCACCGGCTGGTTCTGCGGAGTTGCCCGCCCAATTGCGCGACCTGGAGACCTCGCAGACCTATGAGATGGGGGAAGCCATCCGGTTTCCCCCTGGCGACGGCAAAATCTTCGAACTGGTCTGGAAATGACCGGAAAGAACAAGGAGGGGTATTTGTGGCACCACGAGTGAGCATCCTGATGGCCGTCTACAACCGGGCCCGCTTCCTGCCCGACGCGGTGGAAAGTGTCCTGGCGCAGGAAATGACCGACTGGGAGCTTATCATCAGCGACAACGTGTCAACCGACGGAACCACTGAGATAGCGCAGCGCTACGCGCAGCGAGACCAGCGGATACGCTATTTTCGCAACGACGTTCATGTGACGGCGGTCGAAAACTTCAACCTCTGCTACCACCGGGCAAACCCGGCCAGCACCTACCTTGCGCTGCTGGCCTCCGACGACTGGTGGGAGCCGGCGTTTCTCGCAAGGACCGTAGCGATGGCCGACCAGCACCCGGACCTGGCCTTTGTCCACACCGATATGTATCGAACCGACGCCGAAGGCGGCATTCTGAACCGCTATTCTGACGTATACTGGTACAACACCCGCCGCCGGGAGAACACCACGCGCTCACGGAAATCTTCCGGGGCACGTTCATCAACATCATGGCGGCCATTATCAACCGCAAGGTGAAAGAGCAGCTCTACCCGACCCATGACCTGCTCGACGCGTCGCTGCCCCTGACCCCCGACAACGACCTGTGGGTCCACCTGATTGCCCGCGGGGGGCGCGGCTACTATATCGCAGAACCGCTGGCCTATTATCGCAAGCATGAGGACGCCATGACCATGCCCGCACGGTTGATTCCCCGCTTGCAGGGAGAATTGAGGACCCTGCACGATAAGCTGGAAGGAGTGTGCCCGCCCGAATTTGAAGCGGCTCGTTCCGAAGCCGTGCAACAGCGGTTTGCCAGCATCGGGTTCGAGTTGCTGGCGAGTGGGCATGCCGATGAAGCCAGAACGAACCTGCACGAAGCCCACACCCGCTGCCGGGGCCGGCGGCGCGATATAGCCGCCGCCCGCATTATTGCCGGGTTGCCGTGCCCGCAGGGGTGCCGGGCGCGGGTGTGGCGATTGGCGCTTGGGGTGGCGCAGCGGCTCGGAATGACCCATCAGCAGCTATGACTTGACCGCCGTTATGGGTAAACAGACACGGGGAGAAAGCATGAAAACACACATTGTTCGGAATGGACTGTGGAACGCCAGCGCCACCGCGCTCGGTATCGTGACTGGCGTAGTCGGCACGCTCATCATCCCACGCAGCCTGACCGCCCATGAGTACGGGTTGTTCAGCTACTACATCTGGCTGGCTGGCATTATTGGCCTCATTGGGACGCTGGCGTTCCCTGGCTCGCTCACCAAGGTTTCCCCGGAGTTGCGCGGACGCGAACAGCCCGAAGAAGCCCGCGCCCTCTCGCTCGGCATCGTGCTGGTTCTCCTGGTGCTCAATCTCCTGCTCAGCGCCGGGTTGGTGTTCCAGGCGACCCGCGCCGGCATGCCCGACCGGATGATGCTTTTCATTGTGGCGCTGGTGGTCGTCCCGAAGGCCATGGGCGCTACCCTGCGCTCGATGTTGATGGGGCAGGAACGCTATACCCCTGTTTCCCTTACCATGATGGCCGGCTCGATACTCCAACTGGTGCTTATTGTCACTGCCGCCCTTGCGCAGTGGGGGGCACCTGGCTTCGTTGCCGCGATGCTGGTGGGAGGGGCGCTCCAGGTGGTCGGGTTGGCGCTGGCTTTCCTCCTTCCCTCCGGGTGGACGAACGTGCGCCGCTTGCTGAAGCTCCCCACGCGTGACACGCTCCGCTGCTACACCGCGTTTCTGGTGCCCTCGACCATCTGCCTGGTGTCGAACCAGATTGTCTGGGAGCGTTCGGAGGTGTTCTTTCTGCGCTGGTCCAACGCGGGGATGGAACAGATTGGTTTTTACAGCCTGGCCTATACCATCTTCATTGTGCTTTTCGGGGTGGGCGGGGCCTTGCTCAACCCGTTTCAACCCTCAATCTCCTACGACTACGGGGCCGGCCACTGGAGTGCCATTCAGGCCAAGGTCCAGCAAGGGGTGCTGATTGCCACCCTCTATGCGGTGCCTATCAGCCTGGGGGGGTGGGTCACGTTCGACCACATGATTCCGCTGCTGGTAACGGCCAAGATGGTCCCGGCGGTCGCGGTGACGAAAGTGCTCTTCATTGGCCTGCTGCCCGCGTCCATCGGGGTCATCCTGGGATTGTTGCTCAGCGCGGCCGGGGGCATCTGGATGAGTGCGCGTCTGGGCATCATGCTCTCTATCGTGAATATCGCCCTCGATATCCTGCTCATCCCACCGTTCCAGGCCCTCGGCGGAGCGGTAGCCAACACCTGTGCGCAGATACTCTTTGTGGTGCTCCTCTTCTTCGCTGCTCGCCGCCTCTACCGCTTGGTGCTGCCCTGGCGAGACATCCGGGGCATCGTGCTCATCGGCGTGGCAACGACCCTGGTGCTGCCCTGGCTCGTGCAGCAGTGGGTGCCGGGTCCCCTCGGACTGGTGCTTGCCATCGGCGCGGGGGGGGTAGCTACCTGCTGGCAATCTGGGCAACCGGCTATCTGACGGCGTCTGGGTTGCTGCCGGCCCCCGCCACGGGCAGCGGAAGGGCAAGCGGGAGCGGGGGTAGAAACGCCCTGAAAGGGGAAGCCTCGTGAAGGTTTGCCATACCATGAACCGGATTGGGACCTGCCCGGTTGACCGGCTCGCGCCGCTCGACTACCGCTACGCGCTCGATGCGGCCATGTCGGTGCCTGAGATGCAGGCCACCCCGCTGGTGCGGTGCAACGTTGCCACGCTGGAGGAAGAGGTCTGCCAGCGGCTCCCCAACCGGGCCGAAGCGCCCCCCGCCGCGGCGGTGCTGTGGGTTGAGCCACTCGCGGCAGGCTGGAAGGACGAACTCCAGACGCTGGTTGCCGCGCTGAACCCCGGTGCCCCACTGGTGGTGGTTGCTTCGCGCCCACTGGCCCGCCTGCTGCCCGAACGCGCCTCGTGGGGTGAACAACCAGCAGGACTGACGCCGGGCACCCTGGGGCAGTTGCGCCGCGCCCTGCATCGGGCCCGGTGCCCGGTGCAGGCGACCTATGGCATCCATTCGCTTCAGTCCATCGGGTTGCACGCGCTGAGCCGTTGGGCGGAGCGGTGGGGATGGCCTGACCTGGGCGACCGGCTCCACTTTCTGGCGCGGCTCCGCTACTGCATGCGTGGGCCGCTGGCGGCTTTCGCAACCGTTGCGTTGATCATCTCGCGCAAGCAGCAGAACAAAGCACAGCCAGTGTCAGCACCAGGGGTGAGGGCAGAAGAGACGGAGCCAGAGACCGGGGCGGGAACAAGAACAGAAAGGAAGGGCGATGCTGCTTGACTCCGAACAGGTAAACCGGGCCGTCGCCAGGCTGGATGCCTGGTTGGAGACGATGCGCGGGCCGGGCGGCTATGGCGGGCCGGTCGCCCACTGGTGGCAGCAAAGCCTGGTCTACACCGGCCCCGGCCACGACTGGCGCTACGAGGGCATCATAGCCGGCTATCTCCAACTCTGGAAATACACCGGCGAACGCCGCTGGCTGGACAAGGTCCGCCGCGCTGGTGATGACCTCGTGGACGCGCAGTTGGAAAATGGTCACTTTGCGGCCTCGGTGTTCGAGTTGAACCCGGCCACCGCCGGCACCCCCCACGAGGCCGGTTGCGATTCTGGCTTGCTGCTGCTGGCGTTGCTCCTGCGCGAGCAGGGCGACCCTTCGTGGGAACGCTACGCTGCCTGCGCTGAACGCAACGTGCGGTGCTTCTACATCGAGCAACTGTGGGACGAATCTATGCAGGCGTTTCGAGATGACCCGCGTGCGCCGGCGTTTGTGCCCAACAAGGCAGCCACGGTCTGCGAAACTATGTTCCTGATGGCAGAAGCCACCGGCCAGGACATCTGGGTCGAGCACTACGCGATGCCGACGATTCGGCGTATTCTGGCGCACCAGGTGACAGGCGGCCCGTTCGATGGGGCAATGGCCCAGAACAGCCTGGGCCCCCGCCGGATTGAAAAGTACTTCCCGATTTATAATGCCCGCTGCGTGTCAGCCCTGCTGCGCGGCTACCGCTGGACGAACCAGGAAAGCTACGCCGACGCCGCGCTGCGGGTGATGGGCTTCTTGCGGCGCTGGATGGCTCCCGATGGCTCACTTCCGACGGTCATCTACCCCAACCGCAGCGTCAACCGCTACCCCTTGTGGATTGCGCCCCTGGGCGATGTGCTGCACGCTGCCAACGTCTGCCGGTCCTACGGCTTCGAGGCCGATTTCAGCGAAACGGCGCGGTGGGTGCTGGCGGGACAGGACGAAACCGGCGGTATCCAGACTGCCAGGGGCTTTGCGGCCCAGGCCGGCGGAACCCCCGGCTCCCTCCCCGACGTGCGTGACGTGCTCCACGTGGTGGGATGGTGCGACAAGGTTTTCCGCTTCCTTTCTGCGCACGTCCGGAAGGGGCCGCTGCCGGTTGCAACCAGCGACCCCTTCGAACAACCCTGTACCTTTCGCGGTCGATCCCTGCTCCTGACCGAGTCTCCCACCGAACTGGTTGTGGCTGCCCACCAGGAGCCGCGCTACCGGTGGCACAAGGGACAGCCATGGGCCGGACTGGCCGCACCGGAGTTCTGGTTACGATGACCCCACGATACCAATGGCTTTGCACTGCCCACCAGCAGGCCAACCGCCACGCCACCTGGTTGCTGCTGATTGGCCTGGTCGCGGTGGGAGCCTGGAACTGGCGGCTCTGGCAGCGCGACCGGGACCAGGCCGACCGGGCACGCTCGCGCATTCCCCCGCTCCCGAAGCTCTCGCGCACCCCGAAGGTGAGCGTGCTGGTGGCCGCCTGGAACGAGCACCATCGCATCGAAGCCCACCTGCGCTCCTTCCTGGGCCTTTCCTACCCCAGTATCGAACTGGTGCTCTGCGCCGGCGGGCCGGATGGCACCCTGGAGATAGCCCGTCGCTATGTGAGTGAGCGCGTGGTGGTGCTTGAGCAGCAGCCGGGCGAGGGCAAGCAGCGGTCGCTGGCCCGCTGCCTGGAACATGCCTCCGGCGAGATCATCTACCTGACCGATGCTGACTGCATCCACACGGACCAGGCACTCATGCGGCTGCTCGCTCCGCTCATCGAAGAAGGGGAGCACGTTGCAACGGGCGGCACATGCCCCCTGGACGAGCAAATGGGCAAGGTGCTGCCGCGCTATCTCTGGGCATCCGACACGGTGGCCGGCCTCCGGAGCGCCACCTATGGCCGGGGGTTGCGCGGGGCCAACACGGCGCTGACCCGCCAGGCGCTTGACCGGAGCGGTGGAATGGACTTTGTTGCCCCGACCGGCACCGATTATCAACTGGCGCTGCGGCTCCTTGCCAGCGGCATTGCCATTCGCCAGGTGCCGACGAGCGTGGTTCCTGCGGAATATGGCGAAACCCTGAGCGTCTACCGCCGCCGCCAGTCGCGCTGGCTCCGCAACCTGCTCATCTATGGGCACCGCCACGGAGCCAGGGATGACGTGCTGGTCACGCTGAAAACCGTGGGCGTAGGGACGATGATGGTGCTGATGCCGCTGGCAGCCGTGGTGGGGGGGCGGAGCGTGCTGGTGCCCTGGTTGCTGCTGGTCCAGCACGCGGCCAGTGCCAAGCTGCGCTATGTGTTCTTCACGGCCCGGTTCTCCCAGCAGCCGGTGCCCCTGCGGCTCCTGCTCAGTATCGTGCCCCTCACCCTGATAGACTTCGGGGTGTGGGCCTCAACGTTGTTCGATCTTTTGAAAACTTCGAGGCGATATCAATGGTAGTCACACTGGTTGCCCGCACCGATACCCGTATCACTGGACTGGCCCGATATGCCTACGGTCTCTATGCCACCTTTCAGGCATCCGGGCAGGCGGTGCGGTTGGTGGCCCTGCGCTGCCGCCGCTGCCGCGGCAGGTCCTCGCGCTGCTGAAGGCCGGCGGGATAGACTTGCCCACGTTCT
>JAAUSY010000025.1 GCA_012032475.1 Chloroflexaceae bacterium
GAAAACCAGCGAAGACCGGCCCCCCCCAGGCGCGGGAGCAGGAACGGTCCCCACCCCAACGAAAACCGGAGCCGGCCCCCGTCGAGCCGGAGCTACGCCCCGATGCGAGCGCCATACTGGAACGATTGCAGCGCCAGCGGCAGCAGCAGCAAGAAGCCACAGGCCCGGCCAGCAAACAGGACTCCAACTCGTCGTTGCGCCGGACGGAAGAGCGCGAGCCATTCCCTGTTCAGCCCCAGTTCCAGGCTGGTGACCACATCTTCTGCCGTCCCTACGGTAACGGGGTGGTTCGCACCAGCCGGGTCGAAAACGGTCACGAACTCCTGGAGGTTGAATTTCCAGAATATGGGCGACTCGAAATCAACCCCTCGGTGAGCCTGGTCCGCCGCATTGAGAAGGGAGAAAAAAAGGGCTGCGAAAAAAAAGAGCGCGAATCGGACGACGAAGGGTAGTATCCGCTGACAGCAACCAGGGCGGATATGGTACAATATCAATTGAAGGACGGGGTCAGGATGTGAAGAGGAAAGAATGGCGAAAGAATGGGGAAAGAACATGGAAACATCAACCTGGACCAATAAGATCGGGCTGCCCCAGATGCTCAAGGGTGGAGTCATTATGGATGTGGTGACCCCGGAGCACGCGCAGATTGCCCAGGAAGCCGGGGCAGTCGCCGTGATGGCCCTTGAACGGGTCCCTGCGGATATCCGAGCGCAGGGAGGCGTGGCCCGAATGAGCGACCCGGAGCTTATCCTCGCCATCAAAGAGGCGGTGACCATCCCGGTCATGGCAAAAGTCCGGATCGGTCATTTTGTCGAAGCCCAGGTGCTCGAAGCGCTTGGAGTTGACTGTATTGACGAAAGTGAGGTCCTCACCCCCGCGGACGAAGAGCACCATATCAACAAGCATGCGTTCAAGGTTCCCTTTGTGTGCGGGTGTCGAAACCTGGGCGAGGCGCTCCGGCGCGTTGCGGAGGGAGCCGCGATGCTGCGCACCAAGGGCGAAGCCGGCACTGGCAACGTCGTTGAGGCGGTGCGCCATGCCCGCGCCGTCTACGGCGAAATACGCCGCTTGCAGGGGATGGACGAAAACGAACGCTTTGCCGCCGCTAAAACCATCCAGGCCCCCTACGAACTGGTGCGGCAGGTGGCCGAAAGCGGGCACCTGCCGGTGGTCAACTTCGCGGCAGGGGGCATCGCCACCCCCGCCGACGCCGCGCTGATGATGCAGCTTGGCGTGGACGGTGTCTTTGTGGGCAGCGGCATCTTCAAATCGAGCGACCCGGCCCGCCGGGCCCGCGCCATCGTGGAGGCCACCACCCACTACGAAGACCCGGCCATTATCGCCAGAGTCAGCAGGGGGTTGGGCGAACCGATGCACGGCCTGGAAATCGGGGCCATCCCCCAGGAACAACTACTGGCCGGGCGGGGGTGGTAGCGCATGACCGTTGGCATCCTGGCGCTCCAGGGCGACTTCCGCGAACATCTCCAGGTCCTTCAGCGCCTCCAGGCCCCCGCACGACTGGTGCGTCTGCCGCAACACCTCGAAGAGGTTGACCGGCTCATCCTGCCGGGCGGCGAGAGCACGACCATTGGCAAGCTCATGGTCGCCTATGACCTCCTTGAGCCGATTCGCCGGCGGGCCGGGCACGACCTGGCCGTCTGGGGAACCTGTGCCGGCGCGATCCTGATGGCCCGCCAGATTACCGCAGGCGAGGCCCGTGGGCAGCCTTTGCTTGGAATGATGGATATCGCCGTGCAGCGCAACGGGTTCGGGAGCCAGGTCAACAGCTTCGAAGCCAGCCTGTCCCTGCCGGTCCTGGGCGAACCCCGCTTCCGCGGGGTGTTTATCCGGGCGCCGGTCATTGAATCCGTCGGGGCCGGGGTTGACGTTCTGGGGTCCCTGCCAGAAACCGGGACAATCGTTGCCGCCCGTCAGGGGCGTTTGCTGGCTGCAACTTTTCATCCCGAACTGGCGTCCGATGATCGATTTCATCGTTTCTTTCTGGAGTTATAAGCATGGGGGGACGGGGAACGGGAAACGGGGAGACAGAGACCGGGACGAGACAATCTGGGATCTTCCCCACCTGGTACCTGGGGCCTCTATCACCGGTATGATTCGATCCGTTGCACCGTTTGATCTGTGGGGGCTTCGGCGGAAGCCGCGCAGTCAGGTGGTCCTCTACAACGAGTTGCTGTTGGTACAGCCTCACCATCCCTTCTGGTTTGCGCTGCGTTGTCTCTTGCAGGGCACCGGGCGAGAGCGGGAGACGATGATCTACCGTGACCATGGGGTGTGTGCGTCTGCCCAGGCCCGCAGCAACGGCGACCGCCCAGAACAGTCTATCATCTATCTCTCGACCCAGGGTGCCAACAACCCCGGCTCCAGCTCCGAATCCAGAACACCGGGCGACTACGATATCTGGTTCCGGTTGCTCGAACGCCTCTGCATCAAGGCCGGGCACAACTACGTCCAGCGCCTCTATACCTCGGTCGGGAATCACCAGGCCGAAATCCGCGAAATCTTCCGCCAGCTTGGGTTTCAAGCCTACGCCAGCCATATTTTGCTGCGGTGGTCCGGCCCATCGTGCGAACCTGGAGCGACTCCTCCGCCCATGCGGGCCCAGTCCCGGCGCGATGCCTGGGCGATTCACAAGCTCTATGGCACTGTAACCCCCCCCCTGGTCCAGCAGGCCGAGGTCCACTCATCGCGGACCTGGATGCTGCCGCGTTCCAACCGATGGTCCCGGCGACGTTCCTGGGGGTGGGTGCTCGGCCCGGACGACGACCTCCGGGCCTACCTCCGCATCCTGAGCGGTCCACTCTCACATGTGATGACGCTGCTGGTCCACCCTGGGGTCCGGGAACACGTGCCGGATATCGTGCGCTTCGGGCTGTCCCACCTGCGCGATGCTCGCCCCGTCTATCTCCTGCTCCGCGACTACCACCAGGACCTCCTGGTGTCGGTGCAACAGCCTGGGTTTCAACCCGTTGGCGAACAAGTCTTGCTCGTAAAAAACACGGTCGTCCCCGTTCGACGACCGCTGGAACTCCCGGCGCTCAAGGCCGGTATCTGGGACACGCAGGTTCCTATTCCGAGAATTTCCATACCCAGGGAGGACTCGCAGACCTATGCAAGAACAACGCGATGTCACAAATGATCTCAGGCTCCTTCTTGAGGCCATGCCGCCTCATATTCACCAGGCCTTGCTGCAAGAGCCAGTTCAGGCCGACGACCTGCTGGAAGTGGTTATGGACCTGGGGCGATTGCCCGAAGCTCGCTACCGCTCTCACGAACGCTTTCTCAGCGAACGCGAGATCACCCACCAGGATATCGCCTACGTTACCTCGCGGGTGAGTGCGTTCGGGGAGGACAACCGCGCCGGCATCCCCCGCACGCTGCACCGTATCTCCGCCATCCGCAACCGGAAGGGCGATGTGATTGGCCTGACGTGCCGGGTTGGTCGGGCCATCTTTGGCACCGTGGCAATCATCCAGGATATCATCGAGACGGGCAAGAGCATCCTCTTGCTTGGCAAGCCAGGCACCGGCAAGACCACCCTGCTCCGCGAGACCGCACGGGTGCTGGCCGAAGACCTCCGCAAACGGGTTGTGGTGGTGGATACCTCGAACGAGATTGCCGGAGATGGTGATATTCCGCATCCGGGCATCGGGCGGGCGCGGCGGATGCAGGTGCTCCGCCCCTCCGAGCAACATGCCGTGATGATTGAAGCCGTCGAAAACCATATGCCCGAAGTGATTGTGATTGACGAGATTGGGACCGAACTTGAAGCCCTGGCCGCACGGACGATTGCCGAGCGCGGCGTTCAGCTTGTTGGCACCGCCCACGGCCACGCCCTCGAAAACCTGCTGGTCAACCCGACCCTTTCTGACCTGATCGGGGGGATCCAGGCGGTGACACTTGGCGACGAAGAAGCCCGCCGGCGCGGCACTCAGAAGACCGTGCTGGAGCGCAAGGCTCCCCCCACCTTCGATGTGCTGGTCGAAATTCAGAACTGGGACCAGGTGGTGGTGTATGGGGATGTGGCCGACGCCGTGGACCACCTGCTGCGGGGAGAAGAGCCAGCAACCACCCGACGGTTCCGCGGGGAGGATGGGCAGGTGCAGATTGTGACGCCCCCCCCCCGTTTGCCCCAGTTCTGAAGCCCGGATGGACCCCCGCCGCGATGCGCGGAAAGGCAAGACACGAATAGACGAGGATGGAAAGAAAGCCGCAAACGGTACCAGGAGTCCCGGCGGAGACCTGTCCACACCTCAGCGGATTTTCCCCTTCGGGGTGAACCGCAACCGCCTGGAGGATGCCATTCATCACCTGCACGTTCCGGCCACCATCGTTCAGAGCATGGACGAAGCCACCCTGGTGATGACCATCAAGAACTACTACCGCCGCAGTTCGCAACGTCTGCGCCAGGCCGAATCCCAGGGCTTGCCGGTCTATGTCATTCGCAACAATACCATGGCACAGATGGAACGTCAGTTGGCCCATATCTTCCATCTCCCCGATGATGAAGGGGAAGAAGACGATGACTTCGGTCATCTTGATGAAGCCGGCCCCTTCCTGCCCTCCTACTCGAATGGGCAGTCCGTGGAAGAAATTCTGCTAGAAACAGAGGTGGCTATTGAACAGCTTATCAGCGGTGAGCGCGATGTGGTGGAGATGTCCCCGCAGAACAGCTACGTGCGCCGTCTGCAACACCAGCTTGCCGACCGATACAACTTGCGCTCGAAAAGTCGGGGTGATGAACCCTATCGCCGGGTGAGAATTTATAGCTAGGCCAGGCCAACCTGAGAATGGCCGTTTTCAGACGGTCCCGACCTGTGGACGCGCACGTCTGGCCGATGCCCATTCCTGATAAGACCATCCAATGAGTTTGTTTATTACGTTTGAGGGACCGGAGGGAAGTGGCAAGAGCACCCAGGCCCGCCTGCTCTACCAACGATTGCAACTCCGGGGCTACCCGGTCATCCTGACCCGCGAGCCGGGGGGAACCCGCATCGGTGAGATGATCCGCCGTATTCTCGTGGACCTTCAGAACACCGAAATGGCCCCGACCACCGAGATTTTGCTCTTCTCGGCCGCACGGGCGCAGCTCGTGAACGAACTGATTCGCCCCTACCTGGAGACCGGGGGGATTGTGTTGTGCGACCGCTATGCCGACTCGACCTATGCCTACCAGGGCTACGGGCTGAAGCGCGACCTGGAAGAGCTGCGGGCGATGACGCGCATCGCCACCGGGGGGTTGCTCCCCGACCTCACCATCTATCTCGACCTGGAGGCCGAAGAAGGTTTGGAGCGGAAGATACTGAGTAAGCAGGCGCATGAGAGCCGCAAAGCCCAGGAGGAAGGGTTGGGCGGAAGCAGAGTGAACGAAGGCGGAAGCATTGGTTCCTCCTTCATTCCCCCCCCGGAATGGAACCGGCTGGACGCCCGCGACCTGGCCTATCACCAGCGGGTCGCCACCGGCTTCCGCGAGCTGATGCTCCAGGACCCGGACCGCTGGCGCAAAATGGACGCCCACCTGCCCGTGGCGCAGCTTGCCCAGGCTATCGAAGCAGAGATTGAACCGTTTCTCTCGCGGGTGACGCCCCTGGAGCCGTTGTAGGGGTGGGCAACCGCGAGAGAAGCCGAAACAAACAGGAAAGGTATCTGAAGGTATCATGCAGGTTTTCCAGGATTTTCTGACCAATTTGCACCCGATTCTCAACCTGATAGGCATCGTCATCGGGTCCTATCTGCTGCTTCTGTGGGCAGCCTCGGTGTTGTGGGCCTACCGGGACATTCGCGCCCGGAGCGATGATATCGCCGTGCAGGTGCTTGGGGTGGGGCTGGTGCTCTGTTTTCCCTTTGCGGGCATCCCCCTCCATCTCATCCTGCGCCCCCGCCAGACGCTGGCCGAGAAGTACGAACGCTCGCTGGAAGAAGAATATCTGCGGCGCGATGTTGAAGAGCGATTTGCCTGCCCGGTGTGCCAGCGCCCGATTGAGCCGGACTTTGTCCTCTGCCCCCACTGCCACACCGTGCTGCGCCGCCGTTGCCTGTCGTGCAGCCGGGTCATAGACCTGACCTGGAGTGTCTGCCCCTACTGCGGCAGTGATGGAACCACCGCGCTCCCCAACCAACCCTACTACCACCCGCACCCCCAGGTTCACGAAACCGAACCGTTTGCGGCGAGGAGCGAACGATGAAGATGAAGTGGGGGACATCAGGGTTCTCACTCTCACGATGGCTGACCATGACCCTGCTGGTGGTCTGGGCACTGTGGCTGGCAGCCTGCGAAGTTGAGGGTGGGGTGCCCCCTCCCACTACGCCGGGCACGCTCCCCCAGGCGAGCACGGAGGAACCACTCACCCCTTCCCCGCCTCCTGCCGCGCCAGAAGCCACCCACCAGCCACGAGACACCGGCTTTCGGGTTGGTTTGCTGGACGAGCCGGGCGACCTGCTGCCCTACCACGATGACGCCGCCGACCAGCGCCTCACCGCCCCGGTGAGCGAGCTTTTGTTTCCGTCGCCGCTGCTGGCCTTCAACTACACCTACACCTCAACCGGGGTGCTGGAGCGCATCCCGTCGTTCCAGAACGGGGATATCGAAGTGCGCCAGGTTGAAGTCTACCTGGATCCATCGGGCGATATCATCCGGCCCGTCGCCGGGGCCATCACCCAGACCCGCAAGATTACCCTGGAGACGGGCATTCGCCTGACCCAGGAAATTGTCTTTACCAGCGGCCTGACCAGCACCGCAACCGCCGGGCAACCGTCGGCAACCTCTGTGACCACTCCGACGTCCACCGAGAGCCTCACCAGAACGCCGCAGTTCATCATCACCCAGGGCATCACGAAGGCGCAGCAGGTAGTCGTGACCTATCGCTGGAACCCCGCGCTGCGGTGGTCCGACGGCGTCACGGTGACCGCCAGCGACTCCGTCTTTGCCTATGAGCTTGCGCGGCAATCGCAGCTTGGGACCGAAGCCAGCAACCGCCTGGATATCCTGGAGCGCTATGAGACAGTGGACGACCACACGACGCGGGCCTTCCTCTCGCTCGACTTTCTCGACCAGACTCCGGTCATCACGCCGACGCCTGGGGGAGACCTGACGAACCTTTCCTATCTCCAGACCTGCTGGACCCCACTGCCGCGCCACCTCCTCACCGACACGAACACCCTCACCACAACGCTGGCAGAAAGCGATTTCGCGCTGCTTCCGGTGGGATACGGCCCCTACATGATTGAACGCCGGGAGCAAGGCGGCATCCGCATGCGGCGCAACCCCTATCATGACCTTGACCCCCTGCCGCAAGCCGAACATCTGTCGCTGGTCTTCCCCGCGAGCGCCGAAGACCTCCGCCGGCTTGTGCTGGCGGGCAGCCTGGATGTCGCCTTTGCCGACCACATAGACCCGGAGCTGTTTCCGGTGCTGGACCAGGACCACGAGCAAGGAACGCTCAGCGTCCAGTATGTGCCCGGCCCCATCTGGGAGCACCTGGATTTCAACCTGGATGTGGCGCTGTTCCAGGATATCCGCGTGCGCCGGGCCATCGCCTATGGCACCAACCGCCAGGCGATGGTTGAAACGTTCGCTGGCGGGCATGTGCCGGTGCTGCATAGCTGGATTGTGCCCGAACACTGGGCCGCCGCGCCCCCAGACACCCTGACCCGCTATCCCTACGACCCGGAGCAGGCCAGGCAATTGCTGGACGAGGTGGGTATCCTGGACCGCGACGGAGACGGGTGGCGCGAACGACCTGACACCAACCCCCTGACGATCACGCTGCTGACCACGAGCGGCTCACCGCTGCGGGCCGGCCTTTCGCGCCGTTTTGTCGAAGACATGGCCGCCATCGGGCTGGCAGCTCAGGTGCAGGAGCGGTCTATCCTCGACCTCTACCGCCCGGATGGTCCTCTCTTCCGGCGGCAGTTCGAACTGGCCCAGTTTGCGTGGATAGCCACCCCCGACCCCGGCGGGATGGCGCTCTGGAGTTGCAAGGCGGTGCCCAACGAAACCAATGGATGGAGCGGCAACAACTTTCCGGGTTGGTGCTTCCGCGAAGCCGACCTGGCAATCCGCCGGGCAGCAACTTCCCGCGACGCTGCCGAGCGGCAGGAGGCGTATCGAACCCAACAGCAGCTCTTCACCCAGGAAATACCCTCGCTCCCGCTCTTCCAGCGCCCGGCGCTCGTGCTGAGTCGGCCATCTATCCACCACCTGCGTCCCGACCCGATTGCCCCATCACCTGGAACGTAGGGCAGTGGGTCCGGGAGTAACGAACCCGCCGGTCGGGGGAACGCGATTGCCACCACTGGTCGTTTGACGCGGGTCGGTTATCATAGTATATTTCGTTCGTAGGAACCATTCTTTTAGAAAGGAGCAGGACGTATCATGGATCGGACCGTCGGGGAAGTCATGCATCGCGGGGTCCTGACCTGCCTCCAGGAAACCCCGATTCAAGAGGTTGCCCAGAAGATGACCGAGCATGATGTGAGTGCGCTGGTTGTCGTCAACGACCAGGGGAATATGATAGGCCTCATCTCGCGTACCGACCTGGTGAATGCTCGCCTCTATGAGCAATATTGGAAAAACTGGCAAGACTTGAAGGCGATGAACATTATGGTGTCCGATGTCGTGTGTGTCAAAACCAGCGACACGATCCGGACTGCCAGCAAGCTCATGATGGACCGCAAAATCCACCGGGTGGTGGTGATAGAAGAAGCAGACACTGGCAAAAAGCCAATCGGCGTCCTCTCTATCACCGACCTGGTCCGCGAAATTGCCGGGCACCAGTCGCTCGTGCCAGCGAAGAGTGACCCATGATGATGATTATGATGATGATGCACGTCATCGCTCATTGCTGAGAGCACCGGAGCGTAGCCCCGCTGCGCCGCCAAATATCCCCCGCAGGTCCCGAAGCCCTGGAGCCTGTGGGGGATATCCTATCGCGCAAGCCTGAAGCAACCACAAAAACGAGGTGAACCAGATGACCGTTTCTTTCCATATCGAAGTGTCCGATGCCCTGGGCCAGCAGTTGCAACCCCTACGTGACCGTCTCCCTGAAATCCTTGAGCGGGGGATGCACGAAGTACTCGCTGAGCAGGCTGGTCGCTACCAGGACGAGGAAGAGATTGTCGCCGTGCTTTCCAGCCAGCCTGCTCCTGAGCAAGTTTTGCGTCTCCAGCCCTCACCAGCCATCCAGTCGCGGGTACGAAATCTCCTGGAACGCAGCCATCAAGGTACGCTTTCGATAGAAGAAGCTGCCGAACTCGAACGCTATGCCCTGCTGGAGCACATGGTACGCAGGGCAAAAGCCAATGCCTACCAGCGCCACTCCCCCTCGCTCCCCTGTCCCGGCTCGTCGCATCACTCGTGACTCGCTTTTCCCCCCACGGCCGCCATCGCCTCAAGGTCCTGCTGGTCGTAGGGTGGGCGGTGGCGAATCTTGAGCACCTGTATCCAGTTCTCAGCCTCGTGGATGGCATAGACAATCCTGGACTGACCGACGCGCAGCCGGCGCACCTCCACCCCCGGCGGCATCTCCACCCCGCGCACATCCAGGAGCCGGCTTTGGGGGGGGCGGTGCTCCCAGGCCAGCGCGTCTATGGCCTGCCGCACCATCTCATCATCCCCTTTTTCCTGCTCCTTCTCCCAGTTCACTTCTCGTGACCGAACGTTCTTCCAGCGGAGGGACCCCGCCTCCTGCGGGTGCGTGCGCAGCGTGGGTAGCAGCGCTTCCACCAACTCCAGGTCTTCCAGGTCTTCCAGTCGCCTCAAGAGCGCCTGCCAGTTCTCCAGATGGATCTGAACCGCGACCGGCTGGCCCTCCTGGTCGAGCACAAACTCGGCGGATTGTGGGAGGGGGCGCTCCACCTCTGGAGCGGGTTGCTTCGGGTGTTTTTGTTTCCTGGTCATAGCATACCTTCCTCATCATGATGAATGAATGGATGGATGAATAAATGAACGAACAATGCTCAGTAGGGAGATTGGCTCAAAAGCACCAGTTCCGAACCATGGTACGGGTCGGGGCCGACGGCAGCGCGAGTATCGTCAAGTGCCGCTGAGACGGGCATATCATCGGTTAGCAGCGCCCGCAGCAGGTGCAGCGTTGCCCGGTCCGTATGCGTGGACGACACCGACGCGTTCCACCCGATGACGTGGGCGGCCCCGCGGTCGAGCAGCGCTTGCGCCAGCGAGGGTGAATGTATCCCATCACACCCCATCATGATAATCAAACTTTGCTCGAAGCGGCCAACGCTGCTATAGCGGAAAAAATCCATCGTCGCCACGAACACCAATTCGCTACCGGTGTCGGGCTTGAACCCCCCGACCCGGCGGCTGCGAAGCTCGTCGCGGTAGCGGCCTTCATCGAACGCTTCGCCCGTTGAAAGAAAGACATAATCCTCAATCACCTTGCCAGAAGCATCGCTCACCCGTGCGCTGGAATGGGCCCGCAGCAGCACGAGGTCATACCCCTTCGAGGGCAGCGTGCGAAAGAAATCAACCGTGACCTGGTCATGCGGAACGTACGTCACTGTGTAGCCAGCCTGCTCCAGCAAACCGTTCGCCTCCGCCACAAAAGCGGGGTTGGGAAAATCCAACCCAAGCTGGTCCACCACCACTGCCGTCAGCGGAGGCGTCGGACGCCAGGTGGCGACCGTAGACATGGCCGTGGGCGTGGCTTCGGCAAGCGCAGGGGCTTCCGTGGAATGGTGGTGGCGGCGTGCCAGCGGAGACGACCAGGCCAACCACCCCCCCACTGCAGCCAGCAGCACAAAGATAAAGAGAGCAACAACCACCCCGCCAATCACCACAGGGCGCTGGCGCGAGGGGGGAGGAGCCACCTGCCTCCCTTTCTTGCGCAGTTCATGAGCCATCGGCTTCATAGGCTATTCCGTTCCGTCTCCATTTATGAACATCAGTCCTCCGGCACTGCTGGTTCGGCAACACTGACCACGGTATACTCGGTTTCCGCCTGGAGCACCATGGTCACCTCGCTCTGTGGCGCTCCGCCATTGACCTGAATAGCCTGCGCGGTTCCCATCGGGCGCAGGGTCACCACCACCGGCGCATCGGTCCGGAGCCGGTAGGTCCGGCCGGTGGTGTCGAGCGCCAGTTGGAGCGTCGCCCCCTGGTAGGTCAGGTTGGTAATCCCATCACCGGGCTGCGGCATAAAGGGATGGGGAGCTATCACCAGGGCAAGCGGTGTCATCGTCAGGCCATAGTGCCCATCATACACCGCCATAAACCAGGCCGCGCTGTCCCAGGTCAGGCCACGCGGCGCATCTTCTCCCGGCCCGAAGCGGGCATACTCCCCGGCCACCAGTTGCAGCACCTTCCCATCGTTCGCCCGCGCCATCTCCATATACTTTTGCATCAGCAGATTGGCCGCTTCGGGGTAGCCGGCGTGGGCATAGGACGGAGCCGCCAACCCCACAATCCACGGGGCGCTCGCATCGAGCTTCCACCGTGGAACCTCAACATCTTTCGTCCGCAGCGCCCATTCGGGGTATCCCCCCAGAGCCAGGCGCATGGGCGATGGCGTATCGAGCATCTCCGGCAGCCGCTCCTGGAGGGCGCGGGTCAAGGTGGCATAGCGCTCCCCATCAGATGGCGCAATCAGACCGCTCCGCAGGGCCTCGAACACCCCGAAGGTCTCCAGCACCTCGACCGGGCTTCCCCCCGGCTCGCGCCAGGCAATGGGCCAGGCCAGACCATCAATCCAGTAGCCGCCATCATCGAACGGGCGATGGAAGGCTGTGCGCATCTGGGCCGCACGTTCTGCCCACTCGTCCCCATCATATCCGACCAGTTGTTCCAGTTCGGCAAGGTCGCGGTAGGCCGCGTAGAACTTCGCCAGCGCATAGGTATGCATCACACTGTTGTCAATCGAGTTGTAGTAGCCATAGGGGAAGATATCCCGGTCGGGCAGGTGGTTCCCATCACCATCCAGGCGAACCATCCACATCCCCACGCGTTGCAGCGTTTCGCGCTGCGCCAGGTAGAATTCGCGGTCGCCCGTCTTGGCAACATAGGCATAGGCTGCATGGACCAGGTTGGGCATACTATCCCACGCATCCCCATAGACCGGCCCGTCCGGGGTGACGGCCTCTGGCACCACGCCTTCTCCGTTCACCTGCTGGAGAAAGAGCGCCATATTCTGCCGAAACACGCTCATATCGCCCAGGATGGCGCTGTAGCCGCTGGTTGCATAGTCCAGGTCTCGCACCCACGTAATGCGGTATCCCGGCCCCCCCACCTGGCTTGGGCGCAGCGCCTGGTTGCCGCCGATTGTGACAATGTTTGCCGCGTAGCCGTTGTCAAGCAGCAGCGATTCCATACTGGGGGCATACATCGAGGTGGCATCAGGGAGCGTCCCGCTCAGGTGGCGTTCGACCCGGGCCGGTCCCCCGTGGCCTGGAAGGCCGCCACCTGCTCGGCAACAGCGGTCACCGTCTGCACCATGGCCGTCGCGGTCGCTCTGGCCCCGGCTTCCGCTGCTACCACGGCCGTTGCCGTCGCTCCGGCCCCGGCTTCCGCTTCTGCCATGGCCGTCGCGGTCACGCTGGTCCCTTCTGCCTCCGTCGTCGCGGGTGCCGTCGCGCTGGTCGCTTCGGGTAGGACCGTCTCCTGCGGCGTCCCATCCCCGTCTGCTGCCATCCCACCCACTGGAAGCGTCACGGTCGAGCTGTTCACGGCCACCTGGGACGATACGTCATCCTCCCCGCCTCGCCACAGGAACACCGCCAACCCTACCACAACCACCAGCAGAAGGAGCACCACTCCACTACCGAGCCAGAGCGCAACCCCACGCCTCCGGGGCGCGGCAGCCGGGGTTGGGGCCGGTGCGGGGGGGAGCGGCGGCGGCTCGCTCGTCGTGGTAATCCGCTGCGTCGCGGGCGAACTGTCCCACCCGGTTGGAACCCGCTGCGTCGCGGGCGAACTGTCCCACCCGGTCGGAACCCGCTGCGTCGCAGGCACGCCGGCCCAACTGCTCGGCTCCATCGTGGCCGTATTCTCGTCTCCAGGCACGGCAATCGTCTGGCTCCCTTCTGGCGCTGCCTGCCAGTCGGAGGGAACCCGCACGGTGGCCCGACGAGCCTGACGGAGCTGTTCGCGCATCTCCATGGCGCTCGAAGGGCGTTCCGCCGGGTTGAGCGCCATCGTCCGCATCAACACCTCGCTCACCGCCGGGGAAACATTGGGCAGGAGTTCATGGGCCGGGCGCACCGGGTCCGGTTGGTGGCTGATGAACGCGTTGGCCCGGGCCATCGCGCTGGGAGGGGGTGACCCGGTCATCAGGCAGTACATCGAAGAGGCCAGCGCATACAGGTCGCTCCGCGGGTCGGTCCCCGCGCCCTGAATCTGTTCGAGCGGTGCATACTGCGGAGTATACCCATAGGTGCTCTTCACGCTGGAAGCATGCGATTGCTGAGATACCGCCCCCTTTGCCAGGCCAAAGTCCAGCAAGATGATATGGTCATCCGGGGTCAATTTCATATTCTGCGGCTTGATATCGCGGTGGATGACCGGCATGGGTTGGGTATGGAGATAGTGGAGCGCGTCAAGCAACTGGTCGGTCCAGGCAAGCACCCGTTCAGCGAGAAACGGTTTCTGCTGCCTTTCGAGCAGGGTCGCCAGGTCGTCACCCGGCATAAACTCCATCACCAGAAATTGGCCGAGCGAATCGGTGAAGTGGTCTATCACCTTGGGCAGCGATGGGTGGCGCAAACGAGCCAGCAACTGCGCCTCGCGCTCAAACGCCTGCTTGAGCACCTCCTCGGTGACGAGCATCTGTTTCAGCGCCACCGGGTTCAAGAGCCGCTGGTCGAACGCCTCGTAGACCGCACCCATGCCTCCCTGCCCAATGTGGCGCACAATACGATAGCGGTTCTGCACAAGTGTACCAGGTTCCAGCATTGGTCGTATCCTTCAATACCAATACAACAACAAGCAAAGTTCTGTGGGGATCGCTTGCCTTCATCATACCGCACATCGTGGGTGTGGCGCAAATGCCACCAACCAGAAACCGGGCCGGGTGGGCGGGGCTACTCCGGCAGCGGACCGGCATCCAGGCCGGCTCCGACCCAGCGGGGGCCCGATTCAAATATTCCACGCCATGAGCAAGGGGGGAAAGGTGTGGTATCATGACCACACCAGAACGGAACTGGTCGCCCGCGGAAATAGGGCGACGCCGGAACACAAAACGCGCCTGCGAACTGCCTGCCCGGTCCGCGCACAAGCCCACCCCCCATGGTGAAGGAGGTAGCAGGAACGTAGCGAAACCTATCATGATGGATGTTGCAAGAAGGAGGAGGACTTTCGATGATACGAGAACGTTTCGGTCGCCAACTGGCGAGCCTTCGGGAAGACCTGCTGCGCCTGGGGAGCCGGGTTGAACACGCCATGCACCACGCCATCAAAAGCATGGAAACCTGGAACACCACTCTGGCCTCCCAGGTCATAGACGACGATTTGCAGATTGACGAGGCGCAGCGCCACGCCGAAGAGGAAGTTATCAAGCTCATCGCCACCCAGCAACCCGTTGCCAGCGACCTGCGCCTGCTTGGGGTCGTGTTCGCCATTGCCTCCGAATTGGAGCGCATCGGGGACTATGCCTGTAGTATCGCCCGCCGCCTGCAACGCGCCACCCGGCGGCCCATGCTGGTGGTGCCACCCGCCGGCATCTACGAAATGGCAACGCTGGCTCAGAAAATGCTGAACATCAGCCTGGAAGCGTTTCTGCGCCAGGATAGTGAGATGGTGCGCAGCCTGGCCGAACTTGACGAACACGTGGACCAACTCGAAGACAAACTGCGCGAAGAACTGATAGCCATTGCCCGCAACGACCCTCAGCGCCTCGAAGCGGTGCTCGATTTGCTCGATGTGGTGCATGCGCTGGAGCGAGCCGCGGACCGGGCAACCAACATCGGAGAACGTATCATCTACCTGGAAACCAGCATCATGGAAGAACTGAATCCGTAGCTCCAGAGGCCGAAGAAGAGGAAAAGAATCGTGCCGCCAGAAAGCGAAGAGCCAACCCCAGGGCAGCCCAGGCATTCCCGCCATGCTCCGGTTGTGGTGCCTGTCAGCCGCGACAACCTGACGCTGATAGGCACCGCGACTTTTCTGATTCTGGCAATCGGGGTCTGGTTGCTCTTTTCCAGCGGCGGTGAGCAGGTTGCCACGCTCCCCTCGCCCACGCCCACCGGAGCCGAAGGCACCAGCGTGGCCGCACTCCAGACCCGGACCGCATCGCCCGGACCGGGCACCACTGTCCCCTCCTCCCCAATCCCCGGAGCCAGAAGGGAGCGCGACCGCGACGCCGCTGCCCGGCACCCCAGGGGCCGGGGCAACCGCGACATCCGCCGCCTACCCGGAGCCGGGGATCACCAGCACCCTCGCGGTCCCCACCTTTGCTCCTACCCGTCCCACCCCGACCGACACGGTCTCCCCACGCGAAGAAACCGCCACCTCCGCGCCGACCTACACCTCCGCGCCGACCTATACCCCGCGCCGACCTATACCCCCGCGCCGACCTACACCCCGTTTCCAACCTATACGCCCCAACCAACGAACCCACCCCTCCAACGAACACCGAAGAGACCGAAGAGACCGAAGAGACCACCCCGACCCCGGAGGAGTCGCCCACCCCGACCCCCACACCAGGGCCAACCGAACCTCCCATTGATATCCTGAGCGGCAGCATTCGTTGGAACAGCGGGCAGGGTCCTGTCGTGCTGGAAAACGCCACCCAGATTGCGCCGGGTTCGGTGCTCATCATTGACCCCGGCGTCGAAGTGCGCCTGGGGTGGGGAGCATCGCTCACCGTAGACCACGCGCAAATCTACGCCATCGGCACACCCGGCCAGCCGGTGCGCTTTGTCGGGCACACCGACAAACGCTGGCAAGGCATCTTCAGCCGCAACAACAGCCTGGTCGTGTTCGAACACGCCGAAATCCGCGACGGGGGCGCCGGGGGAGCTGTCATCGTGAGCGAAGGCGGCGAACTCGTCGTGCGCAACTCCAGAATCATCGAGAATGGTGGAACGATTCTGACTACCGACAGCACCGTCGAGGTACGCGACAGCGAAATCTGGGGCAACGACCTGCCCTATGGCGGGGCCTTCAACGCCACCTACACCAGCGGAAACCTCTTCACCTTCACGGGCAATCGTGTCGGGAAGAATCGCCTGAGCGACGGAGCCTCCAGCCTCACGATTGAGAACCACAGCGAGGACACGGTGGTGCTGGACATTCAGTCCAACCACCTTGACGGCTACGAGAAAGAGGGTGCCAACCTGCTCATCTCAGCCAGCGGCGCGATGGAGGGGACCATCGCGTGCAATTCGCTCATCGGAGCTGACACGGGCCTGCGCCTGCGCACCGAAACCCCCCAGCTCCCCCATTTCAACCTCAGCATCGCCAACAACCGCATAGACAACCACGTCCCGCCGGTCGTTCCCTACTATGTCAAATATGGCATCGGGCGCGGCGCAACCAGCGAAATCTTGCTGGATATGCGGCAGAACTGGTGGGGCGAGCGCTCCGGCCCCTACCACCCTGACGAGAACCCCGAAGGGCGCGGAGACTCGGTGGGAAACAACATCCTCTACCGGCCCTGGCTCACGGAGCCACCTCCGTGTGTCCCCTGGCCGTAGCGGGGAAAACCGCCGTGAAGACCGACCCCTTGCCATATTCGCTCTGAACGAACACCTCTCCGCCCATCATCTGGCAGAGCCGCCGCGTGATAGCCAGACCCAGTCCCGTACCGCCATACCTCCGCGTCGTTGAAGAGTCAACCTGCGTGAAGGGGTCGAAGAGCCGGGTCATCTGCTCCGGGGTCATCCCGATGCCGGTATCGCTCACGCGGAAGACTACGAGCGGCGCATCCGGTGCAAACGACGGGAACTGGGGCAGGCTGCCGTTGGGGAGTTTGCTTGCCCCCGAACCGTCGTCGTGACCGGTCGGGCTGCCCACCAGCAGTTCGCTCCCCAGGGTGGCCGGCTTCACATGGGACACCTCCAGGGTGATGGTGCCATGCTCCGTAAACTTGCAGGCATTCGACAGGAGATTCAAGAGCACCTGGCGCATCCTGGTCGGGTCTGCCTGCATCGTGCCAATATCCGGAGCGCAATGCACCTGGAGCGTATTCTGATTGGTCTGCGGCAGCGTCGAAACCGTCGCCACGACATCGGCAACGAACCCGGCCACATCGAGCGCTTCGGTATACATCTGCATCTTGCCCGCCTCAATCTTGGACAGGTCCAGGATATCGTTGATGAGCGACAGCAGATGCTTGCTGGACGCCTGGATTTTCTGCAAGTCGGGAATGAAGGTTTCGTGGGCCGTGCCGAGGTCGCTCACCTCCTCCTCAAGCATCTCACTATAGCCAATGATAGCATTGAGCGGCGTGCGCAGTTCGTGCGACATATTGGCGAGAAAAGCACTCTTGGCGCGGCTCGCTTCTTCGGCGGCTTCCCGCGCCACGGTGAGTTCGAGTTCGGCCCGCTTCCGTTCAACAATCTCGGCCTGAAGCCGGGCGTTGGTTTGCGTCAGCTCAGAAGTTCGCGCCGCAACCTGCTCTTCCAGACTCCCCTGATACTCCCGCAGCGCTTCCTGCGCCTGCCGCAGTTCCACGACCTTCCTCTCCATCCCCTCATACAGCAGACGCAGTTCGCCGGTCATCTGGTTAAAGGCCAGCGCCAGCAACCCCACCTCGTCTTCCGTCAGCACCGGAGCGGTGTGGTTCAGGTCTCCGCTGGCAACCTGGATAGCCGCGTCAGCTACCAGCAGGATAGGGCGGGCTATCTGGCGGGCCAGCCAGTAGACCCCCCCGGCCAGCACCAGCACCAGCACCGACCCGATGAACAGGATGTTCCACGCCAGGGAGCGGGCTGGGGTCAGGGCTTCATACTGGCTCACCTCAACCATCAGTGCGAGATGGTACTTATCCAGCCAGCGATACACGCCAATGACCGGCTCACCGGCATAGTTCGGGTAGAGCGCCTGACCGTTGTTCCCCCGCAGCGCGGCGTCAATCCCCACCGTGTGTACCCCCCGCGACAACTCCCCCCTCCCATATTCCTCACCAGAGACGAACACATTCAGCGGTCAACCAGGTAGGTTTCGCCGGTCAACCCCAATCCCGTCCGCTCCCCAATAATCTGGTCCATCCGGTCCAGGTCGAGATGGGCCGCGACCACCCCCGGCGGTTCCCACCTGCTCCCGCTGGCCTCCCCTTCGGCCTCCCCGCTGGTCTCCTCCATGATACCAACGAGCGGTGTCGCAATGGTCATCGTGGGCTTGAGCGTGGTGGGCGAGGCATAGATCGGCTGAACAAAGGTGCTCTGACGTCCCTGAACATAGTAGATATCCTTCACATGGTAGGTGCCCTCACTGGCAGGGTGCGAGGAGATGATGACCTTCCCGCCCGTGCTGGAAAGAATGAAAACCTCCTGCAAGTCCGAACTGCTAAACAGCAGGTTCAGGTAGTCGCGCAGCTCAGGGTAGGCCGCCTGATATCGCGCATCGGTCTCGTTGCCGCTCATCAGCACGTGGGCCGCTTCGCGCACCGCGGGGAGCTGCGAGAAGAAGACCACCCGCTGGCGCTGCTCGTCAATCCAGCGCTCCAGTTCATATTCCTTGAGCGTTGCGACGGCGTTCAGCCGATTGAACACCGAGTGTTCGAGCGCGTGCGATGCCCGCCGATAGGCAATGTACCCGGTCAGTCCCACCGTCAGGAACGACAGGAACAGAATGTAGCTCACCAGGCGAGCCATCAGGCTTTTGTTCCACAACCTCAGCCGCATCGAAACATCCGGTCTTGCCTCATCAAGGGTCCACGCATCAGGGGTCCATTTGTTTGTAGAACACCGGCTCTCCTGCTCGAATCTTGAGAATGACGATACTCCGGGAGGGGTCGCCCGTCCCGTGATACGCCATACTGCCGGTCACCCCCGCATAGCGGGTCGTGCGCGACAGGCCATACCGTATGGACTCCGGGTCGGTCTTCCCGGCCGTCTGGATGGCCTGAAAGAGCAGGCCAAACGCATCATAGGTCAGCGCGGCGTTCTGGGACGTAGGGACATACCCGTACGTGCGGCGGTAGGCCTCGATGAACGCCTGCGCTGGTTCGCTGGTAATGTCCGGCGACCAGTGCGTGCTGTAGTAGGCCCCATCCAGTTCACGCCATTCAACGGGGGCAAAACTGCTCCAGGCATCTCCCCCGACCAGCGTGGCGGTGATAGCCATCTGGCGGGCCTGCCGAACCTGGGAAAGCACTTCGGTCGTGTAGTTGGGCAAAAAGAGTACCTCCGGGGCACACTCCTGGATAACAGCAAGTTGACGGCTCCAATCCTGCTCATCCGTCGTATACGATTCGAACGCCACCACCTGCCCCCCATCGGCCTCGAATTGCTGCTGAAAGAACTCCGCCAGGTCGCGGTTGTAGGCGCTCGCCACATCGTAGAGCACGGCGGCCCGGCGGGCCTCCAGGTCGTGGGAGACAAACCGGGCGATGGCCTGACCCTGAAACGAATCCACAAACGCCACCCGAAAGACATAGCGCTTGCCCTGGGTGGTCGCGGGGTTGGTTGAAGACGGGCTAATCAGGGGGATGCCCTCGCTTTCGGCCACCGCCGCCACGGGGATGGCAATCCGGCTGAGCGGGGCCCCACCAGCGCTACCACCCGGTCCTGGACGATGAGCTTGCGAGCGGCTTCAACCGCAATCTGCGGGGTGTCGTGGTCATCCTCAATATGCAGCACGACGCGGTAGGAACGCCCCTGAACGACCAACCCGCCCTGGTCGTTCACCTGCTGCACTGCCAGCGATGCCCCATTCACCAGTGGGAAACCCCCACTTTCGGCAAGTTCGCCACTGAGCGGAGCCAGCACCCCGATGTGGATTTCAGGCTCCGGGGCCAGGGGGGGAGGTTCGTGCAGGGTACACGCGGTCAGGATACCTGCGAGGACCCCGACCAACCCGGCCAGAAGCCCGGTACCTCCCCATACCCATCGTTGAGGCAGCACAGCCATCTTCTTCATATCACCATCTTGCATCACCGGTATCTATAACTCTATCATCCATCGAACTCACCCGTGACTGGCATCACCCCCGCGGTTCTCATCAAGGCGTCAATCTGGTCGGGTGTCGGCAGGGCCGGAATAGCTCCGCGCTTCGTCGTGGTCAGCGCCCCGGCGGCGTTGGCATATCGGAGTGCCTGCTCCAACGCGACCCGGTCGGCCCATAGGTCGGGGTTCTGCGCCAGTTGGGTCAGCAGCGCTGCAACCCACCCATCACCGGCCCCGGTCGTATCCACGCACTGGACCGAGAAGCCATCAACATGGCCGCTCCCGGAGGCTGCCACATAGGAGCACCCGCCGGAGCCGCGGGTGATCGAGAGCAACCGCATATCCGCGTGCCAGAGGCGTTCGGCCCCGCGCAGCACTTCGGTTTCTCCGGTGAGAAAGGTCAGTTCGTCCTCGCTTACCTTGGCATAATGTGCGCCGGGCATCGTCTCAAGGATGGTCGTTCGGGCGGTTGCTTCGTCGGGCCACAGCGGGAGGCGCAGGTTCGGGTCATAGGAAATCAGGCAACCGTGCTGGCGAGCAAGGTCAATGGCCCGCAGAGTGGCCGAGCGAGAAGGCTCGGTGATGAGGCTGATGGAGCCGTGGTGCAGAATGGTCGCCCCCGCAATCACCGCCGCATCCACTTCGTCCGGTGCATAGAGCATATCGGCGCTGGGATGCCGGTAGAAGACAAAATCACGTTCTCCGTGCTCCATCAATGCAACAAAGGCCAGCGCCGTGCGAGCCTCGCCGGTGAACCGGATGCCCTGAATGTCCACCCCGTTTTCTTCCAGGGTGCGGGACAGAAAATGCCCCCAGGGGTCATCTCCGAATTTCCCCAGGAAGCTACCCTTCCCCCCCAGACGCGCCACCCCCACGGCCACATTGGCCGGTGCGCCCCCCGCCGCTGGCGCAAAGGACGGAGCCTCGGTCAGGGTCACCCCCGCAGCCGTCGCGACCAGGTCAACCAGCATTTCGCCAAGCGCAGCTATTCGGGACATAGAACCTCCTTCCGAAATCACTTTTCCCTATGGTACCATACCTCGCCACGGCGAAGGCACGGCCCCCGTCGCAGGGCATACGGCCCACCTCCGGAACCGGCTAGGGAGAAGCAACCCCCCACAGCGTCACCATATCCTCGTGCATCACTGCCAGGATGGTCTGCTGCGGGTTGATGAGCACCTCCTCCCCGCCCCCCTCCAGCCGGCGGAGCATCTGCCCGTCGCTCAGGCGATAGCAAGCCACTCCCTCTGGCTCCCCACTGATGAGCAGGTGGTTGTCGGGCGTGAACGCAAAGGGAACCCCCGTAGCGAGCGCCAGCGTGAGCATCGGGGTTTGTTCGCCCAGGCGAAAGACCAGGAGCATTCCATCCGCACGATGCACTCCCAGGAGCGAACCATCGGGGCTGAACCGCAGAGACTCTACCCCCTCCCCCACCTGCAACGTATCGAACAGGTAGCCGCGCTCGGTCTTGATAATCTGCACCGTGCCGAACTCGTCACCAATGACCAGGAGGCTCCCATCCGGGTGAAACGCCAGGGCACTGACTGGCCCCGGCTCCGTGAGCGTGAGCGTCTCCATACCGAGGCCGGTTGTTACTCCGTCGCTGCGCTGCAACCGGACGCGGTCGCTGGCATCCACCCAGGCGACCGCATTGGTGGCAGGGTGGTAGGTTCCCAATCCTCCGCCAGGCTTCTCAGGAGCCTCAAGCGGCCTGAAGCTCCAGCTTTCCATCTCGACACTGCTGGTCATCACCTCCCACGCTGTTACCGCCATACTCGTCGAATCGTCGTCGTGCCACACCGCTTCCTCCACCACCACCCCCCGTCCATCGGGGATGAACTGGAGCGTGCGGGGCACCCGCCGTAGCGACTCGTTGGCCGCAACCGTCAGGTGTTGCTTTCGGGTTCCTTCGTCAGTGCTCCACAGATGCACCTGCGGCCCGACCCCGGCCACCGCCAGGCTTTGTCCATCGGGGCTGAAGGCCATGCGTGACATATCGGGCATCGAAAGGTCGCGGGTCGAACCTTCGGGCAAGTTGACCAGTCGCACCAGGCCGTCCAGCGTGACCAGCGTGGCCGAGAGTGCGTCGGTCGAAAACCGCACCACGCGGCGCTCGTTATCCACCGTAAAATTGGTAAACGCCATCTCATCGTCTTCGTAGAGCGTCTTCCCGCTGGCGGCATCAAGCAGGCGGATGCCCGACAGGGTACCTTCTTCGCTGCGGCGCGGAAAATCAATCAACACGCGCTCGGATTCCCCGAATGTCCCGCTTACCGCCAGATTGCTGAACATGCTATCGTCCGAGACGTTCCAGATATGCAGGCCATCTTCGGCGGCAATGCGCAGCTGCCGACCATCGCGGCTGAACGCCATCCCCCGCACCTGCACATCCTTCGCAACGGTGGCGCTTGAGCGGGCCAGCTGGCTCCCGGAAAGGTCCCATACCTGGACACTGGCTCCGGTCGCCGTTGCCAACCACTGCCCATCGGGGCTGAAGGCCGGTGCCCGTCCCTGCAGGTCGCGCAAGAGCTTGCCATCGCTGCTCTTCCAGAGAATCGTGGATGGTTGCCGCCCAAAACGGTTTTGCACGGTGGCTATCATCTTTCCATCGGGGCTGAACACCGGAAAGCTCCCCACCAGGGTGGCCCGCTTTGCCCCGTCGGCACTCGTCCAGAGCGTCGTCGTTGCCTGCTCCTCATCGGCCTGATATTGGACCGTGGCTATCGTCTGCCCATCGGGGCTGAATACCGCGTCAATCCCATTGAGCACCGCCAGGAGGGAGCGGTCGGCGCTTCGTAGCAAGAGCGTCTCCGGCTGCCCCACCAGATGCCCGCGGGTGACGGCGATGAACTGCGCGTCTGGACTGAAGCGTATGCCCTCCACGTGCCCCTCCAGCGGGTCAAACCGCAGTGGTTCGAGCGCGGGGAGGGTGAACCAGGCAATCCCCGCCGAGGTCGCTACGGCCAGCAGGTTGTTCCCCGGCACCAGGGCCGCCTGCATCGCCCGCCCGTAGCCAATCCGGCGCATCGGGTGCAGGTGGCTGAGCGAGGCTTCGTTTATTGATTGCTGCGGAAGCTCCGGGAGCGCGGTGGGCGACGCAAAGGAAAGCGCAAGGGGGGTAACGGTCGGGTTTCGGATTCCTGGGTTGCCACCCTGACCTTGCGCTGGGGTGGTTCGGTCGGTCAGTGCTGCATCCGCAGGGTCCTCCCCTGCCCGCACCGACCCCGTGACCGTCGGCTCAACCACGGTGGGGAGCGCTCTGGTCGGGGGCAGGGTCGCGGTCGGGGGGCCGGGGTGTGGGGCACCACGGTGGGGAACGCCAGCGTCGGAGTTGGCTCGCGGTCCAGAACCGCCGCCGCGGTTCTGGTGGCAATGATGCTGATGCCCCTGGGGCGCTCGGTACAACCAGCGACCACAATGGCCGTGACCATGAGCGCCACCCCCGCGAGCGCCCAGAGCGCCACGCGGCACCCACCATGTATGCAACGTATCACCTGACCTGTCATCCCCAATATTATACTGCACCCGCGCCAGGATAGCCACCATGGGAAGGCCCAAAGGTGGCGGGGGAGGACAGGCAGTCTTGAGCGTGGCAATTAGCGAGAGACGAGTGACGAGGGTGGTCATGTTCACTCCGGATGCGGTGAGGCCACTCGTCTCTCGTCGCGGGGAGCCTGCCAGGCTTCAGGGGACCGGGTAGGCTTCAGCCAGCGGGCCGTTCCTGAGTTGCGGCACCGGCAGCAGGCACCAGTCGCCCCAGACCGGAAGTTGGTGGTCCACCGGATACGGATAGTCGGTTGCTGGCTGCGGATGGTCCATCTCCGTCACGGTTGCCACCGGGTAGGGTCTGGTGCCCCGTCTGGAGACCAGGTGAACTTGCCAGGCTTCGTCTGTCTGGGGGAAGTCCACCCGTCGGTGCGCCCCGCGGCTCTCTTCGCGGGCCAGGCTGTGCGCCACAATGAGCCGGGCAACCAGGGCCGCATTGGCCGCCGTGATGGTCTCCGGGTCGGGCGCAAACCCCTGCATCGGGAAGGCTTCGAGACGGCGCAGCGCCTCAAGAAGCCGGTCGGCCGAGCGCAGTGGGCCAGCACCGGTGCTCATGATGGCCGCCAGCGATGAGCGCCAGCCGGGCGGGGCAACCGGCGGCGTATGGTAGGTGAGGTGGGGCACCGGCAGCGGGGGCAGCGACGGGTACAGACAGGCAGCGTATTCCACCCCGGTTGCCTGCCATGCGGCCTTTCCCTTTCCGTCTCCCGTCCACTGCTCAAGCGCGGCATCGGCACACCGCCTGCCGAAAACCAGGCACTCCAGCAGCGAGTTGCTTGCCAGGCGGTTGGCTCCGTGTACCCCGGTGCAGGCGCATTCTCCCGCGGCATACAACCCCGCCAGGCTGGTTGCCCCGTTGATATCCGTCCGTATCCCCCCCATGAGGTAGTGCGCGGCAGGAGCAACGGGAATGGGGTCCGTCGCGGGGTCTATGCCCTCGGCCAGGCAGCGCGTGCAGATGGTGGGGAAGCGCAGCTTGAGATAGGCCGCCGGGTGGTGGGTGAGGTCCAGCAGCACGTGGTTCGTCCCTTCGCGGCGCATGGCATCGTAGATACCGCGGGTCACCACGTCGCGGGGGGCCAGTTCGGCCCGCGGGTCATACGCGGGCATAAAGCGCGTGCCGCCGGGTGTGCGCAGGGTTGCCCCCTCGCCCCGCGTGGCCTCGCTAATGAGAAAGCCCTGCCCCTCCCTGGTGTGCAGGACCGTCGGGTGAAACTGCACAAACTCCATATCGCAGACTTCGGCTCCGGCGCGGTAGGCCAGCGCGATACCCTCACCCAGCGCTCCCGGCTGGTTGCTGGTTACCCCATACAGTGCCCCGGCTCCCCCTGTTGCCAGAATGGTCGCCGCGGCGTGAACTGATGGAGCTTCCCATGGCGGTCCATCGCCAGGGCACCGGTGCAGCGTCCGGCCCGGTCGGTCAGGTCAATGGCCTGGTAGTTCTCAAAGATGTGAATGCGGGGGCATGCCGAACGTGATGCACCAGGGTGCGGGTCAGGGCCCACCCGGTCGCATCGCCCACGTGCAGGATACGGCGTCGGGAGTGGCTGCCCTCCAACCCCAGAACAAATTGCCCGTTTTCCCGCTCAAAGGGGACCCCCAGGCTTGCCAGCAGCCGCATCAGTCGGGGCGCTTCCCACGCCAGCACCTCAACGGCAACGCGGTCGGAGAGGCCAGCCCCGGCGGTCAGGGTGTCTTCAATGTGAAATTCCGGCGAATCCTCCACGTCCAGCGCCGCCGCAACCCCCCCCCTGTGCCCAGGCCGAATTGCTCACCAGGAGGTCTTCGCGGCTCAGGAGCGTGACCCGTGCTCCCCGCTCTGCCACGTGCAGGGCCGCCATCAGGCCCGTGACGCCGCCGCCAATGACGAGGATATCCGTTTCATGCTGGCCCGTTCCCTGGGGGAAGGTGACCAGCACCGAGCGTGGCGCATCAACGCCAGTGTCCATACGAACAAACTCCTTCATGGTTTCCTTCTGTGCTCTCTGCGCTTTCCAGTCTTCGTTCCAATCAAATCAAAGGCTCAGGCCAGTTCCAGCATTCGGTCAATGGCTCCGCGGGCCCGCTCCGCCAGGGATGGCGCAACCGTCACAACGTGCTGCATTTCCTGAAGCGAACGCAGCACCTTTTCAACGGTTATCATCTTCATATAGTGGCAAATAGCTGCCTCGCTCACCGGGTAGAACTTCTTGGCCGGGCTGCCCTGGTGCATCCGGTGCAATACCCCCACCTCGGTCGCCACCACGAATTCCTGGGCTTCGCTCTGGCGGGTGAGCCGAAGCATGCCCTCGGTTGACAGAATGTGGGTGTGCTTTCTGGCAATGTCGCCACAGGCCAGGTAGTGCAGGCACGAGGAGACGCAGCTACATTCCGGGTGGATGACGAACTCGGCACCGGGGTGCGCTGCGCGGGCCCTGGTGATTTCGTCGGGCGTAAGAGCCGCATGCACATGGCATTCGCCGGGCCAGGTGTGCAGCGGTCGCCCGGTCACCCGATGCACAAAGCTCGCCAGAAACATATCCGGCAAAAACAGGATGTCGCGGTCAGGCGGAATCGCTTCGACCACCCGGACGGCGTTGCTTGAGGTGCAGCAGTAGTCGCTTTCGGCTTTCACCTCGGCGGTGGTGTTGATATAGGCCACCACCACCGCGCCGGGGTGTTCGGCCTTCCAGGCGCGAAGCTGCTCCGCCGTTATCGAGGCCGCCAGCGAACACCCGGCCTCCAGGTCGGGTATCAGGACGGTCTTGTTCGGGCACAGGATGGCGGCGGTTTCGGCCATAAAATGCACCCCGCAAAACACAATCACCTCGGCATCGGTGCGGGCCGCCTCCTGCGACAGCCCCAGAGAATCCCCCACAAAGTCGGCCATATCCTGTATCTCGCCATACTGATAGTTGTGCGCCAGAATCACGGCCCGTCGCTCCTGCTTCCATCGCTGGATCTCCTCAACAAGGTCGGGCGCGGGCATCCGGGTCGCACCTGTTCGTCGCTGGTTCATCGTAACCCCCTCCTTACGTAACTTGATAGTGTGGATATAACACTAAGGCCCGGTCAAATCAATACCCCCAGGGAAAAGGTGTCCATATAACACTAACTTTCTGTGAAAAAAAAGGCCGCGGCGCGACTAAGTGTACATTTAACACGAAGTATACCCCATGCGGGGGAGGATGTCAAGTGGGAGGTTTCGATATTCTGGGGGCCTGGGGCCTGGAGTCAGGGGTTGGAGATTGGGGAGCGCTTGGGAATGGACGGTCGCCGCAGAAGGCGCATCCCATTGAGGGTGACCAGGAGCGATGTTCCCATATCCGCCAGCACCGCCATCCACATGGTCCCCAGACCCGCCAGCACCAGCACCAGAAAGCCAACCTTGATACCCAGGCTCAGAGCCACATTGGACCGAATCGTCCGCATGGTCGCGTGGCTCAGGCGGACCGCAAACGGCAGCCGGCGCAAATCATCGCTCATCAGGCTCAGGTCCGCCGTCTCCATCGCCTGGGCCGTGCCGCCGTAGGCCACCCCGATGGCAATACCCACATCGGCGGTTGCCAGCGCCGGGGCATCGTTCAACCCGTCGCCCACCATGGCAACGACCTCGCCGGCCTGCTTCAATGCTCGCACTGCGGCGACCTTGTCTTCCGGCAGCAATTCTGCCCGCACCTGGGTGACTCCCACCTGCTCTGCCACCATGCGGGCCGTGTGCGCGTTGTCGCCCGTCAGCATCACCAGGTTGCGGACCCCCAGGCGTTTGAGCGCGGCGAGCGCCTTGCGGCTGCTGCTCCGCACCCGGTCGCTCAGCGCAATCTTGCCCAGGTAGGTGGCTCCCGCCCCGACCATAATCGTCGTATATCCCAGTTCCGCGTCCTGGTGGGCTTCGCGGCAATGGGCCTGGGGGTGGGGGGATGTGCGCGTCGAAATAGCGATGACTCCCGACGGTCACCTGCTGCCCCTGCACGTAGCCGGTCACCCCCTGCCCGGTCATCGCCGTGACCATGCGGGCTGCGGGATAGTGCCGGTGGACTCCCCACACCACCGATTCGTGAAGAATGGCCTGGGCAATGGGGTGTTCGCTTTGCTGCTCGATGACACTTGCCAGCGCCAGTACCTCGCCACATGCGCGGCACCCGGCGCTCCCCGGTGCTGCCAGAGGACTTGCCACCGCGTGGGGTTCTGCGCAGCGGACCGAGCGCAGGGTGATGACCGAGGGCCGGCCCTCAGTGAGCGTGCCAGTTTTGTCGAAGACCATCGTGCTGACCCGGCTCAGGGCTTCCAGGTATGCCCCCCCTTTGATCAGCACCCCGTGCCGGGCCGCGTTGCTTATGGCACTGATGATACTGACCGGCGTGCTGATGACCAGCGCACACGGGCAGGCGACCACCAGCACCGCCAGAGCACGGTAAAGCCAGCCGGTCGTTGTTTCGTCAGGGTTCCAGAACGGTTGCCCGAACCCCAGCGGCGGCACTGTGGCAATCAGCAGCGCCAGCACCACCACCGCCGGCGTATAGAAGCGGGCAAACTGGTCTACGAACCGCTGCACCGGCGCTCGCCCTTCCTGCGCTTCCTCAACCATCCGAATCAGGCGACTGATCGTATTGTCGGCCACAAGATGCGTGACTTCAATTTCCAGGCTCCCTTCGCCGTTGATGCTGCTGGCAAACACCTCGGAGCCGGCCAGTTTCTCGACCAGGCGGCTTTCCCCCGTAATCGGAGCCTGGTTGACGGACGACCCTCCGGCGATCACCTGCCCATCCATCGGGATACGCTCACCCGGCCTGACCATAATCACGTCGCCAACGCGCAGATGCTCAACCGGCACGCGCCGGGGCTGCGATGGGTCGCCGGCGGCGGGTGGTTCCGGCGCGGTCGGGGCAGCGGGAGCCTCGCCCCTCCGAATGAGCGTGGCCTCGTCGGGCACCACTCCCATCAGGCTGCGAATCGATTCGCGGCCCGCCCGGTCGTATACCCCTCCAGCGCCTCGCCAATCGCAAACAGCACCATCACCATCCCGGCCTCGGTGTAGGCTCCGATGATAACTGCCCCGACCGCCGCAATGCTCATCAGCATATTGATGGTGATGTCGCGGTATATGAGCAGCGACCGCACCGCGCTGCGGGCAATCGGCAGCCCGGCCAGGATCAGCGCGCCGATAGAGGTAACAGACGTTATGGCCGCGAGCGGGTGAGAAAGATGCAGCAGTTCGTCCACCACCAACCCCGGCCCTATCAGCACGGCCCCCAACAGGGCCAGCCGCGTATCGGGGCGCTGCCACAGAAACTGGAGGAATGCCGGAAGCATCCCCGGTTTTGATAGGCTCGATGGGTTTGATGGGTTTGATGGGTTTGATGGATGCAATGGCGATTGGGTAGGGGGGCATTCGTCCGCCACATCATAGCCAAGCGCCCGCACCCGCTCAACGATGGCATCCCGTGTGGCTCCGCCCTGCACCCGCATTCGCCCGGTCGCGGCATTGAGCATACACGCCTCGACCCCGTCCAGTTGAGCCACCCCCTTCTCCAGGGAGCGGGCGCAGTTCGCACAGTCTATGCCCTGAATACGCAGCGTACGCGTCGTGGTTTCGCTGGCTTCGTCCATATTACAACCCTCCCCTTTCACCATGGGCATTCATCGAAACCTGCTCCAGGTGTACCGTCGGGCCGTCGGCAAAGGCCAGAAACTCCCCATCGGGGGAGAAGGTCACGGCGTAGATGAAATGGGCATCCCACCGCGGGCGGCAATTCAGCGCCTCCTGCCACCAGTGCTCCAGGTGGCAGTTGCCCACCGTCCAGGTACCGGACGTCACCTTGCGGAGCAGGGTTCCGTCGCTCACGCGCCACAGAAACACGTGCCCATCGGCCCCTGCCGAAGCCAGCACGCGCCCATCGGGAGAGAAGGCCAGGCTGAAGATACGCCCGGTGTGCCCCTCCAGGGTTCGGAGCAGGGTTCCATTGCGGCTATCCCACAGCTTGACCAGCGCATCCGAAGCTCCCGACGCAATCACCGCCCCATCCGGAGCAAAAGCCACTTGCATCACCCCGCCGCCGTGCCCGTGCAATGTCCGCAGGAGCACGCCATCGCGCACCCGCCAGATGCTCACCGTCATATCCTCGGCCCCCGCCACCAGCGTCTGGCCGTCGGGCGCAAAGGCCACGCTGAAGACCATATCGTTCCCGACCGTCAATGTCCGCAGGAGCCGACCATCATGGGCGTTCCACAGCCGTACGGTCCCATCGGCCCCTGCCGAAGCCAGCGTCTGACCGTCGGGCGCAAACGCTACATCCCAGACCAGGCCATCGTGACCGGTGAGCGTCGCAAGCGGTGCCCCGTCGCTCAGCCGCCACAGCCGCACCGTGTGGTCCCAGGAGGCCGAGGCCAGCGTCTGACCGTCGGGCGCAATCGCCACATTGAAAATCCACGAGGTGTGCCCCCGGAGCGTCTGCACCGGGGTGTCCTGGTCGGTGGCCGGGTGCCATACCTTGATGGTCGTGTCGCCGGCGGCCGAAACCAGCGTCTGCCCGTCCGGGGCAATCGCGATGCTGGTGACCGGCGCGGTATGGTCTGCCAGCACTCTGGAGCCATGCCCGACAGAGACCCACACTGCAATTGCCAGCATCAGCGCCCCTATCCCTCCCAGAGGCACCCGGACCCACCATGAGCGGCCCCGCTCTTCTGGCTCCGGGTCAGGGTCTCCGACCGGGCCGCCAGCGCCAGTCCCGTCCACCGGGTTGAACTTCGTCTTCACGCGCTTTTCCGACCCTCTCGCTCATTTACATCGCCCTTATCCCTATCATCGCCATTATCGCCATTATCGCCCTGGTCTGCCAGCAGCATCATGGTGATACCATCCGCCACGGTCCGCGCCAGCGAGAGCGTATGATAGTGGTGGTAACGATGGTCGTGATGATGATAATTTCGGTGGTCTTCGACCGCAAGGAACAACGCTCCATCCCCCCCCACTGCCAGCACCTCCACCACCGTTCCAGGTTCGACTCCCTGGGCGTGCAGAAAACTCGCTGTCACCTCACTGGTCTTCACCGCCTCCACCCGCCCGCGCTGTCCGGCGGTGAACGACGAGAGCAGGCGGAAGGGGGAGCGTTTCTCAGGCGGTTGCGCCGACGGTTGCTTCAGAAAGGTTGCCAGTGCCTCAACCAGCCGGTCCGAAGAAATATGCTCAAGCTGACAGGCAATCGCTGTCGCCTCCTCCACCTCAATCTCCAACCGCTCCACCAGGAAGACTTCCCACAGGCGGCGGCGGCCCAACACCCGCCGGGCCAGCGTCTCGCCTTCATCTGTCAACGTCACCCCTTTATAGGGCTGATACTCAATCAATCCCCGTTCTTCCAGTTTGCGGCACATCTCGTTGGTTGAAACGGGCGAGATGGAAAGGTGATTTGCCAGGAGCGAAAGAGGAACCGGTTCATTCCCCTTCCGCAGCAGGGCCGTGGTCACAAGATACATGTCGGTGCTTTCGCTCATCGTCAATCCCTCATTTCCAGGGAGGCAGAAGCCGCAGCTCGTTCAATTCCCACTATCGCAATCAGGCAAGCGAGGTGCAGGCGCTCCCCTCGTGACGACGAATCCTCATTCTTATTCGTCCTTGTCCTCCCGAAGGGTTGCCTTCCTGGGGCAGAAACGGTTGCCCGGATGATGGTGGTGGTGGTGCTGCTGCTGCTGCCGCTGCCTGCGCCCGGAACGCTCCTCGGCCTGGCGGCGGTGTCGCTTGCGCAGGTGCGGCGGGTGCGCTTCTGTCTGGCACCTGTGCTCACCTTCGGGGATGGAGGGAGCGTCCTTCCCTTCTGCCAGACACTTCGGGCACACGCCATAGACGACCAGGCCGATATGGTGGTCAACCTTGTAGCCAGTGCGTTCGCTCACCTGGGTGAGCAAATCATCCAGGGTGTCTATGAACACATCCGTGATGGATTCGCAATACCGGCACACGACATTGATATGGGGCGTCAGGTCCAGGTCATAGTGGGTGTGGTCGTGGTTCGCAATATCGAGCCGATGGAGCAACCCCACCTCTTCCAGGGCGTCAATCGTATTGTAGACCGTTGCCTGGCTCATCATGGGAAAGATATCACGCACCCGCTCGAACACTTCGGCCACGGTCGGGTGCCCGCCGTGTTCCACCAATGCCTGACACACGGCGTAGCGCTGTGGGGTTGCCCGCCTTCCGGCGGTTTCGAGCTGGCTCAGCAGGGTCGCAATCTTTTCCTGCTTTTCCGGTCGGGTGTTCTGTTGATTCATTCTTTTTTTGGAATTATTCTAAACGACGATGGATAGTGTAGCATGTTCAGGGGCGGTTGTCAACCGCCGCAGTCCTGCGCTGATCCCCCTGAGCTATTCCCCCTATTTTCTGGTATACTCTACCAAAAGCACGATCCATTCTTGCTCCTCAGCAAGGCTGAGGGTGTAGAGTACCACCTTGCGGGACAGGCATTTCTGGGCTTTTGGAATGGCCTGGGTTTTGCTGAAGCTCCTGGATGACCTGTTCTGGAGAGGGAAAATTGGGGCGATGCTGCGCGAGGTAGCGGGATAGACAGGAGGGAACGATGTCTGATACTGGAAAAAATGGGTCGTCGGCTGACCTGATAGCCGAACGCATTACGATCAACCCCGATCAGTGCGGGGGGCGTCCCTGCATCCGCGGGATGCGTATTCGGGTTATTGACGTGCTGGAACTGCTGGCAAGTGGTCTCAGTACGGAGCAAATCCTTGAAGAGCTACCCGACCTGGAAGCCGGCGATATTCAGGCGGCATTGCTCTATGCCGCTCGCTGCCTGGATCACCCGGTGCTGGTGGCTGCATGATTATCTGGATTGACGCCCAGCTCTCACCAACGCTCGCCCCCTGGATAACAGAGCAGTTTGGGGTGCCAGCCGTGGCGCTACGTGATATTGGCCTGCGCGATGCGAAAGATCGTGAGATTTTTGTTGCGGCCCACCAGGCCGTAGCTATAGTGATGAGCAAAGATAGCGACTTTGTGACGCTGCTGGCGGCCCATGGTGCTCCGCCCCAGATTATCTGGGTGACCTGTGGGAACACCTCGAACGCCAACCTGCGCCAGATACTCAGACAAACGCTGCCCACTGCCATGCAACTCCTCCAGGGTGGCGAGCAACTGGTTGAGATTGGATGCCGAGAACGTGTCCCCCATTTCCAGAGGGGAGATATGATACGAAGGCTACCTGAATGAACGTGCCCCCTCAACCCCGCCTTCCGGCGGTTTCGAACTGGCTCAGCAGGGTCGCAATCTTTTCCTGCTTTTCCGGTCGGGTGTTCTGTTGATTCATTCTTTTTTTGGGATTATTCTAAACGACGATGGATCGTGTAGCATGCTCAGGGGCGGTTGTCAACCGGGAAGAGCGCGGCAAGACCGCAGAAGGGGTGGAAGGGAGGCCCCCGAAGGCTGCGGCCAACTACTGCGGCCTGCGGCGGACCGCCAGCATGGTGATATCGTCCGAAGGGGTGCTATCGGCAATGTGCCGCCCGACCTGCTCCTGGACCCGTTCCATCAGGGCAGCCGCCGAGGAAGCCGGGCGATTCAGGAGGTCCATCAGCAGTTCTTCGCCGAAGAAATCCCCTTTCGGTCCCCGCGCCTCCGTAATCCCGTCGGTATAGGCAAAGACCATTTCGCCGGGTTCGATGCTGGTCTGGGTCCGCTCGAAGACCGATTCGGCCATGAACCCCACCGCCGGGCCGGTCGGTTCGAGCAACTGCTTCACCCCGGAGGCTCCAAGCAACACGGGCGGCTCGTGCCCCGCGTTGATATAGGACAACACCCCCGTGGACGGGTTGAGCACGCCAAAAAACAACGTGGCAAACATATGCATCCGGCTGCGGTGGTTGTGGTGGTGTCGCGCAATGTAGTTGTTCGTCATGCGCACTGCATCCAGCGCGTCGGTCGCGTCGGTGGTCACCTGCTCGGCAAATGAGCGGATCAGGCTGCGGCACAGCGCCATAAACAGCGCCGCGCCCACACCCTTGTCGCACACATCTGCGATGACCAGCCCGATGGTGTCGCCAGGGAGGACAAAGACGTCATAGAAATCCCCGGCGACTTCCCGCGCTGGCTGGAACACGGCGTCTATCTCCCAGCCGGGGAGCCTGGGCAGGGCCCCGGGCAGAAAGTCTGCCTGTATCCGCCGGCCAAGCTCCAGTTCTCGCTTCACGGCCTGCAAATAGGCCTGCTCCTGGTCGCGCAGCCACTTTTTTTCCAGGCTGGCGCTCACCCGCGCTTTCAGCAAAACCGGGTTAAAGGGCTTATAGAGGTAGTCTTCGGCTCCAAGCTCAATGCAGCGCACCACGCTGTCTATGTCGTCCAGGGCCGAAATCATGATCACCGGGATGTGGCGTAGCGACCCGTGGTGCTTGAGTTCTTCCAACACCTGGTAGCCGTTCATCTCCGGCATCATCACGTCGAGCAAGATGAGGTCGAACGGCTGCGTTCGGAGCATATCCAGCGCCTGGCGACCATTTTCGGCCACCGCAATCGAATGCCCCTGCTTTTTGAGGCGGCGCGACAACACATCGCGGTTGGCTTCGTTGTCGTCAACGATCAGTATGAAGCCCTGTTCGGGTTTCATGCCATGATTCCTCACGCTGCTCAAATCAAGAGAGATGGTTTGAAAGAAACGTTTCGATTTTTGCCAGGAGCCGCGGAAAATCTACCGGCTTGGTTTCGTATTCATCACATCCTGCCTCCAGGCTCTTTTCGCGGTCTCCTGCAAGCGCGTGGGCAGTCAGGGCAATGACCGGTATCGCCTGCGTTTCTGACAACGCTTTGATTTGTCGGGTCGCCTGCCACCCATCCAGCACCGGCAGGCTCATGTCCATCAGGATGAGGTCGGGGTGCTCAGTTTGCGCCAATGACACCCCCTGCGCCCCATCCGCAGCGATAACCACCTCAAACCCCTTCCGTTTGAGTCGCCGCGAGAGCATATCACGGTTCATTTCGTTGTCTTCTATCAGCAGGATTTTTGCCATCGCTTCCTTTGGGCGGTCGGTCGGCCGGTCCGTGCGTCACCGGGCAGGATAGTACAAATAGTATACTACACTTTTCTCTTTCTCGACACGAGGGTTCTTCCCTCAATCCCTGCGGCTCCTGCCCTATTCCCATACCCCCAGGTGCTTGCGGTCTCTGGCTGGTTCTGCGGGGCCTTCCTTGCCCACGCCCCCCGTGCCCGTCCCATCAGTCCCTCTTGCGGACCCCGGCCCCGGCCCGGCTATCGGGAGGCAGAAGGTGAAGGTCGTTCCCTGCCCAACGACGCTCTGGACGCGGATCTCCCCACCCATCATCTGGCAGAAGCGCTGGCTGATTGCCAACCCCAGGCCGGTTCCGCCATATCTGCGGGTAGTCGAGGGGTCGGCCTGCGAAAACGCCTGGAAGAGGCGGGGTATCTGGTCGGGGCGATGCCAATGCCGGTGTCTGATACGCGAAAGATGACCCACTCGGACCAACCCGCTTCCTCCAACGGCTGCCGGGTTACCTCCAGTTTGATAGACCC
>JAAUSY010000148.1 GCA_012032475.1 Chloroflexaceae bacterium
ACTATTGGCTATCTGCTTAAGAAGAACCGCAGTGATGGCACCCCCGTCTTGCAAATCTTGCTAGAGATTTTGCGAGACCGCATAGGCGACCCTGGCGACAATACGTACCAGGCTTTGCATGAGCTTGTTTTCCGTATCAGTGAGCTGTGCTACCGGAACACTACGCTATGAACACCGCATCGGGTTTGCCTGGCGATCTTTACCTCAGACTGCGCGAGGTCCTTATGGGTCTTGATACGTTTCGGAGCGACGCGACACTACAGGCAATCTTTCACGTTGAGCCGCTCCATACCTATCTCGACGACCTGCCAGAGAGCACGAGCAAAGGAGAACGTGTCGAGCGAACTATTGGCTATCTGCTTAAGAAGAACCGCAGTGATGGCACCCCCGTCTTGCAAATCTTGCTAGAGATTTTGCGAGACCGCATAGGCGACCCTGGCGACAATACGTACCAGGCTTTGCATGAGCTTGCTCGCCGCGTTGCCGAGCTGCGCTACCAGAGAAGTTCCAGTGCCCCTACACTGGTGCAACCCGGCGATGAGCACTCAAAGGAGCGTGCATCGGAAGGGTTGATTACTGTCACCTACGCCACTCTCGATCAGTATGTGCCGCGTGCCGACCGTGAGTGGAAGCGGCCTCACGAGCGGTTCTTCGACAGTGCAACGCAGCGTGCCATTGAGCGCTGTGCTGACCTGGAAAACCTTCACCACCTGCTCAACCCGGCACACCGTCACAGTGGTCGGGTGGTTATTGTTGGGATGGCCGGCGTCGGCAAAAGTACGCTGGTATCCTTGTATGTGCATCACTACAGCGATACGTATGCGGGTGGGGTACTCTGCTCGAAACTCGGGTTTGAATTTCGTGACCCTGCACAGGCTCAGCCAATTCTTCAAGATTGGGCTGCCTACGCCTGCTACCGCCTCAAGATGGGGTTGCAATTCGACAGTTCGGCGGTGAATGTGCTTCTGGACAATCGGGGACCAATTCTGGTCGTGCTCGATGATGTATGGAGCGGCACCGCCATCGAACCACTGATCAACGCCCTACCGCCAAATGTGCGTCTGCTCGTTACAACTCGTCACATGGACGTGGTTGCGGCGGTGCCGGCCGCAACCCACTACGAACTTGGCAGATTGAGCAACGACGACGCGATTATGCTGCTGCGTCACCAAATCGGTGCATACGATGAGGTTCCAACCGGGTTTCCTGCTGACCTTGAAAATGACCTGGTAGGGACGCTAGAGTACCATGCCCAGGCAATCGTCATTGCGGCCCGTGTCCTCAGAGGCCAACGCATGGAACGACGGGAGGCAGCGGCCCACGAATTTCTCAAAAAGATTCGGACCGGGCAGCCTCCCTTGCCACCCCTCATGGACCACCTGGATGAGCCGAAGCACGTGGTACAGGCGCTCGAATTTAGCTACCTCGACCTCAAGCGGACTATTGACGAGGCGGCGCAGCCAGAGCTGAGCGGCGATATGGCGCTCCATCGCGTGCATCTACTGGGCGCTATCGGCCCTGTCGATGCCGACTTCAGCGCAGATCTCGCTGCGGCCCTGTGGGGGAACCCGCCCGATACTGACACATTTCTTGTGCAGCTCGATAGTCGCTCGTTGATAACCCCGGCCGGACAGGGCCGCTGGCACCAGCATGTGCTAGTGAGGAACTACAACAAGGATCTGCTTTCCCCGGACCATCTTCACACTGGCAGCCTGCGGTATATAGACTATGTGCTCACGCTGGTAGACACGATCTTCTCGAACCACCAGAACGCATGGGACGCCATCCGCCCCGATTTGCCGCATGTGACCTTTGTGGGCAATACCCTTGCAGACCAGGCAGATCACCTGCTTTCCGTCATCCCTATCACCATCGAGATGCTGGTCAATCCCGAACCGCTCGACGTACCAGATATCTCCCACTTCACCGAAGCAGAGCACGCTCTTCTTGACCGTGGCCTGCGCTTTGCCAGAGCCGTGTGGCAGTATGTTTTGAGCCGCCCTGCAACCGGCGACATGGGGCAGCGCTGGCTCGCTCTAGGATTGGGAGTGGCGCGACTGCGCAATGACATACCAGGCACCATTCTCTTTGTACACGGCCTTGGTCAGTGGCACCTGAGCCGCGGCAGTGGTCACTTCGACCATGCCCGCGCCTATTTCTCGTGGATGCTCAACTTGAGCGATATCAGTGGCGAACGCGCGGTACGGGTTGAAGCGCTGAACTGCCTGGGATGGACGACATGGGTAACCGGGACCGACGCCGATGCCATGAGCCTCTTTGATGAAGCCCTCACGATTGCCCGTGAACTGGATTTATCTATTGCCGAGGGGGATATCCTCAACAACATCGGGTTTGTCTACCAGAGCGCGGGAAATGTGCAACGTGCGCTCGAAGTCTTTGAGCAGGCACTTCCCATCACACGCCAGGCGAAAAATCTTGAAGGGGTGGTGCGGGTCCTGAACAACCTTGGCATGCTGTACTTGCAGACAAACAACTCGGAACGCGCCATCCAATTCTTTCAGGAAGCCTTTGATCTCGTTGATGACTCCGTTGAACGTGAACTGGTGATGACGCTTCGCAACAACATCAGCCTCGCCTACCTGGATCTTGAGAAACCAGAAGAAGCACAGCAATTCGTGCAAAGGCTCTGTCAGGAAGCGAACGAGCTAGAGGACCGCACCTGGCGGCTGCGAAGCCTCTATCTCCTTGGCATGATGGAGATGACGTACGAGCACCCCAGAGAGGCGATCAACGCTCTGAACGAAGGGTTGGCGCTGTGGAAAGAAGACGAAGGCGATGCCGAGTCGCTGCTGCATGGCATGATGTCCTTTCAGCGGGCGAGGGCTTTTCTCAGTTCTCCCGATTATGACGATGGAGCGAAGCTCAAGGGATTTCAGGATGCGTGCGCCGCTCTGGAGCAGGCCCCTGAGAATCGCTGGACTATCGAAGGCCGCGCACGAACCCACTATATCCTTGGCCTGCTGTTCGAGCGAATAATCGAGAATCTTGCTGCCGCCGTCGAACACTTCCGCCAGGCGGTCAAGCTGCTGCCCCAGATCGATCTCCGCCAGGAAACCATTTATTGTCTCATCTTTGTCTGTGGATACCTGGCAAGACAGGGAGACGAACAGGAACTCCGCGTCTTTTTTGATGAAACGCTTGGTAGTCATCCTGAACTCTTTCTTGAAGTGCTGGGCAGCGCCTTTACGCTGCTTACCCCTGGGCGGAATCCAGAAAGTGACCAGATTGGTGAGATGACCCCGTTTCAGGCCGCAGTCCTGTTTGCGACTGAATACATCCCTACCACCAGTTGGAGACAGGCGCTCGCAGTGATTGAGGAGAAGCGTGACCTCCTATTTGACCCTTCCATGGAAGAGACGGTTCAAAACAGCTTTCATTATTACGAGATGGTTTTTTCCATGTTTGAAAATATCTCGGATATAGACCTGGAGCAGATCAGGCATGTGTTTCAGTTCTACAAGTGCGTACTTGCAAGAGCCAGAACCGAAGATCCCAACCAGGTGCTTCGCTATGCCGAGATAGAAACCGAATTCGCCGACTATATCTACTGGTGGTGGGCTACGCAGCATCGAGAGGCAGGAAACCACGAAAATGCATTGGATTGCATCGAGCGGGCGCTTCGCCTCTCCCGAAAGAGCAGCAACTACCACACCGCGGGGCTGATTTTCCTTGAACGCGGCGAATATGGGCAGGCACTCAATATGTTTCGCCTGGCACTCAAGGCTATACCCGGCTATGCCCCTACCCTGCGGAGTCGCGGAAAACTCCTCTTTGAATTGGGCGATAATGAGGCGGCAATCACCGATTTGAATGCTCTCATCCATCTGCAACCCGGGACGGCGAACTATCAGCAGCGGGCTATAGTGCTGCTCTTCCGTGGTGACACCGATGACGCCGAGGATGCATGCAACAACCTCACTGACGCGCTGGAAATGAACGAACGTGACGCTGAACTATACTACTTCCTGGCACTCGCGCACCTGTGTAGAATGCGCTCTGGCAATAAGGATGATAAGGATGACACCTGGCAGCAGGTACGCCACAACCTCGATGAAGCGACCCGTTGGAACGATGGCGAAGATGAACTGATAAACAGGTCATTCTGGCGGGCCATCGGCTACCGACTTCGTGACCGTTTGGACGATGCTGAGTTTGAGATGCGTGCTGCTGCTGACGGTTTGCCCGAAGACACCAACCGGCACAGTTTACGCCTCAGAGCACGAATCGCGCTGATGCACGACCAGGCCGAAGATGCCCAGGCTGACTACGAAAATCTTCCTTTTACGGTTGAGGACCTGAGTGTGTTGCGCACTGAGCAGTTGTATCTGCGGATGCTTGCCCGATTCTTTCCGGAACGCCAGGCTGTTGTTGAAGCGAATCGCACCTTTACCGCACGCCTCGATGCGCTGGTTCAACCGCGGCGAACCGAGCCGATAGCTGAGGAGTTGCCGCCAATTCTGCCACCGCTACCTGATCCTCTCTTGTTCCCAACGCCGCTGTTTGACGACACAGCTTATGCCCAGGCGCTCGAAGACGCTGCGTGCCCCTCCATCACAACGGACAGGCAGTTTGCCGAGGCATTGTGCGGCGATGCCGCGCTGCTCTTCAGGACAGGGGATGTCCATCTGCGGGCAGGGGCATATCTTGCGGCTGCCAATCCCATGAGCCAGGCGCTTGCCATTGCCCGGACCTCTTGCGGAAGAAACCACCCGGCCCTCGTCCCTATGCTCAACGCGCTTGGCGAGATAGAATCTGCCCGCGGCTCTTTCCCCGATGCCGCAGAGCACTTTCGAGAAGCTCTTTTAATACGCATCCTGGGAATGCGTCGGCAGACCCATGACGGCGTTGGTAAAACCCTGAGCATTCATGTGGATGATGTCCGCAGCATCAATGGGTTGGCCGGTCTGCTGCCAGAAGCCGATGAGGATGGGCAGGTGATACGGTTACTGGAGCTTGTGCTCTCGCTACGCCGGCGGGCTTTTGGGGAACAGCATGTTCTCGTTGCTCAGAGTTGCATCAATCTTGCGGTAGCGTGCAAGCTCTACTGCACAAATGCTGAGGCGCAGCGCTGGCTCGATGAGGCGGTCAAGTACCAAAACACCATCTTTGACACCCACCACCCTGATGTTGCCCTGAGACACAATGTTGCAGCTATTCTGATGCGTGCTCATGGGAACCTGGACGAAGCCATACGGCTTTGCGGAGTTGCGCTACGCATCCAGCGTGACACGCTGCGTGCAAAACATCCTGAGCTAGCCCTCAGCCTGAGCAACGCGGCAGTGCTCTCCATTGAGAGCGGTAACGAAAGCGCAGCACTGCCCCAATGCCTGGATGCACAGCGCATTCTGGCCGAAAGCATCGGGAAAGATCATGCGGCATATCTGGTCACACTGCTGAACCTGGCTTTCATATATGCCGTCCTGAACGAGCATAAGGCAGCATGTGACTGCTTTGCCTCTGTCCCCGAGCGATACCTTCAAGGGGCCCTCCAGCGGTATTATGTGGCGCTCAAACCGCTGGTAGCTGAACCTGGGCAACAGAGTGCTCTGAGAAACATCATAGATCGGCATGCGGCTTCTCCGATCCTTGTGCGTATTGAGCGCGGGATGGTTATGCCTGTACTGCTACCCGCATTGAAAAGGCTATCGTGGTAGGAGTTTACCGAGTAATGGTCTATGGTTACGCACCCTGAAAAACAACCAGGCATGCAGCACCTCGATGTCCATAGTATCAACCTGGCTGACTTTGCCGTTGCCGTAGATGTCCTGGGGCCGGGCCGCCGGGCCATCATCTGGGTGCAGGGTTGCCCGCACCGCTGTACCGGCTGCATCACACCCCACATGCAGCCGTTCGCTATCGAGCGCGAACGGGTATCACCCGCTCTCCTCGCTGAGCGCGTCCTGCGAGAGATGCCGATTGAAGGTGTGACCCTGGTCGGAGGCGAGCCATTTTCGCACGCCCACCAGCTTGCTGAGATGGTGAACATACTTCGGCACACAGCGCCTCTCTCGGTCGTAACCTACACCGGCTATACGCGAGAGGACATCACGGCGGCACATCACCCGGCGTGGAGCGAGTTGCTTGCAATAACCGACCTCCTTATTGATGGCAGCTATATCGAAGAGCAGCACACCGACCTGCTCTGGCGCGGCTCGTCAAACCAGCGCCTCCATTTCTTATCGCAGCGCTACCAACCACTTGCGCCGTATGTCCAGAATGCCCGCGGTCATCTGCTCGAATTGAGTATCACCGCGCAAGGGAGGGTACGGGTTATTGGTATACCAGAGCGTGGGTTCTTTGTTCAGTTGACCGAACGTCTTGGTACTGGAGGCCTTGTTCTCGATTTTGACGTCGTCCAGTCGTGCGAGGGAGGAGATGGAAACAAACATTGGCATGGAACTTGACGCCAGCCGTCTTGTCGCCGTAGTACGCCGCGGCAATCAGCCTGTCATCTATGATTGGGGAAGGTGGGGGCAAGGAGGAGGGCTGCCTCTTGTAACCTTGACCCAAGCAGGAACAACAGTAGCAGGCCGTCCTGCCCTACGAGCCTGGCAGACTGTCCATACTGGCTGTACGCACCTGCTCTATGGTGACGATTCGAACCACCCCTTGCAGGAGCGCCGCATGGCTGAAGTGATTGCTTCCGTGTTTGCCTGTGTCGGATCGGAGTTTTCCAACACCGTCAGGGCGTTCACCATCGCCGTGCCGCATCTTTGGGATGAAGCACGGCGTACCGTCGTGCGGCAGGCTGCTGCCGCCGCCGGATTGCCCCCGGTCTCCATTGTGAGCATGCTCACTGCCTCGGCAGCACATACGGTGGCTGACACAGCACTGAAGGCCAGCGACTTGCTGCTGGCCTGTGATCTCCGTGATGAGGGGTCTATCATCGCTCTGATAGCGTGCCGCCCCGGCGACATGGTGCAGGTCGTAGAATCCCGCGCCTACCCGACCATTGCTGGTGTGTGGGTAGATGCCGCAATTTCCGCACGGATGCTTCATGCAGCTACCGCCGAACCCTGGGATGCTGACCGAGTGAGGCACTCGCTGAATCTGCCCGATGTGCGGGCGCTGCTACTTATGGCAGGCCAGGCACGCACCTGGCTCAACGATGCTATCGTGCTGCAATCTCAAGGGGTGTGGCCGGCAAACACTATCGAAGCAGAGGAGATTGCCTTCACCTATCGTGGCCGACCGTATCAGGGAGTGCTGAACGCCGCCGACCTGGAACAGATTCTTCGGAATCCGTGTGAGCAGCTTCGGCTTGCAGTTGCAGAAATTGTTCAGCAGATGGTTGCTCACCGTCGCATCGCCGCGGTTGCCCTCTCCGGGGATCTGGCGCAGATGATCGCTTTTCAGTACGCTATTGCCGAGGGCAGTGGCGTTGATCCGTCCCTGGTAAGGCACAACGGGCGCACCGCAGGCCGCAACGCTGCCTGTGGCGCACTTCTCGGCACTGAGGGGCGCGTTGTTCTCTCTGCCCAACTTCCCTGCGGAATAGGAGTTATCGCCAGGGAGTATCACACAACCCGCGAGCAAAACTATCTTGCACTGCGCAAAGGGGCATCGTTGCCCGCGCGGTGGCAGCTAGACGAACCCTTTCAGATAGATGAACCAACGACGAATCCGTTCAATCTGGTGGTCGGGTTAGGCGATGCCTCTGACATTGACCGATGCCAGGTCATCACCTGCCCGATTCCGCTTGATGCCCCGCTTCCCGCTGGCACCCCTTGCACGTTTGTCTTCTCAGTAGATGAAACACTGCGGCTCACTATCGAAATGATGCAGGGTGAACGACGCTATGGAACGACGCTTGATTTGAAAGTCGCGCTCGACGCCGAGCACCAACCAGCGCAGAACGTTGGTACAGGAGGTGCCTGATTATGGAAGATGTCGAAACCCTGCTCCAAACTATTCAGCATAAGGAGGCCACGCAGGAGACTTTCCTGGCGCTGTATCTCTTGCTCCACCGGCAACCAGAGCAGGTGATGGATGCTTTCAACAATCGCCACCCGGAGGAGTGCCGCGCTATCCTCACTGCCTGCCGCGAAGTTCCACATCTGGGGACGTTATTGCTTGTGCATTGGCTTACCCACGTCGATTTGATTGCAAGCCGCAACCTGCGGGTCTATCTGTGCTCAGTCGTTGCCGAAGCCGCCCACAATCAGAGGAACCATTGGCGTGAGCGGGCCACCGCGCTTGCAGCCCCCGCTGCTGCCGCCGCCGAAAACATTATCGAGTGGTACGCTGCGCAGCAAGAACTTGCTGAGGTGCAAGAACGCTACCAGGCATCCGAGGCCACTATCACTGAAACGAACACGCTCAGGGCACGCAAACAGGAAATGGAGGCGGCAATTGCTCAGAGCAGCACGGGCGATATTGCTCATTTGGAGGAAGAGATAAGACGCCTGAAAAACCAGTTTCAAAAGGCCGTAAATCTGGCGCAAACGCAGGCTAAGCAGTTAGAACAGGAAGTGTCTCAATTCGCCGAGGACTATACCCAGGCAAGGCAGGAAATTGTCCACAAACGAAGGACGATCCAGAACCAGTGGGAGTCCCAGATTACACTACTTGCCACCTATGCCAGTAGTCTGAAGCAAGAGGGAGAACTCAATCCGTCATTAGCACAGGAGCGTGACCAGATGCTCCAACAGCTAGGAGATCCCGCAGAAAGATGTCGCAAGCTGCGAACTATTTTCGAGGAACTCGATCAGTTTGAAGAACTGGTTGGGAAAGCCTTTGAGGATAAGTTGCGTACCCTGATCCGTAATGTGGAGAATGAACTCAGGAAGGGTTCCAGGGACGCCCCTATCGTAAGTACCGTGGTAGGAAATAAGGAGGTCATATGAGTGGGCCGAAAAGTGGTTGGATTATTGTTGCTGGTGGCAGTGCCATTGTCTCGCTGGTCATTGCGTGGCGTTCGCATCAGGAACAGCAGCGCAAAGTCCGCGCAGCGCAGTCGCTCGACATGCAGCGTGAGCGAGATGTCAGCCGTGCCGCCGCAAGCGTGAGTGCGTTGTTGCACGAGATTGAAGCCCAATGCAAGCAGATACACCATGAACATGCCACCGCCTATGCTGCCGAAGATTTGCGTACCTGGGAACAGCAGATAGAAGGTGTCCGCACCGATTTTGCACGGCTTATGGACAAACTGGACCAGGCGCGTCAGCAGTTTCAGGCTACGTCTGAGAGTACCCAACAGACCGGGCAGTATGACGGCGGCTTCTTTGATAGTATAGACTTCGGCATTCTTCGGCATCGCCTCTCCACCCTTCAGGATGAGGGTATCCGCATCATCTCTACTATCAACGTGCGCCAGGAAGCCGAACGGCTCAACCAGGAACTTACCGAGCAGCGTCGCCAGGCCGCCGAGTCGCAGATTGCTCTCCTCGAATTCCAGGGGGCACTTCAGGTGTTAGCGAGCCTGCCGCATACGGTGTTTGCCCCAGGCTCCTATGCCTCGCTGGAGCAACGCGCCACCCGGATCATCGCCGAGATCGAGCGCGGCGCATTCCAGGATGCCATCATCCTCGCCCACACATTACAGCAAGAGGGTATCCGCCAGACCGACGCCGTACGCGCCTCCTTCGCAAAATGGCAGCAGCACCATGACCAAGCTGCCGAGGCCATGCGCATAACACGCGAAAACCTGATCTCGGCAGATCAGACGCTGCTGGAACACTATGCCCCCAAACAATATGCCGAGATACAGCAGCAGATCGAAGCGCTTGAACACTCCTTTGAGGCTATTCAGTCTCCTACTCACGACCTGACACTCTATGAGACCCTCATTGCCCAGAGTGTCGTCATCCGCGAAACTATCGTTCAACTCCAGACAACTGCGGTTGAAGACGACGCCAAAGCAAAACAGCGCCGCGAAGTGGTGCGGGAAGTGGTCCGCGCTCTTGAGGGTATGAATTTCAACGTTGGCGTGCGCCTGGCCGACAAAAATGACCCCTTCAGCGACTTTTTGGTCGCTGCTGGCCGCCCATCTGGTCAGGAGTGGAGTTTGCGTGTTGACTACGAGCAGCACATTCATATGGAAACCGAAGATGGTACCCACGGTGCAGACTGCGTGAAAGACGTGAAAGATTTACAGCAGCGCCTGGAAGGTGTTGGGGTACACTTGAACATGACCGATTGGGGGAGGGCAAACCCGAATCGCCCTAAGCCGGGGAATGGGGCGGAAAAAGATAAGGAAGAGAAGAAGAACTATCTCTCTCCAGGAGTAAACCCATGATACCCACCATGCCAGAACCATGCGAGTTCGATCAGCACCGCTTTCTTGGGCAGATCAATCTCCAGGCAGGGACCCCTCCTGGTCAATATATCCTGTTCAACCGCGTGACTGACCGCTATTTCTTCAACAAGCGGAACGAGACGTTTCTGTCGCTGCGTGATACGCTCGTCGCTTTCTTGCGGTTACTCCACTACGAGATAATCGCTATCTACAACCTGTCCGAAGGGTTGCTCTTTCCTGATGATGCCGCAGGCGGAGCGATGCGCCGCCTCTACCTCGAAGTCACCACGGGCGCACCTCGTAGGCAGGAAGACCTTGATGACGATATGGACACTGCACCGGTAGGCCAAAATTCGCCGCCTGCCTCTGCCCATCCCCGTGATGAAGCCCCTCCGTCCCCTCAGCCTACCGGCTCCGACGATAGCATCGTGCCAGACCTCTACGGTCTCGGACGGTTGCTCCGTCAATCGCCCTCCGCTGGTCGCACAGTGCGCGCTGCGGTCATTGTTGAGCGGGTGCAAAACCTGGTGCTCCTCCCAAACGCTCTGCGCATTCATGACCAGCTTCAGAGCTGGTCACAGGTTCAATCTGGCAATGTCTCATTCCTCGTTGCTGACGTTGCCCACCTTGGCGAACTGCCGCAGTCGATTGTGGGGGTTCACCGCAGCGGTGTGAGCATCATCAATGCTGGCCCACCTACCCAGGCCGAGATCGAGGCACTGTTCAAACGGGCGTGGTTGGGCAAGCTGTACCTTGATTTCGGTGAACGAGAAAGCCCCTATAACACAAAATCCATCGGCATTGAACCACTCCACCGCCGTGAACTGAAAAGTCGCCTGGAAGGGCGCGATATTCTCACTATTCGAAGCCATTTCAATGAGTGCGCCCGCCGCGGCATAGATAAGCTGAACCTCACGGTCCTGACGCAGATTACGACCAATACTCTCGATCTCTGGTTCTCCCGTCTCGCCGATGATGAAATTGAGCGTGTTCGGCGCACGCTGGAAGAGCGCGTGAAGGGTCAACCCTTTGTGATCAGGCGACTGATTGCACGCCTGCGCACCGTTGCGCGTGACGTGCGTGAACAGGGAGGGGTACCGCGTGCCGGGGGTCGTCTTCTCACCTACTTCTTTTTCGCGGGACCAACCGGTGTTGGGAAAACCGAGGTCTTCCGCGCACTCTCGGATGTCTTCTCAACCATCCGAACGCGCCAGTTCAATATGCCCGAATACAACTCGCAGTTCAGTGCTACCCGCTTCTTCGGTGCGCCGCCGGGCTATGTGGGGCATGGGCGCGGCGAGCTGGGGCAATTTCTGCTCGACAACCCCGCAACGATTGTCCTCTTTGATGAATTCGAGAAGGCGCACCCCGAGGTACGCAAGAACTTTCTGACCATTCTTGAGGGAAACCTGACCACCGGTGATGGCGTACGGGTGGATCTCTCGCAAGCTATCTTCATCTTCACCAGCAATGCGGGAGCGACCGAGCTACAGCACATGCAGCCACCCACCGGTAGTGCTGAAGATGAGTACCGCTATGTGGGTGAATCCAAAGAAATTGTGCGCCAGGCACTGATGGATAACGAGACCCCCCCGAACTGATAGGCCGACTGCTGAATGCCATCATCCCCTTTAGCCACCTCCCTGAGTCGGCC
>JAAUSY010000149.1 GCA_012032475.1 Chloroflexaceae bacterium
GCCCACCAGACACTGGATATCATGCCCTGGTCATCCACGCCGATGCCGACCACGCCACCCCAGAAACGAGCATTTGGCCGAGCGGGTTCATCCAGGGATGCGTCTGGTGCAGCAGGCAGGTATCAACCATCACCTGATTCCGCTCATTCCCGTGCAAACAACCGAAGCATGGCTGCTGGCAGATCCGGAAGCCCTGCGACAGGTCATTGGTACCAATCTGACCGCAGACGAGTTATGCCTTCCCGTCCGGTCCCACCAGGTCGAATCCGACCCCAACCCGAAGCAAACGCTGGCCCAGGTTGTGCAACGGGCAACCGCCCCACGAGGACGCCGTCGCACCTTGCGGGTCAGCGATATTTTTGCGCCAATGGCCTACACCATCAGCCTCGAACGGCTACGCGGGGTTCCTGCCTATCAACGGTTTGTTGACGAGGTCGCCGGGGCACTGATAGCACTGCATGTTATCGAGTAGTGATTGAGTTTAGAAGAGAGGATGATGACGTGACATCCCCCCCACCGGCTCCAGACCAGTAGGGGGGATTTTTCCAGAGGCTCGCGCTCAGTTTCGTTTTCGTTCTGTTTCGTTCAGGAGTTAATGCGCACTGGCCGTCCCGGCCCCTCGCGGAACCCGCACCGACTCCACCAGGTCCTGGATTTCTTTCGGCGGCGGCGGGGTCAGGTGAGACACAATGAACGCCACGATGAAGTTCAGGATAGCGCCCAGGGTGCCGATACCCTCCGCACTGACCCCGAAGAACCACAGCGGCATCCCGAAGGTCTTGGCTCCGAGAATGTAGGCGATGGTGAAAATCAGCCCGACCGACATTCCGGCAATTGCGCCGTAGTTGTTGGTGCGCTTGTCGAAAATCCCCAGAATGATGATGGGGAAGAAACTCGACGCCGCCAGACCGAAGGCATAGGCCACCACCTGCGCCACAAAAGCGGGCGGGAAGATCCCAAGCAACCCGGCAATGATCACCGCCAGAAGGATGACGACACGCCCGACCAGCAAGCGCTGCTGCTCCGAGGCATCCGGCTTGATCAGACGGTAGAAGATATCGTGCGAAAACGAACTGGAGATGACCAGCAGCAGACCCGACGCGGTAGACAGCGCTGCCGCCAGACCACCCGCCGCCACCAGACCAACGATGAAGGGGGGCAGCTTGGCAACTTCTGGAGTCGAGAGCACGATAATATCGTTGTCAATGTAGACTTCGTTCTGAGATTCGGGGTTGGGCTTGAGGCGGTCGTCCTTCACCCGGAAAGCATCGCCGGGGGCAATCGTCACCCCTCCATCCCGCATCCAGGTCGGGCGAACATCCGTCGGTTTGCCATCCTTCCCAAGCCACGCCACCGGCTGCTGTGTGCCACCCACCAGCTCGCTCTGAGGATACACCTGCCCATCCTCACCCAACCCCTTGTCACTCCCGATGACCAGCAGTTTGGGCGTTTCCCAGGCCGGAATCCACCGGTTGTTCTGGCGAAGCTGCTCGGCAGAAATCGGATTGGGGCTGAAGTACCAGGTCCGTTCCCCTTCCTGGATAGCCTTCACCGTCTTCTCACCCAGTCCCATACTGGCAATCTGCGCGGCATCTCCCTCCCGGATGGCGGCAATTTGCTCCTGGGTGAGTTCCTGCCGGGCCGCGCCGGTCAGCGTGGTGAGCAGGTTATACTTGGCAATCACCGCAATGGCGGGAGCCGTGGTGTAGAGCAGGCCAATGAAGACCAGTGCCCACCCTGCTGAGTAACGGGCAGACCGCACACTCGGCACGGTGTAGAAGCGGACAATCACGTGGGGAAGTCCCGCGGTGCCGACCATGAGGGCAATCGTGATACATAACACGTCTATCATAGACTTGCCCGTAAATGGTAAGATGTACTCCTTCAGCCCCAGGTCTACCTGGAGCGCATCCAGGCGCGGGGCCAGGTCGCTGAAGGTGAAGGCCAGCTGCGGCACCGGCCAGACGTTATCGGTCAGGCGGGTGCTCAGGAAGAACGCAGGGATGAGGTAGGCACAGATGAGCACGCAATACTGCGCCACCTGCGTCCACGTAATGCCCTTCATCCCACCGATGATAGCGAAGAAGGCGACAATCGCCATCCCGATGATCACCCCGACCGTAATATCCACCTTGAGGTAGCGGCTGAAGACAATCCCCACCCCGCGCATCTGCCCGGCTACGTAGGTGAACGAGACGAAGATCGCACAGATGGCCGCCACGGTTCGGGCAACGTGTGAATAGTAGCGGTCGCCCACAAAGTCCGGCACGGTATACTTGCCGAACTTGCGCAGGTAGGGAGCCAGCAGCAGTGCCAGCAACACATACCCGCCGGTCCACCCCATCAGGTAGACCGCTCCGTCATATCCCATGAAGGAAATCATCCCCGCCATCGAAATGAAAGAGGCTGCCGACATCCAGTCCGCCGCGGTTGCGGCTCCGTTGGCGATGGGGGGGATACCCTGGCCGGCGACGTAGAACCCTTTGGTATCACGCACCCGGTTGGCGTATCCAATGTAGAGGTAGCCTCCGAAGGAGAGGATGACCAGAACATATGTCCATATCTCAGTCGGACTAAGGCTCATTGGTGGTTGCTCCTTTTCTTCACCTTACGTATTCATGCTGCTATTCATGGACATCGTACTCTTTATCCAATTTGTCCATTCGGTTCGCATAGACAAAAATCAGGACAACGAAGACGTAGATAGACCCCTGCTGCGCAAACCAGAACCCGGCGGGGAGCTGTCCAATCTCAAAGGTATTCATCCCCCGCACCAGCAATATGCCCAGAACGTAGGACACCAAAGCCCAGATACCCAGCAATACCGCAATCAGGGTAATGTTTTTCCGCCAGTATTCCTGCATACGCTCTTGAGATTGGGATGATGTTGGCACTTCCATGGTTACGTAACCTCCCTTACACTACACTGATACAACCCTTTTCATTGTCACTGCTCGTTCGCCCTCGGATGGTTTCGGGGAATCTTACGGGGAATGGTTGCTTCGCAGACACCCAGATCCTACCCCTGCCCGTCCTTGCTTCCCCGGATCCATGGGAAAACGCCAGGACGCCGGCAGGGGACCCCACCATCCAGCATGGTCTCAACGCGTGACCGGATTATAAAGAAGAAATTTCAGGGTAAAATAAGGATCGTGTAAAATTTCCGTAAAGGGGGAAGGGGAAAGAGAAAGAGAAACAAGAAGATACGCTCATAGCACAACCGCGGGACTCACGACCGACGGAGGAGGGCTTTTCTTGCGGGCGGTGCCCCTGGGGAACGGGCTATCTCTCGTTCTCCATCGCTGGAGCCAGGGAGCAGGCTGTGGGGCAGGCTCCCCTGAAGTTCGCCCCGGCGCTTGCGGGTGAGCGCAAAGACTGCCCGCAACATCGCCTCATATTCCGGCGACATCGTCTGCTTGCGCCGTGCCATCACCTTCTGGGCCACCTGCACCAGGCTGTCAATACGATACTCGCGGAACACATCTCCGCCCCAGGTAAAGGGAGGAACCGTTTTCGGAGCCATATGCACCCCGAAGATATTGCTGCCGGTGCCAATGACCGCCCCGCCCGTCAGATGAATCCCGATACCGAGTTTGACATGGTCTGCCAGAAACGCCCCCAGTTTCATCACGCCACTGTCGAGGTAGCCAATATCCTCAATGGCAACCCGCACACTGCCATACGTATTCTTGAGGTCGCTGTTTGTCGTCATCGCCCCGATATTCACCCACTCGCCAAGCCAGCTATGCCCCAGAAACCCTTCGTGGTGCTTGTTGCTGAAGCCCTGGACGATGCTTGCCTCCACCTCGCCGCCAATCCGACACACCGGCCCGATGCTGGTTTCGCCGCGAATACGGGCGCTGGAAATCAGCGAGTGGGGGCCGATATAGGCCGGCCCCTGAATCAAGCTGAATGGCTCAATATGGGCGGCTTCGTCAATGAACACGGGGCCATCGCGGGCATCCAGCACGAGCGGCCCGTCCAATCGGGCCGTAGGCGCAACGTAGACTTGCTCTCCCCCACGCACCGTCACCTGCGGGTCGCCGCCGGCATACCGCGGCAGGCGACTTGCCAGCAAGGGCAGGTCGCGCACCAGTTGTTCCCCCGCCTGGGAGATGAGATCCCACGGATAGGAAAGGAAGACCGCCCTGGTCTCAATGACACGGGTGTTCATGAGATGGGCAAAGCGGGTGAGTTCTTCGAGCGCCTCGGTCGCACCCTGGTCTTGCAGGTAGTAGAGCACGGCGCTTGCCAGCGAGGGCGAGAGCCGTGCCCCCAGGAGCACCCCATCCGCGATGCAGATGGTTCCGAGTGGGGACCTGAGCAGGTCCGGGAGCCAGTCCAGGGTGAGCACCCGCCCGTTGATGAGGACCAGCGGGTCGCTCTGGCTCAGGAGCGACGCGACCCCCCCAGGTGGCCCGTACAGCCCCATCAGGTGGGGACGGCAAACCCGGCTGGTAGGAGCCAGCGCCTCAGAGCCTCCCCGGTCCGGACCCGGTTGGGATACTCCCGTGCATGAAGCCAGGAACGCGGCTATGCGCTCCCGCAGCGTAAACGCCCCGCAGCGGAGGTCGCAGACCGGGCGCGTATGGGTCAGAGGAGCAAAATGATGGCAAAGAGCATCTTCAAAGAGCATCAGGGTCATGGCGTGGTGTTCCGTTCTCCCCCCGGTTCCGGGGCTGTGCGCCTATCGCAGCAGTTCCAGAATAGCCGCGGTGAGTTTTTGCGGGTCGTGCCGGAGCACCCGCACGGCTCGCTGCTCACCGGGGTGGTCAAGCAACGCCGTATATTGAATAACCGAACTGGCAAGATCGGCCTCAATGACCAGACTTCCTTCGACAACAACCCCACGGGTCGAGATACCTTCACGGGTCACCATGGTCGCTTCTTCGTATTCTTCCGGGTCCAGGTGGACCGGAACCTGGTGCGCTGCGGCATAGAGCTGGCGCACCTCCGGGTCAATGCGGTGGGCATTCACCAGCACGTAGTCCGGGGTGAACCCCCCATACTGCTGAATCTGGCGGATGTGGTCACCAACACTGAAGCCGGTGGTCAGCCCCGGTTCCGTCATCAAGTTGCAGATATATATCTTACGGGCGGCGCTCTTCTGAACCTCCGCCCGAAGGTCGTCTATCAGGAGATTAGGGAGGATGCTCTCGAAGAGACTGCCCGGCCCGAGCACAATGGCATCGGCTTCGTGCAGCACCTCGCGGGCCAGGCGGGTGACCGGCAGGTGGGAGGCCCCATCGGGCACGCTCAGCTGTCCCGGCTCCGGTGCCGCGACCGGTCCTGCCGGCGCTGGCTCCGAAACCAGAAACACTTGCATCACATGGTGGGGGGCAAGGGCCGGGTCGCAGTCAATGTGCATCACATTCTTGACCAACCCGTGGTCGAGCCGGGCATAGACCGAAGCCGACAGGGGGGTTGGAACCACATAGTAGACATTCGGGGCATGAAAGAGGCTGGATGCGCGGTAGTAGTATTCAATCGGGTCTTGCACAGGGGTAATGCAGGTGAGCCGCTCCACATAGGCTCCCAGGCTCGCCAGAATGAACATCCCCGCCCCCCCCGACAGGACCGCAATGCGCGGTGGTCGGCGGTCTCGCTGGTAGCCAAGCACGACCTCGCTGCTGGCAGGCTCCCCCTGGTACAGGCGGAAGAAGGCGATGCCGCTGAGTTTCCAGATGCCCCCGGCAAAGACTGCCAGCCCGAAGGTGAGCACGAGCAACCCGCGGGTCGGGTCGGGCAAAAATTGCAGCGTCAGGTAGAAGAAGATGGGGGGAAAGGCCACGGTCTGGTAGGCCCACACGACCAGGCTGGTGGTTCCCAACGACAGCAGGACAATGCCCATAAAAATGAACATCAGGGGGCGCAGCAAGAAAAAGAGCGATGAAAGTCGCCTGGTAATGATTTGCATCAGGTTATTCCTTTGCCAGCCCTGCCCGCAGTTCGTCCAGGTGGAGCCGCAGGTTTCCGGCGCTCCGAGCCACCAGTTCGACCATCAGCAAGCCGGCCAGAAGCGCATCGGGATAGAAACTGTAGGGTCCCATAATCAACCCTCCCTCCGAGGTCCCCCCGATCAGCAGGTCGGGGGGAGACTGGGCCAGCTTTTCGGCAATGCGGGCGTTCGCGTTTTCGACCAGTTCGAGTTTGAGGCCATGGGTTTTCTGCCAGGTTTCTAAGCCGGCCATGGTCACGAGTTTCTCGCCACCGGAGGGGCGCGGCACCACCACGGTGCCCTTCTGGCGATATTGACGGGCCAGGTAGGAGGCCAGCAGCAGGGTGATTTCAAGCTGGTCAACCTGTTCGCCGTTCTTGTCCACCATACCGAGCGCGGTGCCATCGGCGGAGAACGCCAACCCCAGGTGGGAATCGCTCTCGCGCACGAGCTTGCGCAGACGAACCAGGTTGGCCGCGACGGGCAGGGGCGTGAACTTGTTGAAGAGCGGGTCGGTTTCGCGGTTAATCTCAATAGCCATGGTCTGGCTCTGTTCGCCAATAATCGCTGGCAGGTAGCCGGCGGTGGTTCCATGGATCGGGTCAACGAAGATGGTCATGGTGGAGCGGCGGATGAGTTCGACGTCCACGTGGCGCACAAGCATCTCAAGGTACAGGCTGCGCAGGTCCAGGGTCGTTCCGACGCCCGGTGTTTCCCCCTGCACAAAAGATTCGGGCGGCAGGGGAAAGGAGGAATCGTTGCCGGACGGTTCCAGGTCCTGGTGCTCCGGCCAGCGCAGGGTGTCGGCCCCGGCGGGCTTGAGCAGGACCAGGCCGTTGTACCAGTAGGGCTTGTTGCGCGCCGATACGACCAGGGCGGTGCTGGCTCGCCGCTGAACCAGGGCATTGTAGACGGCGGGCAGGGGGGACGGCGTGGACGCAAGGCTGACGGGTACGCTGCATCGTTCGAGCATGCGGTAGATATCACGGGCAAAGAGGTTTGCCATAAAGCGCGTGTCATAGGCTACCAGGCAGGGTTCTCCGCGGTTTTGCAGTTCCCGGCTCAGGTAGCCACACCGCCTTCGCACGTGCTCCAGGGTGAAGTCTGCGGCGAAGACCCCTTCCCAACACATATCGGTCCATTGAGGGTGCGCATTCATAGGTTAGCGAAGCGTCCTTCGAAATTCCTCAACCACGCTGAGCATCATATCACGGATGGCCGCAACTCGTTCGTGCGTGGTGGCCTCAAAGCGGGTGGTAATGACCGGCTCGGTGTTCGAGGCCCGCACGATGCCCCACCCGTCGCCAAAGTGGACCCGCACCCCGTCTATTTCGGTCAGGGGATAGCGACCGGCAAAGCGCTGGCGCACAAAGTCTATCACGTGGAATTTGGTGTGGTCGGTGAAACGAAGTCGGTCTTCCATGATTGAGGGGAGCGCCGGGTAGGGAGAAAGGATATCGGTAAGCGAACGCATTCGGGCATCCGCAGGGGTCCCGCCGGCCTCCTGGTCGAGGTAGCACAGGGCCCGCAGCAAGTGGGCTGCGGCAAACGTCCCATCATCGTAGTAGTGGCCGGGGTAGGTTGCAAAGGTATGCCCGCTCAATTCTCCTCCCAGGACGGCGTTGGTCTGGCGCATCATAGCCGAAATACTCGCGTAGCCGGTTTTCGACATGACCGGAGTGCCTCCGAAGGCGCGAATGGCTTCTTCCAGCACCATGCTGCATTTCACGTCGAAAACGACGGCCCCCCGGCGTTGGGACAGCAAGTATTGGGCCAGCACAATGAGGTAGCGGTCTGCCCAGATGATTTCGCCGTTGCCGTCAACCACTCCCAGGCGGTCCCCATCGCCATCCAGGGCGAATCCGACGTCGGCATGATGGGTTCGTACTGCGGCAACCAGGTCTTGCAGATTGTGGGCCTTCAACGGGTCCGGGTGGTGGTTGGGGAAGGTACCGTCAGGTTCAAGATAGAGTGGGATAACTTCCGCCCCGATGGCCTCCAGAACGCGGTACCCGATGGGGCCGGCCACGCCGTTGCCGCCATCCAGCACGACCCGCGGACGCTTCGGTGGACGGAGGTAGGGGTCCGGGAGGCGGAGCAGCGAAACGACGCTCCGGGTGTAGGCATCCCGGACGTCCGTGCGGCGGAGGGTCCCCCGTCCCTGCACAAACTGCCCCCGGCTGGCTATCTGGTAGAGGTCCTGGAGCGCCTGACCGTAGAGTGGTTCGCTTCCGTAGACCGGGTGGGACTGGCGCAATTTGACTCCGTTATACTCCGGTGGATTGTGACTCGCGGAGATGACGACTCCACTGTCGGTGCCAAGGTGTTCGACGGCAAAGTACATCACCGGGGTAGGAACTTCTCCGATGTCAAGGACCTCCTGGCCGGTGCTCTGCAACCCCTCCATGAAGGCCTGTTGGAAGGAGCACGAGCTACACCGGGCGTCGCGCCCGACGACGCAGGTGCGCCATCCCCGCTCGTGAAAGTAGGTCCCCGCGGCCCGTCCCAGGATGGTCAGAACCTCTTCGGTCAGGTCGCTCCCAACCAACCCGCGAATATCGTAGGCGCGGAAGATGGCAGGATTGACGTTCTCGGTTCCGGCGATGGTCATGGTCTGGCCTCTCCTTTCTCGGATGTTCGGTTATGGAACGGGAACCGCAGCAGAACGAAAATGCTCTCAGTCTCTCTTCTCCCGTCCGCGGCATCGTCGGATAGTCCCGGTGCTGCCTCCGCAATTATACACGCCTCACCAACCAGGAGCAAGTCCCCTCATTCTGGTAACGGTCTGATAACGGTTCACCTTCGATAGGAACCGCCCGGAGCCGAGCAAGACGCTCGCGCTCCGGGCCGTCCCGAGGCCGGCATTCCCTGGTTGCTGCCCCCGAAGGTGAACCGTTACCGGGGTCTGCGCCCATGGCGCAACTCCCAGAAAGGGCCGAATGGGGATAGACGTGGACCGGGACGACGCGCTATACTAGAGAAAACACCGTTCAAAGCAGAACGGTCGGAAGGTCAGGAAGAAGGTATTACCATGCAACAGGTAACGGAATTCTGGGCCTGGCTGCAAGCAGTGAACTGGCCGGTGTGGGTTGTGGCGATGGCGTGGTGGGGGTGGGTCCTTTTCGGAACGGGCCTGGTCCTGTCGTTTCTGATGCTCGCCCGGCGGGATTTTGCCCGCGGCTGCGGCAACCTGGTGCTGCTGGTCAGTCTTGCCCTGGTTGCCCTGGTCGTCTCGGTGTTTCTGGGAATTTCCTTCCCGCTCATCGGAACCATCTTTTTCCCCACGCTCGCGGGCCTCCTCATCGGGGGGGGTATCGGCGCGCTGTTTGCCGAGAAGGGCAGTCGTTCGCGATGCCCCGATTGTGGGGGGCGGATTGTGACCGAGACGTTTACTGATGCCACAACGAAGCGGCGCGGCGAACGGATTGTCTGCAAGAGTTGTGGGCGGAAGTGGAAAGAGGCCTATCACCGGGAGTGATGCCCGGCCCCCGCCTCCGGGTTGTCATCATCGGGCGCGGTTGCCTGGTCGTGATCGTGATCGTAGTCGTGGTCGTTGCGGTAGCCCCAGATGGAAACCGTCAACTGCCTGGTGACGATTTCCGTGGTCAGCAGCAGGGAGTCAGGCGTCGTATTGCGCCAGCGCAAATCCACATCATAGGGGTTTTCGTAGCCACGGCCATCGTGCATGAAGACCGCCGAATCCATATTGGGCGGGTCGGTGAAACCAGGAACCGCCAGCGAATGGGAATGGCGCTCCGTGACCTCCAACCCCACCTCCAGGACGGCGCGGTAGATGGCGGTCGAAAGGTAGCAGATACCCCCGGCTATCACCTGCCCGATGCGCCCGTTGACGATTCCTCCACCCTCTACGTAGCCGGTGCGGGGCGAAAGCTCGCCCACCACGGCCAGGAACGAAACCTCCTCGCCCGGCGAAATCTTGAGCCGCTCGAACTGCCGGGCGGCCAGGCGAATGTTGCGGGCATAGGAAGGCGAGGAGCCGAAATCCATTGTGGCGGTTCCCAGTATCACCAGCGGACGGGACGGAGCAAGCGCCTGGGGCGAAACCCCTTGCTGCTGCGCGTAGTCTGCGCCCAGCGGTCCGAGCCAGATGGCAGGGGGCGCGCCGGGGTGGTCCAGCCGATAATGCAGCCTGGCATGCTCGAAGTACTGGACGGTGGACCGGGGAACCTCCGGCGTGTCCGGTTCGATGAACGCCTCACTGATGGGTGCTCCGAACACCGGGTGCCCCCCATGGCGCTGCCAGAAGGGGCGAAAAGCGTGGCTGAGATTGTGCCCGGTCGAGGGAAAGTAGGTGCTCACCTCGGCCGGGCCCGCCTCGTGGCGGGCAAAGGCCGGCTCGCCGGAGCGATGCCGCATGAGCAAGGACCCCAGGGGGGTAATCCGAACCTGAGCAGAAGACTGGAGCGGCATTTCCAGACGCCCATACTGAAAATACTGCACCAGCACCCCCTGTTCTTCCAGCACTTCGGTGATGGGAGCGCCGAAAATCGCTTCGTGGGACTCGTAGAAGGCCAGAAACGGCCCGCCAACATTGTGACCGGTCTCCTCAAAATACCGCGATGGGATGAGGAATTGCCCCATTGACGGTTCTGCCAGCACCGGGGCGGGCAAAACGAATCCTCCCGTTCCAACCCCGATGGTCGTGGTCATGGTCATGGTGATGGTTATGGCCGCCAGTACCCCGATGATGATTCCAGGGGGACAGAAGACCACCAGAGAGCGTATCCCCCGTTGCAAGACGTCGCGCATCACTCGTCACTTATCACTCATCACTGATATCAGGCATCAGGACCCCTGGCGAAAAAATCCTCGATGGTCGCAAGCTCGTCGGCGCTCAACGCAAGCGTTGCGGCCCCGATCACTCCGTCCACCTGGGCCGGGTGGCGAACCCCCACAATTGCCGCGGTGACCGCGGGATGGTGCAGGGTCCAGGCAATCGCAACCTCGGCGGGCGAGGCCTGGTGGTGGGAGCCAATATCGCGCAGCAGTTCGACCAGCTTCAGGTTGCGAGAGAGGTTTGGTTCCTGAAACTGCGGGTGATTGCGTCGAAAGTCATCGGGAGGAAAGGCCGCAACCCGCTCACGCGTCATCGTGCCCGACAGCAGGCCGAGCATCATCGGAGAATAGGCGAGCACCCCGATACGATGCTGCTGGCAGAACCCTAGAATCTCGCCCTCAATATCGCGGTTGAGCAGCGAATAGGGCGGCTGGAGCGAGGTGCTGGGAGCCAGCGCCCCGGCCCGGCGCATCTGGGCCACATTGAAATTCGATACGCCAATGAAGCGGACTTTGCCCTCCGCCTTCAGGTCGGCCATGGTGCTCCAACATTCCTCAATATCCTCTTCCGGGTCGGGCCAGTGAACCTGGTAGAGATCAATAACCTCCACCTGCAACCGCCGCAGGCTGTCTTCGACCTCGCGCCGGATGGACGCTGCTTTCAGGTTGCCATAGGGGTTGCCTGCCTGGTCCCAGAGCCGGGTACATTTGGTGAAGACCAGCGGCCGGTCGGAGCGCGCCCGCACGGCCCGCCCCACAATTTCTTCCGCGTGTCCAAGCCCATAGACCGGCGCAGTGTCAATCCAGTTCAGACCAAGGTCGAGGGCGCGGTGGATGGCCGCCAGCGACTCCCGGTCGTTCTGCGGCCCCCAGGCATAGGCCCAACCGCTCCCGCCAATCGCCCAGGTCCCGACGCCGATGGGCGTGATAGACAGGTCGCTCGTTCCAAGCTGATTCCGTTTCATGTCCATAATGCGCGTGATCCTCACTTTTTGCCCGACCGGGGGGCAGGGTGGATAGGGTGAGCAGCGAATATTTGTTCAGGTGGCAAAACACTCATCT
>JAAUSY010000150.1 GCA_012032475.1 Chloroflexaceae bacterium
CGACAACGGCCTGTTTATGGTGCGCGGCCGGAGACCAGAGCTTGCTGGCGATCAACCTTCGTCAGGGGCCAACCTGGGGATGGTGCGCCTGGAAGCACGGGAAGCGGCGCGAGAGATTGGCAAAGTGCTGTAGTCTGGTCACGAGAAGGTAGAGCAGAGCAATCCCCCACGTCGTCGGACCCCTGGGGGGGAACAAGGAGGTTTCGGTATGGCTGAGGAGCGTGAGAGCTGGAAAATCAAGGACGAAGCTATTCTCTCCGAACTGGTCGCCCTGATGGGGCTGAGCGATGAGGAGAAGGCCCTGCTGGGTGGGTTGGCAGACCAGGCCCGTGCGATGGCTCCCAAAATGACGGACATGTTCTATGACCGGCTGCTGAAACATCAGAACACGCAGGAATATTTGCAGGGCTTGAGCACCGAACGCATGCATTCGATGCTCGGCACCTGGTTCGTCGAGTTGTTCAGCGGCACCTATGATGAAGCCTATACCCGTCAGCGGATGCAAATCGGGCACATCCATGTGCGTATCGGCTTGCCGGTGCGCTATCCGCTGGCGATGCTGGATGTGATTATCCCCTTTGGTGAGGAGGTAGCGCGGCAAAGCCCCCGGCCCGAGCAGGCGCTCACGGCGTTTCGCAAGGTGCTGGCGCTCGATGTGGCGGTCTTTAACCAGGCCTATGAGAACAACCAGCTCAAGCATCTGTCGGAACTGGTGGGAGGAGAACGGTTGGCCCGCCTGCTGCTGGCCGGCAAGGGGTAGTTGAGCGCAAGCGAGAGCAGAGACCATGCTCGCCATGGGTGACGAACGCAAGTCATCCGTTGCCATCCCCGGTAAGGTTGTTTCGCCAACGTCACACAGGCGGCTTACCTGATATCAGTCGCAGGAAGAAGCCTGTGCGACGTTGGTCGTTGGAGAACCTGGCGGGGTTCCAGACCGCAAAGCAGCGGGAGCGAAGTTCCCTATTTGCTGCGTTGAACCAGGCAGGTACCGGGACGGACGCTGGCTTTCCGGCAGAAAAATTCAGGACGAGACGTGGTGGTGATGTGGGTGATTGCGCAAAAGGATAGCAGATATGGCACTTGAAGGCACACTACACGACATGTCGTTGAGCGACATTTTTCAAGTCTTTCGGATGGGGCCAAAGTCGGGAGTGCTGATTCTCACCAGAGAGGTGGATCGGGGGGTGATCTATGTTTCAGAAGGACGCCTGATAGACGCGTTCATTGTGCAAGGACCAGAGCGCACCGTGATGGCGGCCAGCGATGAAGCGGTGCTTCAGATGTTGAACTGGGACAGTGCCGATTTTATCTTTCGCCACGAGATAGCCACCGATAGGCGGCCAGTGCGGGTTGAGCATGATGCCGAATGGTTGGTGCTGGAGGGGATGCGCCGCCGGGCCGACCCGGTCCGTTCGATGCCCTACCACTCGATTACCCTGGATACGGAATTGCAACTGGCGGCCCTGCCCAGTAGCGCCGAAAGCGGCGTGAGCCTCGATGTGGATCAATGGCGGGTCTTGAGCCAGGTTGCCAGCAGTCAGAACTTGCGGGCTATCTGCGAGGCAACGGGGATACCCTCTGAGCGAGCGATCCGCATTGCGGCAGAACTGCTGGCAATTGGTCTGGTGGAGATCGCGCCACCATCGCAGCCACCAACCCCTCCAACCCGCCCGGACCGATCCGACCTGGAACGCGCTTCACCGGCGAAGAGTCTGGAGGTGACCTTGACGAACGCCGGGGTTCCATCGGCGGGCAATCGTCGGCCATCGGTCGGTCGAGGTCTGATGAACGCCATTATGCGTCGCGTTCGTGATCTGTAACGCAGGAGAGGGGACGATGCAGCAACTCAAAATCGTGATAACCGGCAGCTTTGCCGCCGGGAAGACCCAGTTTATCAACTCGATCAGTGACATTGAAACGGTGAGCACGGACGTTGCCACGACCCTGGACGAAGAAAAGGAAGTGAAGGCGCAAACGACCGTCGCGCTGGATTTTGGAACCATCGCCATTAACGAGCACGTCACGCTCTACCTCTTCGGCACGCCGGGGCAAGAGCGGTTTGACTATATGTGGGAGCACCTGGCTATGGGGTGCCTGGGCTATATTGTGATGGTTGACAGCTGCCGTCCGGCCAAGTTTCCCGAAACCCGCAACCTGATGGACCGCTTTGCCAAAATTACCGACGCGCCCTTTCTGGTTGCGGCCAACAAGCAGGATGACCCCGCGGCGCTGCCCCCGGCCTATGTGCGGCGGCGGCTCAGCCTGCCGCCGCATATCCCGGTGCTTCCCTGCATTGCCACCGACCGAGTCAATGTGAAGGCGATTCTTCTCACTTTACTGGAGCGGATTACGTCGAGCTTGCCGGATGAGGAAACAGAAGCCGAGCAAGGATAGGTTTGGAGCTATTGAGGAAACAGAGAGAAAGGTATGCCCATGAGTAGTACATTGAATGTGCAGGTTTGCCCCCACGATACTGCCACCAACCCGGACCGCTGGTTTCGCTTCGTGCAATATTGCGCGCAGAAGATGGATTGCCACCCGCACTTTGAGATTGCCCTGGATTTTGCCGACTTTCATGCCAACCTTGACACCGCCGATGTCGTGTATGCCAACCCATCCGATACGCTGAACCTGATGGCCCAGGGGATGACGGTGCTGGTCCGCCCCATCAACATCCATGATGAGGTGGTCTTTCTGTCGAACCTGGAGATAGCCGCCCCGACCCTGGAGACGCTCCAGGGAGTCCAGATTGCCAGTGTCGAGAGTTTGCAACCCACCAAACTGGCTTTGCACATCCTTAAGGAACGGGGAATTGTTCCGGCAGGCATTATGAACCACGAATCCTGGACAGCGGTGGTGAGCTGTCTATGGCGGGGGGAGTGCCAGTTCGGGCTGATCTACAAAGATACGTACGATGGATTATCTGAGCAGGGGAAGGGGATGGTCAGGGCCTTCCACATCTCCGATGAACGCGTGGCCTTCCACAATATCCTGGTTGGACACAACGCCACAGACCGGCGGGAAGGCATCGAACAGGTCTTGTTGGGGATGCACACCGACGAGAAGGGCCAGGAGGTGCTGCGTGACCTGGGGGTTGAGCAGTGGGTCCGGCCAACGCCAGAGGAACTGGCAAAGATGCGCCACATCATGGAATCGTACTAGGAAAGAGGGAACCGGGAAGAGGAGATTCCAGTAGGCAGCGGAATGCACCTGCACCGGCGGTGGGTGATGGCAGGGAGGCTTCGTCACGCACCGCCGGTGTCCCCATCCCCTCCCTGGTGGCGCTTGAGTATCGAAAGCAGCACGGCAACTATCTTTCCGGCCTGCCCAATGTGATACTCCCCCTGCCCAAAGGCCACGACCTTCCCTGCAAGCTCAAGGAACTTCCAGAGGTTCCCAGTGGTGACACAGCCATGGATGGGGGTTGTGGGGTTGCCCTGGCGCTCGTTGAAGCGCTGCGCAGCCACCACCGCCGCAACGCACTGCCCCAACCCGCTGTTGATATCGTCGCATTTGGCTTCGACCACCAGCAGTACTGGCGCGGTCAGCACAAACTGGCGGGCGGAGCAAGACAGGACAAAATCACACGGGCCGGTCAACCCCTCTTCTGGCTCAACCACCAACTCAACGCCGGAGAACAGGCTCACCTGATAGTGCATCAATCGCCGCACCTCCGCCAGCACCGGCGCAATGATGAACTCCGAACGGGCTTTCTCTGTGTTGATTGCCAGTGCCAGGGGAACGTAGTCATTGAGCATGGAGCGCAGTGGTTCGCTTAGCTCTACTTGTCACTCGCCGCTGGTATCACCCACCACGGGCGGCTTTCTCGCCGTCCCCACCAGGCCGGGTATCATCCCATCGAAATGGAAGTGGTTCTGGGGGGTGTCTCCCTTCGACAACCCCCAGACGATGGGCAGGAGCAGCAGAGAAAGCGTCGGTTTCAGAACGAACTGCACCTGCGCGGGCAACCGGCGCTCCTGCACCGACCAGCGCCGCCGCACCCACAGCCCCATCATCTGTGCCATGCTCCAGTCCCACCCGCCTGGAGCCTTGGTTGCCACCTGGACAAAGCCAGCCCCGCGCAAGAGCCGCTCCAGCGAAAAAGGCGTATAGCGGTACTCGTCGTAGGGGACATCGTGGAGCGGCCAGAGAAAGGGGACGGTGAAGAACAGCAACCCGCCCGGCCGGAGCACGCGCAGCGCCTCGGCCATAACCCGTTCGGGCTGCGGGCAGTGTTCGAACACCTCCGTTGCCATTGCCCCGTCCACCGACGAGTCACGGAGCGGGATAGCCTGCCCGTCCCACCTGATGTCCGGGCGCTGATATTTCCCGGTAATATCAAGTGCCAGGTAGGTGCTGACCCGGCTCGGTGGGGCCAGCACCAGCGGCCGGTAGGGCTGGTTGCCGCTGCCAATGTCGAGCAAGGTGCCGGAGAAATGCGGCAGGGTTTCGCGCAATGCCTGAACAATAGCGCTCCGCCACAGCCAGGTGTCCAGGGTGGTCGGCGTGCAGCGTGGCGAGAGAAAATCGTTCTGGTGGGCGTTCTGTGTGTTCCGGGTCATCATGGTCTGGCGGCCTCTTCGAGAATACGCGCAAGGGTGGCAATGCTCCGGTCCATCGAAAAGTGGTGCTGAACGTGTTCCCGCGCCTGTCTGCCCAGGTCTGCCGCCAGCGCCGCATCGCGGGCCAGGCGAATCATCGCCTCGGCCATCCCATCAATGTCCCCTTCATCCACCAGGAAGCCGGTGGCTTCGTGGCGCACCACGTCCTTGATGCCGGCGTGCCTGGTGGCAACCACGGGCAAACCCGTCATCCCCGCCTCCAGCACCGCGACGGGGGTTCCTTCGGAGTCGCCGTTGCTGGCCCTGAGCGAATGTTGCACGAAGGCGCGGGCGCTGCGCATCGTGGCGGCAACCTCCGGGTGCGAGCGCGGGCCGGCAAAGGTCACGTGGTCGGCCACGTTGAGCGCCTGGGCAAGGTGCTGGCAGGCTCCCCAGAGCTTTCCGCCGCCAATCATCACCAGCCGGGCGTCGGGGCAGGCGTCCAGAACCTTGCGGAAGGCATACAGGGTCTTGTGGGGGCCTTTCTTTTCCACAAAGCGCCCGACGGTGACAAACACCGGAGGATTGCTGGCCGGGTTGGCGGAGGTGAAGAGGTACGGGTCAATTCCATAGGGGTTGTAGTACAGCCGGTCGCGGGGAGCGCCGAGCGAGCGCAGCCGGGCTTCCATATCCCGCGAGACGGCAATAATACCCCGCGCCGCGGCAAACATGCGCTGGTATACCTCGTGGTGCTCCTCCAGGACGGCTTGCACGTAGGCATCGTAGCCGTGGAAGTGAACGATGAGCGGAACCCCGGCCCGTTCACACACCTCAAGCATCGAAGCCCCGATTGGCCCATACTCGGCAAGCACCACCCGGACCCGATGAACCTGGAGGAACCGCAGCGCCACCTGGAAGTGGATAGCCTGCGGGGAGGCCCGGAAGAGCCGGCACAGCCCTGCTGCTACCTTCCGAATGGTGGAAGGCAGGTGGCGTGCATCTCGGACGTAGAAGGGCACCCAGCGCCGCTGGAGAACCCGGACCGGGCGCGGCAGGCGCTCGACGTGGGCGCGGATGAAGGTTTCGGAATAGAAGTCTTCGCTTGGCGTGACGATACACGTCGCTCGCTGGTTCATCTGGGTGTCGTCCTCTTCTTCGCTGGCGCTTCGCTGGCCCCTTGCTGACCTCCCCGTCCCCTGGTTACCGGCGCACCAGGCCAGCATAGCGGGACAGCCGATTTTTGAGGCTTCTCACGAGCCGCTGGGCCAGCGCAACCGGTATGAGGTGGGCCGGAGGTTGCCGATAGTCCTCATTCGCCAGGCCCCGGTGAACGGGCGGCAGGTCAAGTTGCCGGGGAATAGCCATCTGCTGCCGAGTGGTCGCAGCACCTTGCAACTGTTGCAGCAGTTCGACCCAACGGTCAGCGACGACCTGAATAGAAAATTCCTGCTCCACTCTGGCGCGGGCCGCCTGCGATAGCCGCTCCCACAACCCCGGCTCCTCTCGCAAGCGGCGGATGGCCGCCACAAAGCTGTCGCCCCGGTCCTGCACCACCAGCCCGGTCACGTTGTCTTCGACCAGTTCATCAAACTGCGTACGCATCTGCAAACAGACCGGCACCAACCCGCAGGCCATCGCTTCCATCACCGCCACCGACAACCCTTCGAAATCAGAAAGCAGCACGATGACGTGGTGCTGAAGCATATGTTCCTGGATGGCACTGCTATCTACGGGACCCACCAGTTGGACCGGCGCTCCTGCTCCGTGGGTTCGCAAAATGCGCTCAACCGCAGAGCGGTCTTTGCCCTCTCCATAGATATCGGCGACCGTGCCGGGCACTTCGTGGACCACCTGGCACAGCGCACGGGTCACCTCAGAGATACGTTTCTGCACCTCAACGAGCCTGCCCGAATACATCAAACGCAGTTGATGGGCAGGTGCCTGGGCGGTCTTTTCGGGGATTGGCACCGCGCTCGGCATACGCGCTACCACCACGTCTGTCGGGCTGCGGTGGCGGGCCAGGTGCTCCAGGTAGCGTGAGACGCACACCAGCGCCGATAGACGGTAGGCGGGGTCGCCGGCCACAAATGCATCGAGCACGGCGAGATGAAAGGGGTTGTCTGCCCGCAGCAGCCCGACCGTGGGGATGCCCGCCTCGCGCACCCACCTGGCGGCATAGAACCCGGCCAGTGCCAGGTTGGGCACGAAAACATCCGGCGGGTCGTCGGCCAGTTGTTCGAGCAGCCAGCGCACCTGCTGCTCGGTGTAATACGGCCTGGGAATAGCCCGGCAATCGAACCCCGCCTGGCGCAGGGCTGTGAGTGTTGGGTATTCATCCTGTGACCGGGCCTTTTTGTACAACAGGAACAGCACCCGCGGCTCAACCCCGCGCTGCCGCAACTCCGGCAGGATGCGGCGCAGCCAGGTGTTTGGCCCACCGACGTAATCGGGGAGATCATAGGCACAGAAGGTGACGTTCATCGCAGTGAGCTATCCTTGCTTGACGGCAATGCGCCCGGTGTAATCAATGCGATTGAGCAGGATAGGTAGGTTCTCGCGGGCAAAGTATTCATCGGTGGCCCGGCGACAACCCCGCCAGTGTCCATAGTCATCAATGATGAGCACCCCGTGCGGCGAAAGGCGCGGAAACAGATACTCCAATTCGTGCTTCGTTGATTCGTACCAGTCGGTATCCAGGCGCAGCAGCGCAATGGTTTCGGGGGCTTGTTCGGGAATTGTATCTTCTACTTTGCCCTGAATAAAGTGGATGTTTGCCTGGTCATACCCCGTTTGCTGCACATTGGCTCTCACTTCGTCCAGCGTCGCATAGGCAAAAACGTTCCGAAATCTGGGGTGCTCAGGGTTTTGCAGGATAGCCGATGCTGCCTCACCGTGCAGCGTGACATCTTGCTCATCTGGCGACGACATGCCCTCAAAGGTATCGAAGAGGTACAGCGCCCGGTCCTCCCGATTCATCTGCAACAGCGCCAATGCTGCCGCCATCACACTGCCACCGCGCCACACACCGCATTCGACCAGGGCACCGGGGATATCGCCCTGTACAACATACCGGACGGCCTGGACGAGGGCAAAGAGCCGCTCCGGGGAAGTCATCGTGTAGGGCGCAACGGCCCGCAAAATCTCAATATCACGCGGCTCAAAGTCGGGGGGGAACGGTGACGCGGCTGGCTCCTGATAGCGCACGACATCGAAGCCAGAGAGTTGGATGAGTTTTTTCAGACCGGATTTCAGCATAGACAACCTTTCACATCTCACATCACGGGAGCGACGCGAGGATACGGCGAACAGGTCACCGGAATCGGCGGCGAACGCCTCGGAGTTTCCCCTTGATTCCGCGATACATTCCCCGAACGATGTAGCTCAGCCGCTCCCGGAGGGGCCTTTCGCGATAGACCCGAATGGCGCTGCGATAGGCTTCTTCATAGGCCTCCGCCTGGACCGCTGTATCCCAGGAATAGTCCCGCACGATGGCCTCGCGGGCGGCCCGACCCAGAGCCGCCCGTCGGGCCGCGTCGGGGCAGTGCGCTGAACACTCTCTACAAAGTCCTCCACCAGGCTATCCTCGCGAAGGAGAAAGCCATTCTCGCCGTGGGTGATTATCTCCGGCACGACCCCAACTTCCGTAGAGATGACCACCCGCTCGCAACTCATCGCTTCCAGCACCGGGTAGGGGCCACCCTCCATGCGGCTGGTGCAGATATAGTAGTCCAGGCTGGCGTAGAATCGGGGGAGTTGCGGACTCTCGATATCAATGAGCGAACCCACCTGTGTCACCGGTTGCAGCGTCGCAGGAATCTTCTCCGGCGACCATCCACGTCCGATGATATAGATGAGGAAGGGAATATCGCGGACTTCCTGCAAACACAGGAAACATTCCCAGAGGCGGTCCAGACCCTTTCGGTGCGCCGTTGTTCCCTCCACGTTGGCCGAAAACCCGAACACCAGGGTCGTATTCGCAATGCCGCTCTGTTGGAGCAATTGCGGGCGTGCGGTGGGGTCGGGCGAGAACCGGGCGCTGTCAACGCCATACCGCATCCGGCGGACCGGCAGGCCCGTCGGAATGTGGTCTTTCGATAGGTCTATCCACTGTTGGGAACAAACAAAGAGCGTGTCAGCTCGATAGATAGTCGCATCAAACCGGGTCCACTCTTCCATGTGCCAGAGGGTTGCAACGCAGGGGAGAAACAGGCGCTGGTGCTGATAGTAGAGGCTGCCCAGACCGAGCAGGTGAATGACGTCATGGCGCAATTGTTCCTGGGTGTAGAGATATTCGATATCCTCCTGGATTTCGACCAGCACGGTGATGTGCATGTCATCTGACGAAAGCACCCGTTGCAGATTCCTGGCAACTTCACAGAGGACCCAGTATTCCCGGTCACAGACTATCAGGACGCGGAGGGGGGACGGTTTTTTTTCCTGGTTCCGGGGCATCATAGGGTTGTTCCTTCTCGTTCATCGTTATCGTTTACTCGCTTTTACCCAGTAGGTAGCCGGGAAATTTTGTTGGTTGACATTGATATTGGCAAGATCGAGAATATCGTAATCCTGCTGGAGCATATATCGAATACCATATTCCGTAAATCGCCAGTAGTCATAGGGAGCCATATGAATAGGTTGCCGAAAAGGCAACCCAAGCAGCAGAATACCTCCTTGCTTCAGCAAATACGTCATCTCGCGCAGTCCCGATTGCCAATCATCAACGTGCTCAAGTACACCGCTGCAAAAAATGCAGTCTATTGAGCCTTTGGCAAACGGCATGCACCTGATATCGGCCAGCATGCTCGTACCAAAACCCATCGTCACTTCTGAGGTGATGTATGCCGAACAGTTGGGGAAATAATCTCGATACCTTTTCCCTTCTCTATCGTAGTCATCCCCGCTCCCAATGGATAGTACGCGCCCTGAAATAGCGGGGGTATGCTGCGCAAGCCAGCGGTTTGATTCCCTTCGCTCACGGGAAACGCGCCGCCGTGGCATCCACAGGGCACGCACCCTCCTGAGAATCTTTTTCATGGGGGTTGGCAGCATTTTTCTTATCATCTCACCCTCCTGCGCCGGGTATTCACCTTGAGCCTGGTATCTCAGCGACCACCAGAATGGAACTCCAATAGGTCTCCACGAGATTGAGACGCTTGCACACCTTTTTCATGACATTCGCGGCCCGTCTGGGTATGCGAAGCGTGTCCCAGAAATAGTTGTTGGGGATGATCTGAACGGCATCGGTCATTTCAAGTACCGTGAAGTTTTCCTGAACCAGGAAAGATTGCAGCGTATCTTTGGTAAAGAAATTGCAATGTGTCGGGTCGGTCCAGTGAAACAGTGCCAGGTTATATTTTCTGAGCGCGTTGTCCAGATTACAATTCGGGACGGAGAAAATCAGTCGGTCGGTGGTGCATCGGGCAATTTCCCGGAGCACCAGGTGGGGTTCGGGGCAGTGTTCGAGCACTTCAAAGGAGATGGTCGTGTGGAAGCGTTTGTCGTCAAAGGGCAGGTCGGAAGCCGCTGCATTGACGAAGATCCCCTGGGGTCGGTCGTGCCACTCCGGGTAGCGATAGACATCCACCCCCACTACGGAGAACCCCAGGGAGCCAAGGGCTTCAACGTAGGCTCCCCGTCCGGCCCCCAGATCGAGAATGGGAACCCCCGGCGGGGTGTATCGTTGAATGGCCGACCACCGTTGGGGTTGGATGGTTGTTCCCCAGAAAGCTCGCGGTGCGCTTTGCGGGCCTCGAACTTGATACGGTTGAAGGTGTTGCATAGAGGCGTCCGGGGTGGCGCTCATTCGGTAATGGAAACCTGCCACGTTGCGGTTTCATAGAAGACGCCGTGGCGTTGCAGAAAAGTAAACCCGCTTCCAAAGACATCTGCGGTTTCGACATGAAACTGGACGGCCTGGTCAACCCGATCTATATCCCGGCTACCGATTCCAATAATTAACGAGATGAAATACATGCCCGGAATGAGGGGTAATCGTGGGATATCGCAGGTAATTTCACCCTGCTGCGGAGACCCCCGTAAGAGATCCGTGGCGTTTATAGTTGGAGAAAACACGGCCACCCGCTGCCCCATATAATTCTCAATGGACACCCCGAAACGCATATTGGTAATTGGCCGGTCCCGCTTGAATGAGGTGATGATTTTGAGATTTCCCCCCATGCGGAGTTCGTTGGATTCGTAGCCATCGGTCAGGATGCGCACCTCTTGCAACACCACTTCGCTGCCGGGGCGGCGGCCGGGGTGGGACAGGAGGCTCTGGACGCTTCCCTCCGGAACGGCTCCGAGCTGGAGATACTTCTCTATCGCTTTTGGGGCAGGTTCATCCGCGACTATTGCCCCGCTATTCAGCACAATGGCACGCTGGCACAAGCCTTCGACCGCCCCCATATTATGGCTCACGAAAAGTACCGTGCGCCCTTCTTTCGTCACGTCGCCCATCTTGCCCAGGCACTTCTTCTGGAAGGTGGCATCGCCCACGGCCAGTACCTCGTCCACCACGAGAATCTCCGGCTCCAGGTGGGCCGCGACGGCGAAGGCCAACCGCACCTGCATCCCACTCGAATAGTGTTTCACGGGGGTGTCAATGAACCGCTCAACTTCGGCAAAGGCCACCATCTCATCAAACCGGCGTTTGATCTCCTGGCGCTTCATGCCCAGAATGGAGCCGTTGAGGTAGACGTTTTCGCGCCCGGTCAGTTCGGGGTGGAAGCCCGTGCCCACCTCCAGCAGTGCCCCCACGCGCCCGTACACATCGGCGTAGCCGCTGGTGGGGTCGGTGATGCGCGAGAGAATTTTGAGCAGGGTGCTCTTGCCCGCGCCGTTGCGCCCGATGATGCCAACGACCTCGCCGCGCCTCACCTCAAACGACACATCCTTGAGCGCCCAGATTTCTTCGTTCAGTTCGGCGGCCCCATAGGCGTGCCCCCGCAGCAGCGACATGGCGCGGCGGAAGGGAGCGCTCATGGCGTTCGTCAGCACATCGCGCAGGGCAACGTAGCGCTCTTGCTGCTTCCCAATGAAATACTGCTTCGAAAGCCCTTCAACTCGAATCGCAAGGTTGCTCATACGCGGTCATTATAACAGTTACCAAAACCATCGCGAAATCTTGCATTCCCCATTAGAATGGGAGCAATGCCGACTGCTGATAGCGTTGATGTTTCCCCGCCGCGGGCGGGTGATGACCTGCGCCCGATGGACCCGTAGC
>JAAUSY010000151.1 GCA_012032475.1 Chloroflexaceae bacterium
GGCGCAGGCCGGACGATGTGCTGCCGACGGCGGGGAGGCTCTGGCGCTGGTGGTTCGTCCCGACGCGGTGGTTCAGCAGACGGCGGTTCGGCTCGCGGCGACGGGGGCGAAGGCAACGGCGGAGGCGGGGCCGCTCTGGCCTGTTCCCTCCGCTGCTGGAGCGACGGAACGGGAATGGTTTCCTGGTCCGACAGGGGGATAGAAGGCGGTGGTTCGGTCTGCGGCGAAGCTGGCGGTGAAGGTGAAGTGGTGGGCGAGAAAGACGGCGGGGCCGGCGGGGCCGTGACGGGTTGTTCCCCGGTCTGGGGCAGTGGCGGAGGAGGAGTAAGCGGGGCCGGTGCTGGCGCTGGCGGTGACATCGGCGCAGCAGGGGAGGAGGGCCGCGTGGGCGACGGGGCAATGGCGATGGTCGCCAGACCCGCCGACGACCACGACGGGACGGTTGCCAGTTCTCCCTTCAGCAAGGCCTGGGCAGTCCGGGCGTCTGGCGGACGGTTGAGCGGGTCCATTTCCATCATGGCTTGCAGCGTTTTCGCCAGCGCTGGCGATTCCCCTCGCGCCAGTTGGCGCGGCAGCGGCAGGCTTGACTCGCTGGTTTCTCGCACATCGGCACCGGGCGGGGGTAGCCCCGCCAGCAGGTGGTAGGCCGTGGCAGCCAGGCTGTAGAAGTCGGAGCGGGCATCGGTGGGTAGCCCTTTCATCTGCTCCGGGGGGGAGTAGAAGATGGAGAGCGCTTTGGCTCCGGTGAGCGTTGCCCCCTGGGTTTGCTGCTTCGAGATGCCAAAATCGAGCAGGGCGTAGCTGTTGTCGGGGCGCACTTTGATGTTGGCAGGCTTGATATCCCGATGCACGATGCCAACCGCGTGGAGCTGCCCCAGGTATCCAAGCATGGTATCCAGAAACGCTTCGACCTCGGGAACGGACCACGCGCCTTGCTGGTCGAGCAGCGCGTCGAGCGATTGCCCTTCGATGAATTCCATCACCAGGGCGATACGCATGCCCAGTTCGCAGATATCGTAGATTTCGGGCATGAACGCGAGGGAGCGGGCATATTGGGCGTGGATGTTCGCCTCGGCTTTGATGGCTTCCTGCGCGGTCCGGGTTTTGGCATTGATGACTTTAATGGCATATCGGCGGGTCAGGTAGGTATCCTGCGCCTCATAGACCACGCCAAACCCGCCCTGCCCAAGCAACCCGGTGATACGATATTTGCCCTGCAAGAGGCTGAGTTCTCCACAGGATGGGCAGTAGACCGAGGTCGCACTCACGGGGTTGTGACAAAACGGGCACGGATTATTGTCCATGAACACATCCCTGTCTTAAAATATATGAACCATGTTGTTTCTCGACCATGATACCATGGCTTGCGGTTCCTATCCAGGGGGAAGTTCTGGGGGGGGGGGGAAGTTCCGGGGAGGTTCCGGGCAGACAACAGCAACGCTCTCTCTATTATTCCGGGAATCCCTTTGCCGCACGCACGCGATCCAGCGGGGCCGGCTGCACCCACCAGGCCACAGCCCCCATCAACCCCCCGCTGAGATAGAACGTTGTGAAGACCAGGATGGAGAACCCCAGGGCTGTTTCGGCGGGGATGCCGGCGGTGCCCAGGTAGGCAATGATGCTGGCCTCGCGGGTACCCAGGCCAGAGATAGAGATGGGCAGAAGGGTCACCAGGCTGCCAATCGCCACGGCGTAGCTCACCTCCACGTAGGAAAGCGGCATCTTCAGCGCCAGCGCCAGTAGGTAGCACTGTCCGAAGAAGATACCATAGGACACCACCGTCAGCGCAGTTGCCAGCACCACGCTGCGCGGCGAAAGCTGGCGTATCCCATTGCGCATCTCAACCAGCCACCCATCGGTAGCAAAGACGCGCTGCCCCACCCGTCCGAAGCGGCGACCGAGGTGCTGGGCAAAGGCGAAGGCCGGGTCCGAGAGGAACAGCGCCAGCGGGACCGTCAGTGCCCCGACCGATACCACCAGCGTCAGCAGTTCCGCGCCACTGTGAACGAGCGTCAGCAGGGCCGCACTGCCGACGATGAGCAGCAGGTAGAGGTCGTAGAGCCGGTCCACCAGCACACTGGAGAAAGCCCGCGCTAGCGGCACCCCGCAGTCGCGGCTGACGTGCAGGGCCTTGACAAACTCGCCCAGGCGGCCAGGGGTGAGCAACCCGACGAACATGCTGCCGAGATAGGCCAGAAAAGCGGGTTGGAGACGATATGGGATAGCCTGAGCATGCAGAATGCGCAGCCAGCGGACTGTCTTGGTGCCTATCATCGGCAGGATGGTACCAACTGCCACGGCAAACAGAACCGGGTTGGTTGCCCGGAGTACCTGCACCAGACGAGCAAGGTCAATCTGGATGAGCAGAAAAACCAGCAGCGCAAGCCCGACCAGCCGTAGCCCCCGCCTCCGCAGCCAGTGAGTAACAGAAGCAAGCATCAGACCTTCCGCACCACCACCAGTTGATTCGCCATCACCAGGTCCAGCCCGACCGCCCGCATCCCCCGCTCAATCAGCTTCTCCGCGGGAAAACCCACCGGCGAAAACATAAACTTCTTTGCCTCGACCACCTGAAAACCGGCGGCTTCGGAGCGCTCGCACAACTGGGACAGGTTCAGTGTCTCCTGGTGTCCTGCTTCCTTGAGCAAGCCAATGCGGGAAGAAATCTTCTCCATCAGTGGGTCGGGCGTGGTCATCACCAGCAGGCCGCCAGGCCGCAGCATCCGGGCACACTCACGCAGCATCGCCCCGGCATCGGGCACATGCTCGATCACCGCGGTCGCAATCACGGCATCAGCAACGCTATCTCGCACCGGCATCACCAGGGCATCGCTCTGCGACTTCAGCACCCCGTCAACCGGATGGACCTTCAGCAACCCCAGACTCAGGTCAAACCCCAGGAATGTCAGCGACCCCATGCGCTGTCGAAGCTGCTGCAACATCAACCCGTCAGCAGTGCCAACATCCACGATCACTTGGAGCCGTCCATCATGGTAGCACCGCAATGCCGCCTCGACCTCGTCAGTGCGCCGTTTCAGGCGATAGATAAGTTGGGGCTTCCGCTGGCGACCATGGTAGTAGTCCACGTCGTAGACCCCAAAGGGCACCGGCCCCGCCTGCTCCATCTCGCCAGCTTCTGGCGCTCGCACCCGGACGTTCACCGCGAATGCACCGGCCGGCTGCGCCCCTACCGCCACCACCTGCTGCTCAATCTGCAAACGCTGGCGCTGATTGAGCGCCTGGATATGCCCGTCGCTCAGCGTGTACCCCTGGATATCTAGCTCCTGGCTCTGGAAATAGCGGCTCTGCGGCACATAGCGCACAAAGAATTCATCTCCAACCGACAACGAACGGACTTCGCCCTCCCCCGCAGCCCACAGTTCGTCGCGCAGGGTGAGCGGCTCGTGCGCGTTCAGGCGGAGCGAACGGCGAAAATGCAGCGGCACGGGCCGCTGGCCGAGCATCAGCGTCTTGCGGATGGTCCCCTTGAGACGGTGCGAAAACGCGGGATTCCAGCCCATTGCCACCAGCGCACTGCGGAAGAGCACCTGCTTCAGCGGGGTGAACAGCTTGTGCGATGGCACCGCGTGCAGATGCCCGCTGACGGTCCATCCCTGCTCGTCCGCCTCACAGCGGTAGGACGGGTCAATCCACTGCGAGGTGACGACCCGCCCATTCGCCAGCTTCCCAATCAAGCCGCAGTCGTTCAGCAGCAGCGTTCCCCGCTGCCGGTCGAAGATTTTCACTACCCCCCCTTTGGCAAGGTTGGCAACGACGTAGCGTTCGGGGAGCGTTGCCACAAACACCCGCGCCCCCGGAAAATAGCGCGTGAAAGGCTCCCGCTCATAGGGAAGGGGTGGCAGTTCAGCGGGGCGCGGCGTATAGTCCAGATAGGCCTGCAAAAACTCTGGCACTCGATACACCACGTAGCGATCAGAGATGATTTCCGGAGGCACGAGCTTCCCCTCCGAGAGGCTGCGCAGCATCTTTTCGGCCATGGCGGCGGCCAGCGGGATAGCACGGGCGACTATCTCGTAGCCGTGGGGGTAGAAATGGAGCGTGTTGCGGCTCCCCATGCTCCCCGCATAGAAGCCGTTGGGATAGACGAAGTAGCTGCTGAACTCCACCGACTGCTGGATAACGCGCAGGAGTTCCGCGTCGGGGTGGTCCTGGTAAATCTTGGCGAGGAACGAGACCGTTGCCGAGAGGTAGCCAGGGTCCACGCCGTCGTACTCGCGTGACCAACCCTCCCCCTCGTGGTGGTAGCGCAGGAAGCCGCGCCAGAGCTGCTGGTAGCCCGCTTTCAGGGCCGCATCTCCGAGCAACCGATAGGCTTTCCAGACCGCCAGGCACGCCATGGCGTGGTGGTTTGCCAGGTGGTCTTCTTCCGTTTCGCCACGGCTGATGAAGTGGGCGGCCCGCCGGATAGCCTGGTGGACGCGCTCCGCGACCGCACCGGGGAGATGGTCTTTGAGGAGCATACAGGACTCGATGCTGGTGAAGGTGGTGAACGCGGAGGGACCCACCCACCCGCGCTCGTAGGGGTAAAATTCATCAAACGACCCGTCGCGGTGCTGTATCCGCGCCCAGTAGTCCAGCCCGGCAATGGCCCAGTCGCGAATTTTCGGCTGCCCCCGGTAGATGTTCCCTGGGAAATCGTGGGTGTAGACCAGCGCCAGCGCGTGGGTAGCAAACTGGCGCACCGCGTCGGGAAAGTCGGACGTCTTATCCAGCCAGTAGTCGCGGTGAAAACAGCCGTAGGTTGGTGAGAATGGGTTGCGGTCCTGGTTGCTCAGCAGGCGCGGAATCTGGGACAGCGCCTGTTGAGCATAGACCGTTCGCAGTTCAGCCACACGTCATTCCTTTCGATAGATATTGGAGGTCCGGCGGTCAATGAGGTCGGCCAGCAACCCCACCACCGCAACCTGTATCCCGGCCATCGCAATGACCAGCGTGCTCACATCGGCCAGACGCCCGAACACCAGGGCGCTGACCACCCCCCAGACCGCCGCCAGCGCCAGCAAGAAGCCGCTCACCGGCAGAAACAGCTTGAGCGGTGCGAAGTACAGCCCGATACGCAGCACCAGTTGAACAAAGTTGAGCGTATCTCGAATGGGGCGAATCTTCGATTTGCCGATGCGGGCGTGGTAGTTGACCGGAATATAGTCTACCAGATAGTTGTTGGTGAGCATCGCCAGCGTAATCGTTGTCGTAAAAGAAAAGCCATCTGGCAATAATGGGAGCAGTTGCAGGGCCGCGTCGCGGCGGAACACCCGCAGCCCGGAATTCAAGTCAGGGATAGCCTCCCCGGCCACGAAATTCGCCAGTTGATTGATGACCCACTTGGCCGGGCGACGCACCAGGGGAATCGCCACATGTTCCCCCTTGCGGGCCCCCACCACCATATCATACTCCTGCTCACCCATGCGCTCAACCAGATCCGGAAGGCGTTCATTCGGATAGGTTCCATCCGCGTCGGTGATACCGATGAGACTGAAGCGGGCATGGCGTATGCCGGTCTTCAGGGCGGCCCCGTAGCCACGGTTGTGGCGGTGCCGCAGCAGCGTTGCCTGTCCGGACTTCTCAACCACCTCCGCCGTCGCATCGTCCGAGCCATCGTCCACCACCATAATCTCGTAGGGAGTCGCCGTATGGCGCATCACCTCAAAGAGGTGCGCCAGCACCTTCCCGATACCCTGCTCCTCATTGTAGGCAGGGATAACGATGCTCACCCCCTGCGGGCTGTGGCAAACTGGCTCAGCCATCGCTTATTCCTCCGCCACAAGCTGATACACCGTGCTGTGCTCAAAGACCTGCTTTGGCAGGTCGGGGCACTTCTGCTGCACCGCCTGATAGAGCTGCGCAGGAGGCGGTTCGTCTTCAGGGTAATACACCGTGTCCGCATCAAAAATCACGACCACCGCTGGATACTGCGAGGCGCATGAACCCGCATCCAGCCACCCCTGAAGATCGCCAATGGTGATGCCGGGGTGGGGCGCAAAGAGGTAGCGCCCTGGTTGGTTGACCAGCACCAGAACCTCGCCCCTCTCCCCCGGAGCCATCGATTGGAGCCAGGTGGTCAGGTCCGGGTGGAAGTCTGCGAGGTCGTTGGTTTTGTACGGCGCGAACTCGAACCACGCCAGAAACCCGAACCTATCGGTGAAGGGCGTCCAGGACTGGTCATAGGGGTGCTCCGTCACACGTTCGGGAGGCGTCGTCCACCAGGCAGGGATACCCCGGAGGCTCACAGGCAGGAGCAGCGTTATCGCGACATTCAGGGCTACATATCCCCCAATCAGCGCAGAGGCCCAGCGGGCCGGCAGGAGATGGGCCAGCGCCCCGGCGACCCATGGAATGAAAAGGCAGGTAATGGTGGTCATGTCACGGTTGTCAAGGGGCGTAAAGCTCAGGAAGGGCTGCACCACCAGGTAGAGGGCGAGGTAGAGGCAGAGAACCAGCAGCAAGGGGGAGCGGTAGGGCGTGAGCAGCGGGATCCGTGCGGGCCGGTGCCGCCAGAGCGCGACCCCCGCCGCGCCGAAGATACCCAGATAGGGCACTGTCAGAAGGAGCATCGTTGCTAGGCCGAGGTGGTGCAGGTAGCCGTGGAAGGGAGTGAGCGGAACCAGCGCCTGGATACTCGATTCCACGATACCAGCCACACCATCAATGAACGTATCGTCGCTGGAGCGAAAGTGCCAGCCTGCCACGGAGCTTGTTTGCCCCGTATTCGCAACCACCCACAGCGCATAGGGAAGCACCGCGCTCGCAAGGATCGCTCCCCCGCCAACCAACCAGCGAACCTGCCGGTGGGCGAGGTGCCACCACCCCCACCACAGCAGCACCCCCGCAAGCACCACCACCCCCACGTGGCGCGTGAGGATGAGCAGTGCCAGCACCACTGCGGCCCCAGCGAGACGGGGGAGCTTTCTGGTCGATCTGGTTGGCAGGTCCACCAGGATGACATGGAGCCACACCAGCAGCGGCAGGAACACGACCTCCGAGAGCGTATGGGAAAAGATGAGCCAGAAATCCGGGTAGAAGGCAGCCAGCGCCACCACCAGCGCCGCCACCAGCGGGGACGTGCCCAGGCGATAGGTCAGCACCCCCATCCCGCTGAGCAACGCGACCCACCCCACCAGGGAGACGATCACAGGAGCCTGAGAGGACGGGATACCCACGAACATCTCTAACCCGTAGATGAACGGGAGCAGGGGAGGGTAGTGGGTGGTTGGAGCAGAGGTCATGACATCCGTCGCAGGATGATAGGTCGGCATGGTCAACCCTCGCCCCAGGAAAAAGTTGACCGCGGTTTGCAGATACGTCACCGCGTCCGGCGATACACTGGTTCCCCGGTTCCAGAGCGCCAGGGAGAGAATACCCACCGTCGTGGCGACGGCAAACAGGGCAAGAACCAGGGACCCCCAGGTTCCCCGGTCGGTGGTTCGAGTCGGTTCGTTCATCCTACGTGCTGCTGCCGCTGACCTGCTCCGGAACCGCGTGCTCGCGCAGCCGCCGCGCCAGTTCGTTGCGTATCTCGGTCACGCGGGTTTCCCCCAGTTCGTTGCTCAGCGTGTTCCACAACCATTGCCAGGCTTCTGGCTCGATGGTCCAGTCGGAGGCAGGGGCCGGAGGAGGGGGAGGATTGCGCTGCATCTGGTGTTCAATTTCGGCCCGGCACCATCGCTGAGCACTCCGCAAATCCTCAAACAGGCAACCCGCCCAGATGCGCCAGTAGGGAGCATCAACGTATTCGATATAGGCCGTCCACTGATAGCCCTTGCTGCACAGCGCCGCGACGGCGTGCCAACCCTGCTCGGTCGTTTCCCATTGTGGTTCGTTGATGGCGTAGTCACTCATGGCTCGTTCTCCTTTTCGGGAAGATAGTGTATCACAAAGAAGCCGAAACGACAATGGCGGCTACCGAAACATCATACCAACTCCTTGCAGCAGGGTTCCGGCCGCGATGGCCGACCCGATTACGCCTGCCACGTTGGGAGCCATCGCGTGCATGATGAGAAAGTTCTGGGGGTCTTCTTTCTGGGCCACCACCTGGGCGACCCGCGCCGCATGGGGGACAGCAGAAACCCCCGCCGAGCCGAGCAGCGGGTTAATCTTGTCCTTTTCCTTCAGGAAGAGGTTCATGAACCGCGCAAACAGCACCCCCGAAGCCGTCGCAACGGCAAAGGAAAGGGCCCCCATCACAAAGATGACCACCGACTGCGGCTTCAGGAAGACATCCGCCTGGGTGCTGGCTCCCACCGTCAGCCCAAGCAGGATGGTGACGCTGTCAATGAAGGGGTTGCGGGCGGTCCGAGCCAGTCGTTCGGTCACGCCGCTTTCCTTGAGCAAGTTGCCCAGAAACAGCATACCAAGCAGCGGCAGGGCATCCGGGGCGATAAAGACACACACCAGAAACCCGGCAATCGGGAAGATGACCCGCTGGAACTTCGTGGCAACCCGCGGAGGCGGCATACGAATGAGGCGCTCTTTCCTGGTCGTCAACAACCGCATAATCGGGGGTTGGATGACCGGCACCAGTGCCATGTAGGAATAGGCCGAAATCGCAATCGCGCCGAGCAGGTCGGGAGCCAGTTTCGTGGTGATGAAGATGGCCGTCGGCCCATCCGCCCCGCCGATAATGCCGATGCTGGCGGCAGCCTGTATCAGGCGCATCGGGTCGTCCGGGTCGGCCAACCCCAGAAACGGGAACTGAGACCCCAGGAAGATAGCTCCGAGCAGGGTCAGGAAGATACCAAACTGCGCCGCCGCGCCAAGGAGGATCAGGCGCGGGTTGGCAATCAGGCTGGAAAAATCGGTCATGGCTCCGATTCCCAGGAAGATCAGCGGCGGGTAGATACCGAGCGTGACCCCCTGGTAGAGATACCAAAGCACGCTGGCGTTGGTGTGGGGCATATCTCCCTGGGTAATAACCTGGCTCAGGCAATCCCATCCGGGCGCACAGGACGGGGCTGGTCCTTCATAGATGCCGACCCCCGACCCGACCGCAAAGGGGATGTTGCCCATCAACACGCCGAACCCGATGGGAACAAGCAGGAGCGGTTCGAACTCCTTGACAATGCCAAGATAGATAAACACACACCCGACCGCGATCATGACCAGGTTGCCGGGGCGCTCGAACATCAAGAAGAGACCGCTATGGTGGATATACTCAATCAATGATTCCCAGAGTTGTCCCACGGAGAGCCTCCCGATTACTCAAAGGTAAGCAAGACCTGACCCTGCTGGACCGCGTCGCCGGGCTTGACCTTGATTTCCTGGACCTTGCCAGCGACCGGAGAGCTGATGTTGGTGTGCATCTTCATGGCTTCGATGACGATGAGCGGGTCATTTTCTTTCACCAGGTCTCCTCCCGAAACTTTCACTTCGGCAATCACCCCGGCAATAGGTGAGGTGAGTTCCTTCGTGCTCCCGCCTGGTCGCGACGGGGATGGCCCGCTCACCGGCGTCACCGGCGGAGCCACGGCCCCGCCGCGTGGGTGGGGAGGCGTGCGGGGCACCCCGGTTGATGGGGGAAAGCCGTAGTTTATTCCTCCTTCATCGTCGTCTTCAAGAATCTCTACTTCGACATCATAACTAACCCCATTGACTGTGACCCGTAGTTTCTTCACGCTTCAACACTCCTCCTCGCTTTATCCTGGCTACCCTGGCTAGAATCCAGACCGTGTTGCTCTCGTTCTCGTCTATTTGCTTTTGCTTCATTCTGTGACCGTCATCTGCCCGGCATCCCTCGTCCGCCCTTAGCGTCTGGTCACATGGGATGCCATAATCGTCACGCGGCCCTGCCGCGACCACGAACCCTCGGACAGGGCACGGTAGCGGATGCGACGGATGCGCACCTTCCGGTCTATGGCAATGGCAACCGCAGCAGCAATCGCGGCCATCACCTCCGGGGGAATGGATCCATCGGAGACCCCGGAGCCACGGGGTTGGGCCGCGCCCTGCTTCCGCTGGCGACGTTTCTGCTGGCGGGCCGCACGGGCTTCGAGCCACCGGTCAAAATATTGAAACCCGTGCATCACCAGGAGGAGCACGATCAGCCCGAAGAAAACCACCACCATCCCCGTGACAGTGAGCCGCAACCCGATGGTCATCGCATCGTCCATATATCCGGTGCCTCCTTCCCAACGAACCCGACGAACCCGAAAAAGCTGCCCTCTCCGGCAACAACCGATACCCCCGCACCATCCGCACCACCCGTATCAGAGCGGGATGAGACCGTGTTTCTTCTGGGGCCGGGTATCGCGCTTGTTGCGCAGCGACTCCAGGGCCAGGCTCAAATACTGGCGTGTGTCCTTTGGCTCAATAATATCGTCTATCAGGTTTCTGGCCGCCCCGATGTAGGGGTTGGCAAATTGTTCTTCATATTCCTGAATGAACTGGGTGCGGGCAGCTTTGGGGTCCTCGGCGTTCTTGATATCGTTCCGGTAGACGATATTGACGGCTCCCTCTGCGCCCATCACCGCAATCTCCCCGGTCGGCCAGGAAGCCACCCGGTCGCAGCCCAGGTCCTTGCTGCACATGGCGAGGTAGGCCCCGCCATAGGCCTTGCGCAGAATGATAGAGATTTTGGGCACCGTCGCGGCGGAGTAGACGAACAGCATCTTGGCTCCATGGCGGATGATACCGCCATATTCCTGCTGGATGCCGGGCATGAACCCCGGAACGTCTATGAGCGTGACCAGCGGGATATTGAAGGCGTTGCAGAAGCGCACAAAGCGGGAAATCTTGTCCGAGGCGTTAATATCCAACACGCCCGCCATCACCATGGGTTGGTTTGATACCACCCCGACCGTGCGCCCATTGACCCGGCCAAACCCGATGATGGCGTTGGGAGCGTAGTGTTCTTGAACTTCCAGGAAGTCGCCGTTGTCAATAATGCGGAGGATAACCTCCTTGACATCATAGGCTTCGCGGGGGTTGTCGGGGATAATCCGGTTGAGGGTGGGGTCTTCCGTCAGGTCAATCTCCCCCTCCCCATAGTCCGGGGGGTCTTCGAGGTTGTTGGAAGGCAAGAAGCTCAGCAACTTCTGGCACAGGCGAATAGCATCTTCGTCGCTGTCTGCGGTGAAGTGGACCACGCCGCTCTGGCTCTCTTGCGCATAGGCTCCGCCCAGTTCTTCTTCCGAGATTTGTTCGCCTGTCACCTGCTTGATCACCTGCGGACCGGTGATGAAGAGCTTGCCAATCCCCTTGACCATGATGATAAAGTCAGTCAGCGCGGGGGAATAGGCCGCGCCACCTGCGCACGGCCCGGCAATGATGGATATCTGTGGTACCACGCCCGATAGGAGCACATTGCGATAAAAAATGCGCCCGTATCCGCTCAGGGCCCCGATGCCTTCCTGAATTCGTGCTCCCCCACTGTCGTTGATGAGCACGAAGGGAGACCCGCACTTGAGCGCCATGTCCATCACCTGGCAGATTTTATCCGCGTGGATCTCGCCCACGGAGCCGCCAGAGACGGTAAAGTCCTGCGAGGCGACAAAGGCCTGCCGCCCATCAATCACGCCGGTGCCCGTCACCACGCCATCGGCAGGAAGCTCTTTCCCGCCCATGCCAAACATCGTGCACCGGTGTTTGGCAAAGAGAAAGAGTTCCTGAAAGGTGTCCGGGTCGAAGAGAAGCCCCACCCGCTCACGAGCAGTGAGTTTTCCATCCTGATGCTGCTTTTTCGATGCGCTCCTCGCCGCCCCCCTTGATGAGGCGCTTTTTGAGTTCGCGCAGTTGCTCAATTTTTT
>JAAUSY010000152.1 GCA_012032475.1 Chloroflexaceae bacterium
CACCCCTCCGAGCGCGTCAATCTCGCGCACCAGGTGGCTCTTGGCCGCCGCCAATACTGGGGTTGCACGACATCTGTGCCAGTTTGTCCAGGTCGGTAGTACACAGCAGCGTCCGGCACCCCATCCGCGCCGCGGCGTGCGCCGCCTCGCACCCGGCGTGGCCGGCCCCCACCACCACCACATCATAGACGCAAGGTAAACTATTCGTTGTCATGTTTCAAGATTCCCGGTACGGTCATCACTCCTTCATCACTCCTTGTATCATTATCATCATACCACTATCCCGCAGGACGTTGGCAAGGTCTCATGGCATGGTCCGGTGAAACCGGAACCTTGCGAGCACCAGCAGGAAAGATGACCGATGACCATGCGCTTGCATTGGAGGCTTTTGTGTGGTATTATTTTCCCGTACCTTCCAGAGGGCATGAGTGGATAACAAACCAATCATCTGGTTGTTTGGACATGTTTGCCATGGGCAGACATGAGGATGTAGAACTATCGCCGCACGCTGAAGTAACCTCAACAACTGGTGAAGCCGTACCCATTGGATTCTATTCCCATCTTCAAAAGCCGTGTCCGTATCCGTATGGTCTTCGGAAGGCTCAGACCTGAAGTGGTGTGCCCCGAAGCTATGTGGTATCGTGTCCCGACTGGGGAAATATGGTAGCTATGACGACCGTCGTCTCTCGCCCAGTCTATCCGTTCAGTGCCCTGGTCGGTCAGGACCACCTGAAGCAGGCGCTCTTGCTCAATGCCGTCAATCCGCGCATCGGGGGAGTCTTGATCCGTGGGGAGAAGGGAACCGCCAAATCAACTGCCGTGCGGGGGTTGGCCCGGATTCTCCCGCCCATCCCCGTCGTCAAGGGTTGCCCCTACAATTGTTCCCCGGACTATCCTGCTGGCCTGTGTGCGGTTTGCAGCGGCCCCCGCGCCCCGGATGACCCACTCCCCAGGAGCATGCAGCCCACCCGTCTGGTCGAACTGCCGGTTTCGGCCTCGGAGGACCGGGTCGTCGGGTCGCTGGACCTTGAACATGCGATTACCGAAGGACAACGCCGCTTCGAGCCGGGGTTGCTGGCCCAGGTCAACCACGGGTTGCTCTATGTGGATGAAGTGAACCTGCTGGATGACCACCTGGTGGATCTGCTCCTCGACGCCGCCGCGATGGGGGTGAACACCGTTGAGCGCGAAGGCATCAGCATCTCCCACCCGGCCCGGTTTATCCTCGTAGGAACGATGAACCCGGAAGAAGGCGAACTGCGCCCGCAATTGCTCGACCGCTTTGGTCTGGCCGTCGAGATTCGCGGGTTGCCCGATGTTGCCAGCCGCGTGGCCGTGATGGAACGCCGGATGGCGTTCGAGGCCGACCCGGAGGGGTTTGTTGCCCAGTGGCACGCCGAGGAACAGGCGCTGTCGCGGCGGATTGCCACGGCCCAGGCGCTGTTGCCCCAGGTCCGTATCGAAAAGCCACACATGGCCGCGGTGGCGACCCTGTCGCTCGAACTGGGCGTGGACGGGCACCGGGCCGATCTGACCATTCTTGAGACGGCCCGCACCCACGCGGCCTGGGAAGGGCGAACAACCCTGACCCCGGAAGATATTCATCACGCGGCGGACCTCGCCCTGTTCCACCGCATGCGCCGTCACCCCTTTGTGGACGTTGGAGACCAGCGGGATGCGATTAAAGCGGCAATGGAACAGAGCCGCCGCCTGCTTCAAGACCTGGCCGGTGAACAGGATGCCCAGGAAAAAAAAATCATCTGAGGGGGGATGAGGCAACGGAGGTTACCCCCGACGCCGAATGGGACAGCGCTCCCCGCGTCGCCGTTGTGGTCTCGTCATCGCCTGTTTCGGCGCATGGCCCGGACCAGCAGGGGAACGGCGAAGGGCCGACGGAGGATGTGGCCGGCGAAACCGGGGAGGTCTTTCGGCCCCGGTGCCTTGCGGGAACCGGCGCTGTCCGGGTGCGGCGGGCCGCCGGGGAGGCGCACCCGCACCCGCACCTCGCGCAAGCAGGGTCGCTATATCGCCAGCAGGCGAGCAGACCGCGTGACCGACCTGGCCCTTGATGCGACCCTGCGCGAGGCTGCCCCGCACCAGCGCCAGCGACGGGGACAGCGCCAACGCCAGGTATCTCGACCAACCGACGGTGGTTCCGGGATGCTCCCGCGCTCCCTGCCCGCACCTGGTCCGTCGTCCCCTTGCGTGCATACCGACCTGGATAGGCCTTCCGAGGGGGAGGTGGTGGTCCAGCGGCCACGAATGATGATTCTCTGGCGCGATGATTTGCGGCAGAAGGTGCGCGTCCGCCAGACCCGCAACGCCGTGTGTTTTGTGGTGGATGCCAGTTGGAGCATGGCGGCTGAGGAGCGCATGCAGGCAACCAGAGCGGCGGTCCTGTCGCTCCTGCGCGATGCCTACCAGCGACGGGACCATGTGGGGTTGGTGAGTTTCCAGCGGTCCTATGCCACGGTGTTGCTGCCACTCACGAGCAGCGTCGAACTGGCTCAGGAACGGCTGCAAGCGATGCTGGTCGGGGGGCAGACGCCTCTGGCCCGGGGGTTGCTCACCGGGTTCGAGTTGCTCGACCGCGCCTGCAAGCGCGACCCGGAGACGATACCGCTCATGGTTGTGCTGACCGATGGTCAGGCAAATGTGGCGATGAGCCGCCTGCCGCCGCAGCTTGAATCCTACCGAGTTGCTGAAATGATTGCCCGGCACCAGGTTCGGGCTATTGTGATAGATACCGAATCCTCCCTGCTGGACGATGGGATGGGTTCGGGGGGCTTCATCTCTGCCCATGCCAGTCGGGTCGGCCTGAAGTATACCGCCCTGGAGCGCGGTCTGGCCCGCCAGCTTGCCGACCATTTGCAGGGCGACTATTATCGCCTGGAGGAGTTGAAAGCGGGGGGACTGGCTGAGATGGTGCGTATTCGGATGGATGAGCGAAACCCTGGAAGGAACCGGGGGCTACCGGGAACGAAAACAGGCACAAGTATCAGGAAGGATGTTGGTGATGACGGAATTGGAACGTAGGGCGGATGGTGCTGTGGGCGAAGTCCTCGATGATCTGCTGCGTGAGGCCAAAGCTCCAGCAATGAGCACGGGAGTCGGGACAGCCATAGCCAGAGAGGCGGTGGTCTTTCGGGCGGTGGCGGTGGATGAGGGAGCCGGAGCGGCAAGCGAGCATCTGGCAACCCCAGAAGAAGAAGAAGTGGACTGGGTGGAGGAAGAAGAGACGGTCTACCCAGTCCCCGGAGCAGCAGAACAAGCCGAGCATGAGATGGATGGGACCGAGCCGGTGCCGGTGCTGGCGGAGCCTTCGGCTCCGCAGCCGGTGGCGTTCCTGGAGCCAGCGCCAGCGCACCCGGCGGAAGATGCCCCCCCGGAGCCGGTGACTGAGGCTCCAGGGGAGCCGGTGACCGAGGCCCCGGCAGAGCCGGTGACCGAGGCCCCGACGGAGCCGGTGACCGAGGCTCCAACGGAGCCGGTGACCGAGGCTCCGCAACCCGTTCAGGAACTCGCACCGCCGGAGCCGGTGGCTGCCCCTGGGGAAGAGGGTGAGGCTCCGGGCGCGAGCTTTACGCCTCCTCCGGACGACGACGAATCTCAGTCTCGCCCGCGCCGTATCAAAGACCTGGAAACCGGGATGGAGCTTGAGGGACGGGTGACCTCTATCGCCATGTATGGGGTTTTCGTGGATATCGGGGTCGGGCGCGATGGACTGGTGCATATTTCGGAGATGAGTGACAGCCGGATTGAGTCGCCCTCTGATGTGGTTCAGATTGGGGACACGGTGAAAGTGCGGGTCAAGAGCGTGGATGTGGAGGCCCGCCGCATCAGCCTGACGATGCGCCCGCCGCGGGTGCGCAGCGAGAACCGGCCCCACCAGGCGCGGGCCAAGCGGGTGGAGATTGACCGCGAGGCGCTGTCGAATATTAAGGTGGGCGACACGATTGACGGCACCATCATCGGGTTGGCTCCCTTCGGGGCGTTTGTGGATATCGGGGTGGGCAAGGATGGCCTGGTGCATATTTCCGAGCTTTCGGAGCACCGCGTAGAAAAACCCGAAGATGCCGTTCAGGTCCACCAGCAATACCCCTTCAAGGTGCTGGAGATTGACCCGGATGGCAACCGCATTAGCCTGAGCCTCCGACGGGCCCAGCGCGTCCAGAAGATGCAGCAACTCAGCCCTGGGCAGATTATTGAGGGCAAGGTGAGCGGGATGGCTCCCTTCGGGGCGTTTGTGGATATCGGGGTCGGGCGCGATGGCCTGGTGCATATCTCTCAGTTGTCGGAAAACCATGTGGGCAAAGTTGAGGATGTGGTGAAGGAAGGCGATACGGTTTCGGTGCGGGTGCTGGAGGTTGACCCGCAGAGCAAGCGTATCAGCCTGACAATGCGCCTGGAGGAGCCAGAGGAAAAGAAGGAAGTGCCCGATGCGCCGGTGCCGCGCACTGGCCCGGCGGCGGCCCCACGCTTTGCGGATATTGCCGTGCCGCGGGAGGAAGGACGCCGCCGCGGAGGGGGCAACAAACAGGAAGGGCGGTCGGCTCCGGTCACCCAGGCTGTTTCGGAGGTCTATGTTTCTGAAGATGATTCCGACGAGGAAGAGTTTGAGGGCAATGCGACTCTGGAGGATTTGCTCAATAAGTTCAGCAAGAATCCGGGCCGCCGCGACCGCCGCCGGACCGACCGGAAGAAGAAGGAAGAAGGCGAGGAAGGCGAGGAGGGTGAGGGAAGCGAGGAGGATTTCCCACCGGCTCGCAAGCAGCAACGCCTGGCTCAGCGCCGAACCTTGAAGATGGATGTGGACGAGTAGGGACACAGGCTTGCAGAGACCCTGTTCTTATGTTATCCTTGCAGCAATTGAGGAATGAGAACTATCGTAGCGGACCAGGAGGCCCCCAGGCGGCGTTCCTGGCGATGAAGGACACTATTTCATGCCAAAAAGAACCTGGCAACCCAAGCGTATTCCGCGCCGACGGAAGCATGGTTTTCTGTCCCGTATGAGCACGAAGGATGGGCGGGCCGTGCTGCAACGGCGGCGATTGAAGGGACGATGGAAACTGTCGGTCAGCGATGAACGGCGGGCCGTGCGGGGCGGTCACCGATAGGGGCTTCCCTGCGGGGTCCCGGTGGTGCGGTCCCTATCACCCATCCTATCGGACTGAGATATGAGAGCGGTCTGAGAGAAAGCGAAGGGGGAGGGGTGAGCGTCGGGTGGAGCAGGCAGGCATCTGGCCTGTGGCGCTGATGCTCTTCGGTTTGGTGAAGCGTGCATATCGGTTGCGTCGGCCCGAACAGTTTCAGCGGGTGCGGCGCGAAGGAAGAACCCTCGAACATTCCCTGGTGCGCCTGAATGTTGCCCCCAACCGGCGTCGAAAAACGCGCTGTGGATTTGTGGTGGGGAAACGCGTTGGGAACGCCGTGACCCGGAATAGAGCCAGGCGTCGCACGCGAGAGGCGGTGCGCCTGGTTTTTCGCCATATCGCCGAGGGGATAGACCTGGTCTTTGTCATCCGAAGCCAGAAGGTTGCCGAGGTGGCGTTTCCGGTGCTCCAGTCTGCCATTGAGCAACTCCTCCGCCGCGCCGGGGTCTGGGCTGAGGAAGAAGCCAGCGAGGAGGGCTAACCCTCCGGGCGCCGGTGGATTCCACATCAAACACTATCATAATCATAATCAAATCATGGGAATAAATGGATAAATCATGATGGATGCAATAGAGATACTGAGCCAGACGTTCTCTCAGGTGGGCGAATGGTCTGATATCGCCATCTCCGGAGCACTCCTTTTTGCTCCGTGGGATACTTTTATCGGGTTTCTCGAACGGACCCTGCTCTGGTTGATTACGTTTACCGGCAGCACGGGGTTGGGCATTGTTCTTTTTACGGTGGGGGTCCGGCTGTTGCTGCTGCCCCTGACCCTTTCGTCCATTCGGTCGAGCCGCAAGATGCAAGAATTGCAGCCAATGATTAAGGAGTTGCAACGCCGGCACGGCAAGGACAAGCAGAAGCTCCAGGAAGAAACGGTCAAGCTCTATCAGCAGCACAAGGCGAACCCGGCGGGAAGCTGCCTGCCCATGCTGCTCCAGCTTCCCATCTTCATCGGGGTCTACTGGGCGGTCCTGCACCTGCTCGACCCGACCTACCACGAATCGCTCAGCCCGGCGGTCAAAGCCATTCTGGAAAACGATTCGCAGGTCAAAGAGATTCTCTCTCGTTCGTTTCTGGGTTTGCACCTAGGCGAAAAACCCTTTACCTCCGGGAAGGTGTTCGATTTCGAGCACTTCAACGGGGTTCACTACCTCATTCTCCCGGTGTTGTCCATTGTGCTCCAGTTTATGCAGCAGTTGATGGGGATGCCACGGGTGCAGGACCCGCAGCAGCGGATGATGTCGAAGATGATGCTGTTTATGCCGCTGCTCTTCGCCTATATCACGCTCATCTTTCCGGCCGGGGCAGTGCTCTACTGGGTCACCAGCAGCGTGATAGGGATTGTGCAGCAATATCTGACCTCCGGGTGGGGGTCGCTGGCGAATTATCTCAAGTTTTTGCCACCCGATGGGAAAACGCAGCCGACCCTGGCATCCCTTGGCATCGGAGGAAGCGAAACCGCCGCCGCTGGCGCTGTGTCGGTGTCGGGCGGTCCCGCCGGGGCGATGACCGCGCCGAAGCCCCGGAGCTTCTGGGATGTGGTCGGGCCGCTGGTCGAGGTGATGGAGATGGTGGCTGAGCCGGTGGCCGAGCCGCAGAGCACCGACCCCTCGGCAGACCGGGCCATTGAACAGGTGCGGCGGCAGGGCAGGCAGATGGCAAATCCACGCCGGGTGCGCCGGCGCCGGTAGCGGCAGATCCAGGGGGATGAAGGGAAGACCATGAAAAGTATTGAAATTCGTGCTCGGACGGTGTCCGAAGCCATTGAACTGGCTCTGGTGCAGCTTGCCAGAGACCGGGACGAGGTAGTGATTGCGGTGCTGGAGCCGGGCGAGGAAGACGAAGAGGCCCTGGTCCGCGTATCCGTGGTTGAGGATGATGAGGAAGAGGCGGACATTCCTCCAGAGTCTCCGGTCTCGTCCGTCCCAGCGACCCTGGCACGCTCGATGGAATTGCTCGAATCGGGCGATGTGGTCGGGTTGGCACGAACGATTCTGGAAGAGTTGCTCAAGCGAATGGATATTCATGCCTATGTGACCGCCGTCACCTCGCGGGTTCCGGGTCAGTCCGGCGAAACGATGGAAGAGACCGTCACCTTGCACATCGAAGGGGCCGACGAGCAGGCTATGGGGCTGATGATTGGGCGGCGCGGAGAAACCTTGCAGTCACTCCAGTTCCTCTTGAATATGCTCGTGAGCCGCCGTATCCGCCGGTGGCCGCAGTTCGTGGTAGATGTCGGGAACTATCGCCAGCGCCGGCGCGAATCGCTGGAGGGACTGGCCCACCGCATGGCCGACCGCGTCCGCCAGATCGGGCGGGCGGTGACCCTTGAGCCAATGGCGGCCTATGAGCGGCGCATTGTCCATCTGGCGCTCCGTGGCGATGAGACGGTGTATACCCAGAGCATGGGGGAGGGTGAAAATCGGAAGGTGGTTATCTATCCTGCCAAGTCGTGATACATGACGCGTGACCAGCGACAGGCCGCGACCAACGAAACGAGCCAGTCTTTCATTCCCCGAAGTTGGCATGACGCGTGACGCATCCCTCGTCATGCGTCACGCGTCATACCTCCCTCGGCATGTGTCGCTATGGGCTAGGCTGAAAGTGGCGTCAGGTATTGCACCTGCGACCGCATCTCCTTGACAATCCGATCCATATGTTCAACGAGCAAGGTTTGCCAGTATCGGTTGTGGCTGAACTGCGGTATCATCGTGATAAGTTCCTGGAGATTCTGAATCTGGCTCTGGAGGGTTCCGATTGCGGGGGGCAGAGCGGCGGGTTGCTGGCTCTGCGGAGGGGACACTTCCGCGACAGGCTGAATCTCTTCGAACAGTATCGCCAGGAGTGGCTGATGGTTCTGCCCGGTCACCTTCCGAGTCGTGACAATAACCGTGCGTCCGCTGGTCGTCTGAAGCAGGTTGAGAGACCCCGGTTCGGCAGGGCGATGAACCGCGTCGGAAAGCGAACCATCCATCAGGCTGGACAACGGCCTGCCTTTGATGGTTTCTGGCGAGGTGCCGAGCAGGTGCGCTGCCAACGGGGTCATCACCAGGATTTTCTGGTTGGTTCCGACCAGCATCATTGCCTTTTCTCCAGGGTGAGCCTGGGTGGCGGTGGTGGGAAGGCTGGTTGCGGTGCTGGTCTGGTCTGGCATGCTGGTCTGGTCTGATAGGCTGGTTCCGAGTGATTGTTGATTGCGCATGGTCTTTTCTCCTCTATGGTCCTTCATGCATGGTCCTTCATGATCTTTGACATGGTCTTTGACAGGGTATCTTCAACCGGTTTCTTTTCGTTTTGTTTCCTCTGTTTTGGTATTATAGTGGAGGAAGAAGGGGATTTCAAGTAGAGAAACGGAAGAGGGCGAGTGGAGAAAGTGTCTTCAATCCATGTTCTATAAAGATATCATCAGAAAGTTAGGGAGAAGTTATCGGAAAGTTGTTGTTTTGTTGATATTGTTTTGGTGGAATCAGGGGAGGATATGAGAAAACGAGGTATGATAGTATGGTTTCGGGGCTTTTACTTTCTCTCAACGGTGAGACACCTGACCCGCGCTGAGCGACAACCGTGATGAATGCGATAACGTGTGTTTTGCCGCCCCCTGCTCGCGCAGTGTCGGCTTGCTACGCAAGCAGGGGCAGGGGAGGGAGATGCAACCAGAACCAGAACCGAGAACCGCGCCCACCGGCTCAGACCGTTGGCACAACCTCGCCCGGTCCCTGGTCCACCGTGCGAATCCCTCGGATTTCCTGGTCGCCCGGCTTGCCTTCCTGAATTTCCAGCTTGCGCGTTGCCATGTGCAGGTGCCAGTTGGTGAGCCGCAACCGCAGCGCCAGCGTGGTGGCAATGTTCCATATCAAACGGTTGCCCAGGGTCGGGTCATCGTTGCAGAGCGCCACCAACCGCTCCCGCTCCAGGGTCAGGACGGTGGCTCCCTCCGGGCCTGCGCGGATGTAGGCGCTGCGCCGTCCTCCGTCGAGCAGCGACAGTTCTCCGGTGATTTGCCCCGGCAGCAGGTTGGCTAACCGCTGTGTCCCCTCAAACGAGGAGATGCCCATGGTCTCGTTCATGACCGATGGGTCGCTCCAGACTTCGGCGGTGCCTTCCTGCACAATGAAAAGCTCGTTGCCTGGCTCGTTGATCCTGGCGATGATTTCGTTGGGTTGGCAGACGCGGATGTGGCACTGAGAGGCCAGCCGGGTGCGCTGTGCCAGGTTCAAACCGTTGCCCACATCGGAATGGGCGAAGAACTGAGCTGCGGCGCTCACGGCGGCTGCCGGGCTGTCAACGCTGCCTTTTGCCGCGGTCGTGAGGGGCAGCCCCAGGTACGATGTCACGTAGCGCCGGGTAATGTCCGGCGTCTCGAACTGGGGCCAGTGCCCGGCCTTGGGGATAATGCGCAGGTCAGCGTGGGGATATTCATCCACCACCAGACCCGTGTCGCGCAAGGGGACGGTGTTGTCTTCGGCTCCCCACAGAATGAGCGCCGGGGCTTCGATCTGGCCGAGCCGTCCGCTCAGGTCTCCGTCTCGCATCGCCCAGAAGCATTCGGCCCGCACGCGGCCCTGGCCGGGGCGGCGGGCATCGGCTCGCAGCCGCTTGTAATCCTGCTCAGAAATGGCGCTCCGTTCGGCAAAAGAGGCCGGTTTCATAATCCAGTCGGTCACGCGCAGCAGGTAGGGTTCGAGCATAGCGGTCAGTTTGTTGGTGAACGAGAACCGCTCCAGCATGGTAATGGGCCGGACCATCGTGTTGATGTGCGTGGAAAGGCGACCGCTGATAGTCGGGCAGAGCAACACCATGCGCTCGACCAGGATGGGGTGGCGCAGCGCCAGCGTGAGGCTTATCATCCCCCCCATCGAATGGCCCACCAGCACCACCGGCTTATCAGTGACTTCGTGGATGAGAGCGGCCAGCAAGTCGGCATAGCCCTCAATCGTGGTGGGCTTCGACAGAGGCGGAGAATTGCCGTAGCCTGGGAGGTCTACGGCAATGCACGAAAAACGCCGGCTGAGCAGCGGGAGAAACGGCGACAGCGCATACCAGGAGCTTGACCATCCGTGGATGAGCAGGGCAACCTGGGCATTGGTAGAACCTTCGGTGCGGACCGAAAGACGCTGACCGTTGATGACGTACTGGACCATACGAGACTCCTTTGGGCCCCCAGGCACGCGCCGGGCAATGATGCTATCGAAAATCTGGGGAGCGAACGTTCTGTTCCCTGCTCCTGTTGCTTTACCGTATCTGCATTGGTACCGATAGGAAACCAGCGAGGCGGATGAGACGCTCAGAAGAGCGCACCGTATAACGGGTCGGGTCATCGCCTGCATGTATTATAACGCTATCCTGGCTGGTTTCGGCTCAACGGTCGGTGAGAAGTGAGAAAAAATCTCTATGCTATAATGGGTATCGTGTTTATCTCGTATGCATCTCGTATACGTCTCGTAGTCATCTAGTGAGGAGATAGGGTCGCGCATGATTCGTTCGCATACATGTGGAGCATTGAGGGGGGAACACCAGGGGCTTGAAGTCACGCTGGCGGGGTGGGTCCACCGCCGTCGCGACCACGGGCCGCTCATCTTCTTGACCTGCGTGACCGCTATGGCATCACGCAGGTGGTGTTCGATGCCGGGCAGGTGCCGGAGGCGCACGCGGCAGCGGCAGAAGTGCGCTCGGAATATGTGGTGCAGGTGCAGGGAGTGGTCTCGATGCGCCCGGATGATGCCATCAACCCGGAGCTTGCCACGGGGATGATCGAGGTCCACGGGGCAACCCTGACCGTGCTCAACCCGGCGCAGAATCCCCCGCTGTTCATTGCCAGGGAGGCGAACGAAGAAGAGGCGCTGCGCCTGCGCTACCGCTACCTGGACCTGCGGCGCGAACGGATGCAGCGAAACCTGATGCTGCGCCACCGCGTGGTCAAGAGCATTCGGGATTTCCTCGACCGCGAAGGCTTTCTAGAGGTTGAGACGCCCATTCTCATCAAATCCACGCCCGAAGGGGCGCGGGATTACCTCGTGCCGAGCCGCCTGCACCCCGGCTCGTTCTACGCGCTCCCCCAGAGTCCGCAGCAACTCAAGCAACTGCTGATGGTCGCGGGCTACGACCGCTATTTCCAGGTGGCTCGCTGCTTCCGCGACGAAGACCAGCGGGCCGACCGCCAGCCGGAGTTCACGCAGATTGACCTTGAGATGAGCTTCGTGGACCAGCAAGAGGTGATGGATATCGTGGAGCGGCTGCTCGTGGAACTGGTGCGGGCGCTGGTGCCCCAGAAGCAGGTGACCACCCCCTTCCCCCGCCTGACCTACCAGGAGGCCATCAGCCGCTATGGCACCGACCGCCCGGATTTGCGCTACAGACTGGAACTGGTTGACGTGTCCGATATCGTTGCGGATACGGCGTTTCAGGTGTTCCGGGGGGCACTGGAGCAAGGGGGAAAGGTCAGTGGGATGCGCGTACCCGGCCACGGCGGAGATTACAGCCGCAAGCAACTGGACGACCTGATTGAGATGGCGAAGGCGGCGGGGGCGAAAAGGGTTGGCCTG
>JAAUSY010000153.1 GCA_012032475.1 Chloroflexaceae bacterium
GGTGGTGCAGACCTTTGAGTGGTAATGATATCGGGTAAAGTAGACGATACGGATAACAAGAGCAATTAACGATAGTGAAGCATGAAAGGTCGGGTGACATGCGATGATACGGGTGAAAGACGATTGGTGCAAGGGATGCAACCTGTGTATCGTGAACTGCCCCAGAGGGGCACTTCAGTTGTCGAAACGGTTCAACAAGCGGGGTATCCATCCGCCAGAAATGGTGGATGACCATACCTGCAACAACTGTCGGATGTGTGAACTGGTCTGTCCTGATTTCGCGATTACGGTGATTGAAGAGAGAATTCTTGTATTACAGGTGTAGCGCATGGATACAAACCTTGTCAGACAGGTGCTTGGTCAGAAGGTGCAGTTCATCCACGGAGATATGGCGTGTGTGTATGGGGCGCTGCTGGCCGGTTGCAACTTCTTTGCTGGCTACCCGATTACCCCCGCGACCGAAGTGGCCGAGGGGATGTCGGAGTTGCTCCCGAAACTGGGCGGACGCTATATCCAGATGGAAGACGAGATAGCCAGTATGGGGGCGATTATCGGGGCAAGTTGGACGGGCGCAAAGGCGATGACCTCGACCTCCGGGCCGGGGTTCTCCCTGATGCAGGAAAACATCGGCTACGCGGTGATGAGCGAAGCCCCCTGCGTGATTGTCAATGTGCAGCGTTCTGGCCCCTCGACGGGTCAACCAACGCTCCCGGCTCAGGGCGATATGATGCAGGCGCGGTGGGGAACACACGGGGACCATGAGATCATCATGCTCTACCCCTATTCGGTGCAGGAAGCGCTGGAGATGACCATTACGGCGTTCAACCTTGCCGAGAAATACCGAACACCGGTGCTCCTATTCATTGATGCGGAGCTTGGGCATATGCAGGAGAAGGTGGTCATTCCAGAAGACGACGAGTTCGAGGTGTGTTATCGGCAGACGGTGACGGTGAGCAAGGAAGAATACCAGGCGTTTCGCCCAGGAAACAACGCTCATCCGGACCGCCTGGTGCCGGAGTTCGCTCCGTTCGGGTCGGGCTACCGCACCTACGTGACTGGTCTGACCCACAATGAGGCCGGGCTGCCCCGCACGAACAGCCCGGAGATTCACGACCGGATGATTCGCCGCCTGTGCGAAAAAATCCTGGCGAACCGGGCTGATATGACGTTCTTCAAAGAATCCTATGCGGATGACTGTGATATTGCCCTGGTGGCGTATGGGATTACCGCCAGGGCGTGCGAGGATGCGGTGGCCGAGGCTCGTGAGCGGGGAATCAAGGTGGGGATGCTGCGCTTGATTACGATCTGGCCGTTCCCCGAAGATCTCATCCAGCAGTGGGCCAGGAAGGTCCGCCTGATGGTGGTGCCGGAAATGAATCTGGGGCAGATGATCCACCCCATCCGTGAGGCGGTGGCCGGGCAATGCCGGGTCGTGCCGCTGAACAAAATTGGTGGGGAGGTGCATACGCCGGGTGAGATTCTCGAAGGGATGGTCCGTGCGATTGAGCGTGAGCGTGAGCGTGAGCCGGCTGCGGCATAGGTCGCGGTTCGGGCATGCGTAGTGGTTTGTGGAGTAGGGAGGGATAACCAATGATTAAAGATGCGGAAACCCTGCGGAACAAGTATCTCAGAGATGCGATGTTTCCGACCATTTTTTGCGACGGGTGTGGGATTGGCAATGTGTTGCAATATACGCTCTGGGCGATTGATAACCTGGGACTGGATATGGACCGAACCGTGTTTGTCTCCGGTATCGGGTGTTCTTCGCGGCTGCCGGGCTACATCAAGGCCGATGGCCTGCACACGACCCACGGGCGGGCGCTGGCCTTTGCCACGGGGGTCAAGGTTGCCAACCCGGACCTGACGGTGATTGTCTTCACGGGCGATGGCGACTGCGCGGGGATTGGGGGCAACCACTTTATCCACGCCATCCGGCGGAATATTGATATCACGGTCATTGCGGTCAATAACTTCACCTATGGGATGACCGGCGGGCAGGTTGCGCCGACCACCCCCATCGGGAGCATTACGACGACCACGCCCTACGGGAGCGCGGAGCCTCCCTTTGACATGAGCGAGATGGCGAAGGTTATCGGAGCGCCCTATGTGGCGCGCTGGCCGGTGACCTACCCCTACCAACCCATCAAGTCCATTGAGGCCGGGGTGCAGAAGCGTGGTTTTGCCTTTGTGGAGCTTTTTGCTCCCTGCCCGACGGCGTACGGACGCCGCAACAAGCTGCGGAACATTGAGCAGGCCTGGCAATGGTATCGGGACCACGTCATTCTGCTCGATGATTACGAGCGGATTCAGCGGTTCGGCTCGGCGGAGGAGAAGCGTTCGCTGGTGGGCAAGCTGAAGATAGGCGTCTTCCAGGATGTTGAGAAGCGCAGCTTTACCGATGCGCTGGAAGAGCAGATTGCGTCCCTGCGGGTGGATAAGCCCGAACCAGAACGTCAGGCAGCTTGAGGGAGGAAACAACCGGATGAAACAGGAAATACGGATTTGTGGGTTTGGAGGGCAGGGGGTGGTGCTGGCCGGGCACGTGCTTGGCAAGGCGGCTGCTGCCTACGATGGCCTGACGGCTATTCTCACGCAGTCGTATGGTCCGGAGGCCAGGGGGGGCGCAGCGCGGACGGAGGTGGTGATATCGGACCGCTCCATCGGCTACCCCCGCATTGTGTCGGCGGATGTTCTGGTGGCAATGTCGCAGGAAGCCTTCCACAAGTTTCGGGAGGATATCCGCGAACACGGGATTGTGATTGTTGACCCGGACCTGGTGATTGACCACCAGGTGGAGCGCAAGACCTACCGGGTTCCGGCCACGCGCATTGCCGAAGAACTGGGCAACAAGATTACGGCCAATGTGGTGATGGTGGGGGCGCTCACCTCCATTACCGAGGTGGTGACGCGGGACGCGATGATGCAGTCGGTGCTGGAGACGGTGCCGGCCCGCTTCAAGGACCTGAACCGCCGGGCGCTGGAGGCCGGCTTCCGCGCTGGCGAAGAGGCCCGGTCCGTCGAAGCCACGCTGGCGCTGACCGGCGAGTAGGGGGTGGGGGATTGGGGGCCGGGGAGCGTTCCCCGGCTCGTTCGTTCCTCCTCTAGGAAGAGAGATGCTCAGCGGAGGAGCTTTTCGCCGATGACCACGCCAATGAGCCAGCCAAAGTACGCGCCAATGACCACGCCAATGCCCATGCCATCTTCCCCGCCAATGAGCATGCCAATGTATCCGCCAATGAACAGGCCAACGACCCCGCCAAAGCCAAAGACCATTCCAATGATCCAGCCCCCGCCAATGAACAGGCCAATCTTCATGCCAATGGCCCCGGCAACGAACATGCCCACAACGAACAAGATAGTATGAACGATTGAAGTTTGACTGGGCGGGGCTTCCTGCTCTGTTGGGATGGGTTGGATCGGGGTTTCCTGCCTGGGCAGGGGAGGGGGTTCTATGACCGCACCAACCTGCTCTGCCCGCTTTCGCAGCGCCCGCACAAGCAGGTCGTAGCCCTCCTCCTCGAAGTAGTTGCACCAGTGCCAGCGCTGTACCCGTTCGGGCACCGCGGTGTCCTCCAGGCGCACGGGGATAATGAAAATCGTTCCCTCTGGTTGCTCCTCGACCACATCCAGCGCAAAGCGTATCTCACGGTTGATGAAGCCGGCTCTGGTGGCAGAGTGGTGGGAGACACAGACGAGAAACGCGTGGGCATTGCGGCCAGCACGCTTAATCTCGTGCTCCCATTCTTGCCCCGGCAGCAGGTCTTTCTTGTCCATCCAGGGTTGGAAGCCGTCCTGGTGAAGCCGGTCGTAGAGCGCCGTCGCAGTAATTTTGTCCTAGTGGGCGTGGCAGAGGAAAACACGCAATCGCTGGCTCTGGCCCATCCTCGCTCCTCGCTGGTAGATTTCGAGAAGCATTATACCTCAGAACAACAGCCGCCCCTGTTCGGGGGGGGAGCCGGGGGAGGACGGGGAGGACGCACCGCCGGGCATCCCCAGGTGCTCGTAGGCGTGGTTGGTGGCGATGCGCCCCGCGGGGTGCGGTGGATAAACCCAAGCTGGATGAGAAACGGTTCGTAGACATCTTCGATGGCATCTACTTCTTCGGCCAGCGCTGCCGCCAGGGTCGAAAGCCCCACCGGGCCGCCGTTGAATAGCTCGATGATGGCCCGCAGCAGGCGGCGGTCGTTCTCGTCCATCCCCAGTTCGTCTATTTCAAGCGCGGCAAGCGCGGCTCTAGCGACCTCCAGCGTGATGGTGCCTTCGGCTACCACCTGGGCGTAGTCGCGCACGCGGCGCAGCAGGCGGTTGGCAATGCGCGGGGTGCCGCGGGCGCGTCGCCCAATCTCATAGGCTCCGTCCAGGGTGATGGGCACGTTGAGGATGGTTGCTGAGCGCAGCACGATTTCGCGCATGGCGTCGTGCGAGTAGAATTCCAGGCGATGCACCGAGCCAAAGCGGTCGCGCAGGGGGGAGGTGAGCAGCGCCAGACGGGTGGTTGCGCCGACCACGCTGAAGCGCGGGAGTTTGAGCCGCAGGTTGCGGGCGCTCGGCCCCTTGCCCACGATCAGGTCCAGGGCAAAGTCTTCCATACCGGGGTAGAGCACTTCTTCGACGGCGCGGTTCAGGCGATGCACTTCGTCAATGAAGAGCACGTCATCTTTTTGCAGGTTGGTGAGGATGGCCGCCAGGTCACCGGCGCGTTCGATGGCCGGGCCGCTGGTGATTTTCATATGGACGCCCATTTCGTTGGCGATGACGCCTGCCAGCGAGGTTTTGCCCAGGCCGGGCGGGCCATAGAAGAGGGTATGGTCGAGCGGCTCGCCGCGTGCTCTGGCGGCAGCCACGGCGATGCGAAGCTGCCCGACCACTTTTTCCTGCCCGATGAATTCGTTCAGGCTCCGCGGACGCAGGCTCTTTTCGGCCTGGGAGTCGTCGTCCTCTTTCTGTTTTGGGCTAACCAGGCGTTCGTCTTGCATCCCCGACCCATAGCATGCGTGTGCGCTCCCTGGGGGGTATTATAGCACAGGGCACCCATCACCCATTTCCTGAATAATCTCCTCAGCATCGTATTGGAACGGAGAAATGCTAAACCGGGCCATGGCACTGAGAAATTCAGCCTGCGATACGGTGGCTATCTCCGCGGCGCTAGACTGGGAGACAAGGTGAAGTTCATACCATTTCATTGCTGCGGCTAGCCGCATCTCACGGATAAAGGTATCAGGGTCCTGGTGTAACGTTGCAAAAATAGTCCGTGGCAATTCAATGGAGACTTGTGTCGTATTCATGGCAATGGTCACCACCTCTGGCATCAAGTTCACGGCGATACGTTTCTATCTCCTCCACCATCTCATCAAAAAAGGGGTCATCCTTAAACCTGCCCGCACGCTGCACCCAGGGGTTTGGCGGGACGGCAGATTCAAGGTTCAGGGGGACCAGTTCACCCTGCGATAGCCGGATATGCAGCACCTCGCGCAATCGTGCTAATGCCTCCTGGCGGGTTGTTCCACGGGCCATGCAGTCCGGCCACCCCGGAACCGACGCGGTATATCCCCCATTCTGATGCTCAATGAAAGCATAGCAGGTCATTGGTCTCCCCTCCGATGGGTCAGCGTCTTGCATCCCCGACCCATAGCATGCGTGTGCGCCCCCTGGGGGGTATTATAGCACAGGTGCAGTGGGGGAGGGGGCAGGGAGGTTCCGGGGCCGGGTCTGGTTGGCGGCGAGAATGAGTGGTATACTACCTATCAGGATACCAACGTTTGATGGGAATAAGGGAGCAGAAACGATGATAGATACCTCCTCGGCCCAGGGAATCGGTAAGAGCACCCCCGCTTCGCTCCTCCAGGTGGTCCGGTTGCAAGTTCCCCTCTGGGTCATTGCCCCCCTGCTGGGACTGATGCTGGCGACTGGCCTGGGTGGGGGCTACCTGGGGGCATGGCTGGTCTACCGAAGCACCAACTGCCCCGAAGCGCCCGAAGTCTGCCAGGAATTTGGCCTGTTCTGGGATGTGTGGGACAAGGCGAGCGCCGACTTTGTGGATGCTGAGGCGATTGTTCCCCAACGTATGACCGAGGGGGCCATCAATGGGATGCTCGACAGCCTGGGCGACCAGGGACACACCCGCTTCCTCTCTGCCGAAGACGCACGACGGTGGGATGAATCGCTGTCCGGCGAATTTGAGGGTATCGGGGCCTACCTCGATGTCCGCAACGGTCAGGGAATGGTCGTTGCGCCCATTGAGGGGTCGCCAGCCGAAAAAGCCGGATTGCTCCCCGGCGACTGGATTATCAAGGTGGATGGGCAGGAAACTCAGGGATGGACGATTGAAGAACTGGTTTCCCGTATTCGCGGCACCAGGGGGTCGCAGGTGGTGCTGACTATCCAGCACCCTGGAGAAGAGCGCATCGTTGATATTGCGATAACCCGCGACCGCATCGAAGTTCCCAGTGTGAACTGGAGCATGCTTCCTGGGGATATCGCGCTGATACGCCTGGATTCGTTTCAGCAGCGGGCAACAGAAGAAATGGAGCGGGCCCTGAACGCAGCCCGCAGCCAGGGGGCCCGCCGGGTCATTCTGGATTTGCGCAACAACCAGGGAGGATTTGTGTATGAGGCCATCGGGGTTGCCAGCCACTTCTTGCCAGAGGGCACGCCGGTTTTTCTGGAGGAAGACCGCACCGGCACCCGCACCGTGCAGGAAACCCACGAAGGCGGCGTGGCGCTGGATATTCCGATGGTGGTGCTGATTAACTTCGGAACCGCCAGTTCGGCGGAAATCGTCTCCGGGGCGCTGCAAGATGCCCAACGCGCCCAACTGGTGGGGGTGCGGACGGTTGGCACCGGCACGGTGCTCATGACCTACAACCTGGAAGGGGGCGCAAAGCTGCTGCTCGGAACGGTGCAGTGGCTCACCCCGAAGGGTCGCCTGATACGGAAGCAGGGCATTGCCCCGGATATCGAAGTGGCGCTTCCGCCCGGTACCCGACCGCTCTCGCCGGAAGAAGCCGCCAGCCTGACCCCAGAAGAACTGTTGCAGAGCGATGATGTACAACTGGTGCGGGCGCTGGAACTCGCCGAAGTGGCAAAATAGGCCGCCCGGCCCATCGTCCATCCTCTGCGCTCCCCCCATCGCCCAGGCTATCCCCTCACGTCAGGCAGATTGCTCCCACGAGGGAGCAATCTGCCCCTTGACAGCAAGGTGGGAAATACGGTACTCTCTACGGTATGGCGAGGCAGCACCGGGGGGAGATGGCTCCCGGTGTTCTGGTGAGCACTGAGCGACACCGGGGCAGATAGTAAGCCGTTGCAATGGCTTCAAAATCGGAGAGAAGAGGTCATCATCCGAATTTCGGTATGGCAACACCCATGACGACACCTACATCACCCCCAACGTCCACGACGTCTACAACACCTACATCACCCCCAACGTCCACGACGTCCACGACGCCCCAGCCCCCCCAAACGCCCCAACCCCTCCCGCCTCCCGCCCTGACCTGGCGTTCCATTCTGCTGCTGGTCGGCACAGTCTTGCTGACACTGGCGCTGATGATGGTGCCCGTCGAAGCCGTCGAGCGACTGGGGAAACACTACAGCTACCTGGGGGTGTTTGTGCTGACGATGCTGGCAAGCGCGACCATTCTCCTGCCTTCGCCAGCCCTGGGGGCAGCGCTGCTGGCCGGCAAGACTCTCAACCCCTGGCTGGTCGGGGTGCTGGCCGGAACGGCTGCGGCCCTGGGGGAGATCACCGGCTACGTGGCGGGCTACAGCGGCAGCCCGCTGGTGGCCCGTTCGAAGTGGTACCCTCGCGTCGAGCGATGGGTCCAGCGGTGGGGGGGGATGACGGTCTTTCTGCTGGCCGCCGCGCCGCTGCCACTGATTGACCTGGCAGGGATTGCCGCCGGCACGATGCGGATGCCATTTCCGGTCTACCTGGGGGCCTGCCTGATTGGCAAGACGCTTCGCTTTCTGATGGTGGCCTGGATCGGGTGGGCCATCGGGCAGATATTTCCATGACACGATATCATGACACGATTATTGATAGCAACCCATAACCGCGGAAAAGCGCGGGAATTTGCGGCGATCTTCGATGGCCTGGGGCTGGACCTCTGCACCCTGGATGACCTGGGAGTGACAGCAGAGGTTGAGGAGACCGGAGCCACGTTTGCGGAGAATGCCCGCCTGAAGGCCGAGGCGTATATGCGCCTGACGAAACTCCCGACCCTGGCCGATGACAGTGGCCTGGAGGTTGCCGTTCTCCAGGGAGCACCGGGGGTCTATTCGGCGCGCTATGGCGGGGTCACGGGGGCCGCGCAGCTCGACTATCTCCTCAAGCAGATGGAGGGGGTGCCGTTTCACGAGCGGCTGGCCCGCTTTGTGTGCGTGGTAGCGCTGGCGCGGTGCGATGGGGAAACGGCTTTTGCCGAGGGCATCCTTCCGGGGGTGATTGAGTTTGCGCCACGCGGGAGTGGGGGGTTTGGCTACGACCCGCTGTTCTACGTGCTGGATGAGGATTGCACCCTGGCGGAACTGACGCCAGAACGCAAGAACGCCATCAGCCATCGGGCGATGGCTGCCCGCAAAGCCCAGGCTATCCTTGCCCGCTGGCAGGCGGAGGGGCACCTTGCCTGCCAGTGACGGGGGGAACCAGTGAGCGGGCTGAATGAACGGGTCGGGAGCCAGCCGGGAGCGGGAAGGGAGAGCGCATGACGAGTGACGAGTGAATGGTGAGCGCATGATGAGTGAGTGATTAAGGAGCATACCAATGGCAATCCAGAAGACTGAAAGTATCTGGTGGAACGGTGAACTGGTGCCGTGGGAGCGCGTGACGGTGCATGTCATGTCCCACGTGATCCACTATGGGACCAGCTTTTTCGAGGGTATCCGCTGCTACGAGACCCCGCGGGGCACTGCCGTCTTTCGGCTCACTCCGCATATCCGGCGGTTGTTTGATTCGGCAAAAATCTACCGCACCGAAGTGCCCTATACGCAAGAAACCCTCGTGGCGGCGGTGAAGGAGACCATCCGGGCCAACCGGCTGCGGTCTGGCTACATTCGCCCGGTGGTCTACCGTGGCTATGGCGGCATTGGCGTTGACCCTTCGGCCTGCCCGGTCGAAGTGGCAATTGCCGCCATTGAATGGGGCAAATACCTTGGAGCGGAGGCGATGGAGCAGGGCGTGGACGTGTGCGTGTCGTCGTGGAACCGCTTTGCCGCCAACACCCTCCCGTCGCTGTCGAAGGCCGGGGGCAACTACCTGAACTCGCAACTGGTCAAGCTCGAAGCGCTGCGCCACGGCTATAGCGAGGGCATCGCCCTGGACCCGCAGGGGTTCGTCAGCGAGGGCAGCGGCGAAAACCTCTTCGTGGTGCGGAACGGGGTGGTGATGACACCCCCGCTCAGTTCTTCTATCCTCGAAGGGATTACGCGGGACGCGGTGATGCATCTGTTGGGCGATATGGGAGTCGCGGTGCGAGAGCAGACTATCCCCAGGGAATACCTGTACATTGCCGATGAGTTGTTCTTTACGGGGACGGCGGCGGAGATTACTCCGGTGCGTTCGGTTGATGGTATTCCGGTGGGCAATGGGAAGCGGGGGCCGCTGACGGCAGAGGTGCAGTCGCGCTTCTTCGGTGTGGTCCAGGGCGAGCGCGAGGACCCCCGCGGCTGGCTGGAATATGTGGCCGAATAGGTATTGCGGAGCGCTCTGTCATCGGCTATAATAATTTCTACGATGGCTTTCAGGAGGGATTGACGGACTGACAAGCCACCTCCCCCAGGTCGGTGGTACCTGGGGGAGGTTGGGAGAACCCTGACCACGAGCGCGGGTGCTGGAGCCTGCCCTGTGTTGCGCCGGAACCGCCGGGCAAGCGCAGCGAGGTCCCCGCCTAGCGGGTTTTGTACATCGTCCGCAGGTGGCTGGTGCAGACCTTGATCTGCCGAGGTTTTCCTTGCTCGTCAAGAATCGTCACTTTCTGAATATTCGGACGCCAGACCTTGCGGGTGCGCCGCTTGGAATGGCTGACATTGTGCCCAAACGAGGGTTTTTTTCCAGTAATCTGACATTTTGCCATGAACAACACCTCACATCTTAAAAGACTTGAAAAGATACGATGTTCCTGGAACCAGCAAAAACCAGTTCGATACTGGGTTGAGTGTACCATGGCTGTGGGGCTTTGGCAAACAGAATGCAGCGCAATGGGGGGCAGTGGTGAGTGGGATTAAAATCGTAACTGACAGCACGGCTGATATTCCAGCGGAGCTAGCGGAAGAACTGGGGATAGAAGTTATCCCGCTGCTGATCCACATTGATGGGCATGTCTATCGGGCCAATGTGGATCTTTCGACCGAGCAATTCTATATGCAGCTTCAGGATGGGAACCATAAGTTTGCCACCTCATCCCCTTCCCCGGTCGTCTTCGAACAACTCTACCGCCGTCTGGCGTTTGAGTATGACCATGTATTTTCCATTCACCTCAGCAGCCGGTTGGGCGAAATCTACCGCTCGGCAACCCAGGCTTGCGCCAAGCTCCCGGCCTCGCTGACGCGGATTGAACTCATAGACAGCAAGTCGGCCTCAATGGGAATGGGTATTGTGGTCCTGGCGGCGGCACAGGCCGCACGGGACGGGGCATCGCCCGGCGAGATACGGCACCTGATCAACGCCATGATGCAGCACACGCATGTGGTCTTTTTCGTGGATACCATGGAGTATCTGGAGGATAGTGGCAAGCTCTCGCTGGCTTCGTCGGTGGTCAGTTCGATGCACCGCATCAAGCCGCTGATGATTCTCGATGATGGGGAGATTGTGCCCTATGAGCGCACCCGCACCCGCGCCAAGGCGATTGAGGGGTTGTATACCTTCATCGAGGATTTCCCGCAGGTGCAGGACGTAACGGTGCTCTATGCGACCACGCCGGAAGATGTGGAAAAGCTGCTGGACAAGGTCGAGCCGGTGTTCCCGCGAGAACGGGTCCAGATTGCCCAATTTGGGCCGAGCACGGCCATCCATCTCGGACCGGGGTCTATGGGGATTGCTGTTTTTGAAGGGATTGAGGATGAACGACTCCATGAGTTGGGCGGTCCGGTGTTATCATAAGCATCATGACATGATGAGGTACCGGCATAGACCGAAGGGGAATGAAATTCGTGCAGAAACACCAGGATGATTTTTTGAAACGGTTGCTCACCACCCCTGGCCCGTCTGGAGATGAGGCCGTCGTTGCCCGGCTCTGGCGGGACGAGGCGCGGTCCTTTGCAGACCGGGTTGAGGTGGATGTCCGCGGAAACAGTTTTGCCTTGCTGGAGAGCACCGGCCCGCGGGTGCTCCTGGCCGGCCATATTGACGAAATCGGGTTGATGATTACCTACATTGACGAGGATGGATATCTCTACTTCCAGACCGTGGGGGGGTGGGATGCCCAGGTGCTCGTGGGGCAGCGGGTGCGCCTGTCCGGAAACCAGGGCGATGTCATCGGGGTCATTGGCAAGAAGCCGATCCACCTGCTCAAGGGCGACGAACTGGAAGCCGCCAGCAAGGTCAAAGACCTGTGGCTTGATATCGGGGCAAAAGAACCATGACGAAGCCCGCGAACGGGTACTGGTCGGGGGGTGGGGGTGATAGACGCGCCGCTCTACGAACTGCCGAATGGTCGGATTATCAGCCG
>JAAUSY010000154.1 GCA_012032475.1 Chloroflexaceae bacterium
AGGTCTTCAGTGGCGACTACGACCAAGTCTTCTGGGGGTTTGCCACCATCAAGCGGGGACCAGGTGTTGACAGACGTGTGGCAGATGCGCCTGAATGGCCCCATCTACGACCCGAACTTCTTCGGCCTCATCCTGGTCGGGTTTATGCCCCTGTCGCTCTACCGCATCTTCGATTCGACCCATCTTCCGACGAAGGTATTCAGCGCCCTGTCCGTTCTGTTGAACATCATTGCCAACCTCAATACCTACAGCCGGGCTTCGTTCATCACCACGGTCGTTATCCTGCTCATCGTTGCCATTGAGCGCCGGGTGAAGCTGGAATTTCTGCTCCTGGTGTTCTGCTCGGTGGTGATGATTATCCCCTTCCTGCCCGCCGGCTACACCGAACGTCTGGAGACGCTGTCGGTTTTTGGTTCTGACGACGAAGGTTCGGCCATCCATGAAGACAGCTCCTTCCAGGGGCGCACCAGCGAATTGCTGTCGGGAGCCTATATGTTCCTCGATCACCCCTTCACCGGGGTGGGGCCGGGGAACTACGAGGTGCGCTACCAGGAATATGCCGGGCGCTTTGGCCTGGAAGACCGTACGACCATCCGTCAGGCGCACTGCCTCTACACGGAGATTGCGGCCGAGGGTGGGTTGCCAGGAATAACCATCCTGATGAGCGTGTTCGCCGTGTTCTTTCTTGAGATGCACCGGGCGCGGCGCAAGCTGATGCGCTTCCCCTCCCATGCCTACCTGTCAAGCTGGATTACTTCGTTGCAGGTGGCAGTAGTGGCCTATCTGATTAACTCCATCTTCTTGCATAGCGACTTCTGGCGCTATCTGTGGGTTCTGATCGCCTTCGGGGTGGCAATCATCCATCTGGCCGACGACCTGGAGGCAGATGAGCACCCGGCCCCGGAGGCTGAGCAACGCGAACGGATTCAACACCGAGAGACAACCTATGCCTGAGCAAGACGAACGAAACGAACGGGACAAACAAAACGAACGAGACGAGACGGAGCATGAGCATCACCGGGTTGCCCGCAAGACGACCCACGCGGTGTTCTGGAACTACGCGACTTTTGCCGCTGGCAAGCTCATGGTGCTCATCACCATGGCAATCCTGGCGCGGTTGCTGACACCGGGCGAATTTGGCCTGGTGGCGCTTGCCATGCTGGTGATAACCTATCTTTCGGTGCTGCGGAACGTTGGCCTGGGGGAGGCGCTCATCCACCGCAGGGCGCAGGTTGAGGAGGCTGCCAGCACGGTCTTCACGCTCAATCTGCTGCTGGCGACCGGGCTGTCGGTGGTGACGATGTTGATTGCCCCATCGGTTGCCGCCTTTTTTCAGGAGCCAGCCGTCGCCCCCATTTTGCGCGTGCTCGCGCTGACCTTCTTCCTGAATGCGTTTGGCTCGGTGCACCTCGTGCGGTTGCAGCGCGAACTGGCCTTTGAGCGCAAGCTCATCCCCGAAACCGGACATGCCCTGGTGAAAGGGGGCGTCTCCATTGCCTGTGCGCTGGCTGGCCTGGGAGCGTGGTCGCTGGTCATCGGGCAGTTGGCCGGGACGGTCACCCTGGTGGTGCTGGCGTGGGTCGTGTTTCCCTGGGTGCCGCGCCTGACCATTGACTTCAGCCTGGTTCGGTCGCTCCTGCGCTATGGCCTGCCGCTGCTTGGCAGCACCGCCGTCACCGATCTGTCCGACAACCTCGACTATCTCATCGTCGGGCGGATGCTTGGGAACACGGCCCTGGGTATCTACACGCTGGCCTACCGGCTGCCCGAACTCCTGGCGCTCAACGTGCTCTATGTGACGGCCCAGGTCATCTTCCCGGCCTATGCCTCGGTTCAGCACCAGCGTGAGTTGCTGCGCAAGGGGTTTCTGGCAACCATGCGCTTTGTGGAAATCATCATTCTCCCCATCTGCCTGGGGTTGGTGCTGGCTGCCGAACCACTGGTGCGCGTGGCGTTTGGCTCCCAGTGGCTCGACGCTATTCCGGTCGTGCGCCTGATTGCCCTGTTTGTCCTGGTGCGTTCCATCGGGTATCATGTGGGGGATGTCTATAAGGCCGTGGGCCGGACGGATATTCTGGTCGGGCTGGATATTCTGCATCTCGCGATGCTTGCCCCATCGCTCTGGTTGGGGGCACGCGCTGGGCTTATCGGGGTGGCGCTGGCGCACCTGCTCATCTCGCTGATTTCGATGGTCATCTATCTTGCCGTTGCCATGCGGTTTCTCAACATCCACGTTGGAGACCTGTTGCGCGAGTTGAAACCTGCGTTCTCTGGCGGGGCCGCGCTGGTGCTGGCAGGGCTGGCGGTCCTCTCGCTGACGGCTGATATGTTCCCCCTGGCGCGCCTGGTCGTGCTCACGATGGTCGGAGCCGCGACCTATGTGGGGGTGCTGTGGCTGATAGAGCGCGAATCGTTGCAGCGCATGATCAACGTCATTGGTCTTCCGATAGGGCGCAAGAAACTCCCTTCAAATACTGGTGGGTGAATCATGTTCATGTATGGATATTCTCTGCCATCCAGGATAGTCGTTCGGGTTGCTCAGGTCATTCGGCTCGTTCGGGCCGTGTGCGGGGTTGCCCTGCTGGTGGGCCTCTCGCTGGCTCCGGGCTACCCCCAGGCTGGAGGGGTTGCCATCGCCGGGGCCACCTCCCCTCCCGGAGCTAGAACCATTGGCGCAGCGCCGGAGCAACAACCGGTGCTTCCTCAGAATGGGCCGGAGGTGGCTGAACTATCGCTCGAACAACTCGATCTGCCGTCGGCCACCTTGAAATCCCCCCTCGATCAACATGCCTTCAACCTGACCCTGCCCTATCGCTGGTTGCTGACGGGGACCGAAGCCCAGAACTACCTGGTGCTCCGGTATGATATGTTCGATACCCGGAGTGGTGACACAACGGCGGCCCCTCCCCCGGAAGGGACAGCGACTGCGGGAACCCCTCCGACGGGCGCAGTCCTGTCGGTGTTTCTGAACGAAGAATTGATTGCTACCTTCTCACCCACCACCGGGGCAGACCAGACCCGGCAAATACCGATTCGGCCTGCCCTGCTCAATGAACGGGAAAGCAACCGCCACAGTGTCCGCCTGGTCTTCAGAACGTGGGACTGTAGCCACCCCGGCAGCAACCAGTTTACCCTGCATCGGGCTTCGTTCTTCCACCTGGAATATCAGCAGGGGCCGATGAGCCTCAACCTGGCCGAATTTCCCCGCCCGCTCGTGCAAGACCGTCTGACCGCGGAGACGGTGCTCCTGGTGCTGCCGGATGATTATAACGATGCTGACCTCTCAGCGGCGGCATCGGTTGCCGCGGCGTTTGGCCGCCGGGTTGAAGGCAAATCGGTTGTGGTTCACCCGGTGACGGCGGAGAATGCGCCCGCAGAACTCCTTGCCGATAAGAGCGCCGTGATTATCGGAACGCCGGAGCGCAACCGCTTCCTGGCCGGCCTGTATGAACGGGGATTGCTCCCGACCACGCTCGTCCCCGGAACGGCACAGATAACTACCACGGCCAACCTCCCCATCTACGCTGAAGATGGCGTCTTGCAGTTGATTCCCTCGGAAGTCAACCCCGACTATGCCTACCTCATCGTGACCGGCCAGACCGATATGGCGATCCGCCGTGCGGCGCAGGCGCTTTCGGCGGTGCAACCGCGCTACGGCCTGAGCGGGCAGTTGAGCGTCATTCAGGCGCTCCCTGGCCCGGACCCGGCGTCGGAGCAAAAAGATACCTTTACGCTGAACGAACTGGGCTACTACGAACGCCCCCTGTATGGGATTGGCACGCAGCAGGTCGGGGTCAGCTTCTTTGTTCCCGCATCCTGGCGTTTCACCGAAAAACCAACCCTGGACCTGCGCTACTTTCATTCGTCGCTGCTCAACTCCGCCCAGGCAACGCTGAACGTGCTGTTGAATGAGAATCCTGTGGGCAATGCCCCCCTGCACCCGCAGCACCAGGGGGAGCTTCAGGTGCGGGTGGAATTCTCCGAAGAGGATTTCCGGATGGGACAGCATAACTACCTTTCCTTTGAGAGTATCGTGAACCTGCCCGAAGACTGTATCGTGCCGGTTGACGATGCCATCTGGATGCGGATACTTGGCGAGAGCATCTTGCATCTTCCGCACACGACGGGCGAAACGCTGGTTTTCCCTCCACAAAATATGTTCTCGCTCTTTACGACGAGCCAGGACCTAAGCGACGTCTGGCTCTCGCTCCCCGGAAACCCGGCCCCAGAAGAACTGGATGCCATGGTGCAAATGGCCCGGCTCCTGGGGGAGAATTCTGGCGGAGGAGGGTTTGCGCCGCATGTCTCACGCGGGGCGATAGCGCAGATGGACCCTCTGATGCAATCGCTGGCTCCACCTCCCGCTGCGCCGCCCGCCGCGAGTGAGCGCCTCACGGCAACGACGACCCTGACGACCCTGACGACCTCTCACCTCACGGCGACGACGACCCTGACGACTTCTCACCTCACCGCTCCTGCTCCTGCCTCCCTGGAATCGTTCCACCTCATCACCTTTGGCCTGCCAACGGCCAATCCGGTGCTGGCGGAACTGAATGCCCACTTGCCGCAGCCTTTTGTGCCCGGCACCAGCATGCTGAACCAGCAGGTGGGTGACGTGGTCTATCGCCTGTCAGAATCGTTCAGTCTTGGGTTGGTTCAATTCTTGCTGGCTCCCTGGAACCAGCGCAAGGCAGTTGCCACGGTGACTGGCACGAACCGGGAAGGGGTGGGGTGGGCAGCCGGGGCGCTGACCGATGATGAACTTTCCTTCAAATTGCAGGGAGATGTCAACTTCATCGTGGGGCAGCAGATTGAGCCTATCCATCTGGCAGAGCTTATCAGGGTGCCGTTCGAAGAGGCGGTGGAGGAAGTGTCCGGAGAGGAGGTGCCAGAGGCAACTGTCACCCCGGAGGCGACACGAGCTATCACCCTGACCGGGGAAATCCCCGAACGCTACCTCCCGCAGCAGAACGACCTGTCGCGGCAGGTGCAGATGGTGATTGCCGGCCTCATCGGGGCAGGCATGCTGGTCGGGGTGGCCGGGGTCGTGGTGAGCCTGCTCTTCGGCAAAAAACGAAATGAAGTGAAATGATAAGGATAAGCAAAGCAGAAGAGGTTGGAGGATAGTGGAGATTTGTATATGATGGACCCGAACACCTGGCATCGCCAGAGAGTCTGTGGAACTGGGGTTGCCCGGCTCCTGACTCTCTTCCTGGTCATACTCATGCTCATACTCATCAGCGGTGGTTGTTCCGAACCGTCTGACCGCAGCGCTGCCGCAACCAGCACCAGCACCGCCGTCCCCACCAGCATTCCCAGCACAGCGCAGGGTGCGGATTGCCCACCGGAGCGCCCCACCACCGTGGCCTACCCGGAAAAGCTGGATGGGTACGTGCCCAGTGCCTTCATGGGGTGGCAGGACACACGCATCAGCGAAAAACGCTTTCCTGAGATGGTGGGATACATCCGGGACAACTGGCCGGTCTTTGAGCCACAGGAGGGCGTCTACGATTGGAGCAAGATAGAAAACCTCCGCAACCGGATGGTGGCCGAGGGGGGGAAGATCAGTTTTCGTATCCAGACGGTCAAGCCGCCACCCTGGGGCAGTGGGCATGGAGTGCCGGATTGGTTGCTGGCGCGGGGGGCAGCCATCCGCGATGGCAGCCTGAGCCAGGAACCGCTCTATTCCGACTGCCAGTTTCTCGAAGCGCACGGCAACTTCATCAACGCCCTGCGCCAGCGCTACGACGGCGACCCGGACGTGGCCTACCTGGACATCGGCTCCTACGGGTTCTACGGCGAATGGCATTCAGACCAGTATGATATCGAACCGGAGTCGCTGGACTGGCACGCCCGCCGCCGCATCATGGACATGTACCTGGGAGGAGCAGGAACGCGCCCCTGCACGGATTCCGCTGGTCAGACGGTGATGGCGTCCTACCAGTACGAGGGCTTCCAGCAGACGCAACTGGTGATGCCCTATACGCCGGGGTTTGCCGACTCGCTGCACTATGCGCTGGGCCAGCGCCAGGATATTGGCATCCGCCACGACGCCCTTGGTTCTGAGCCGCACCAGGAGAAGTACCGCAGCGAGATTAAAGACCTGGTGGAAAAAACCTGGCCCCACGCGCCGATAGTCTTCGAGTTTTACCCGGAGGCCTATACACCAGAAGCACTGCGAAGCGCCCGTGACTTTGTCGAAGAGATGCATGCCTCGTACCTGCACGAAAACTTTGATGAGCAGGGCGATAATGCGCTCATTGAACGTATTCTGGAGCGGACTGGCTACCGTCTGCTCCTGCGCGAAATCCGCCATACCTCCGAGCTTCGCCCCGGTGAGACCTTTTCGGTGGATATGTTCTGGGAGAATGCCGGCGTGGCCCCGCCCTACGTGAACAGTCCCCTGGTCGTCCTGTTTGCCAACCAGCAGGGGGAGGCTGTGTGGAGCCACCAGTTCGATGCCTCCCCGTCGGATTGGCCTATCGAGGAGCCGGTCCGGCTCCAGGAGGAACTGCCCCTGCCCGACACCCTGCCGAGCGGCACCTATGACCTCAAACTGGCGTTGGTTGACCCGGAGACGGCGCGGCCTTTGCTGGCAATCGCGATTGCGGGCCGCGACGTGCAAGGGTACTATGCTGTTGGCAAGGTGAAGATTTTGCCCTGACGGGCGTTGCGAGAGGCGTTGCAAGTAGTATTGCGAGCAGTATCGGAATATGAGCAAGGGGGATGGGAAGCAAAAACGGGTATGATGCCATATCGCTATCGCCGGATTGTCTTTCTCATCGACTCGCTTGGGATGGGCGGAGCCGAGCGACTGATGGTCGCCTATCTGAGCCATTTCGTGGCAACTGGCTTTGAGCCACGTGTCTGTGCCCTCCAGGTGCGCGACGGCAACCCGGTGGCTCAGGATATCCAGCAATTGGGGGTGCCGGTGGACCTGCTGCCGGTGCGACACCTGCGCGACCGACGGGCGTTCCCGCTCCTGCTGCGCTACCTGCGTGAGCACTTTGCCGATGTGCTCCACACGCAGTTGGAATTTGCCAACACGCTTGGGACCGTTGCGGCAAAGGTTCTGGGCATCCCAACCGTGTGTACCCTGCATACGATGGGCAACCTGATGACCGGCAGCCTCAGCAGGCGGGTGCGGGCACACCTGCGGCATACGGCCATGCAATGGTCGCTCAAACGGTTCTGCGACCGCGTCATCACCGTATCGGAAGGCACCCGCCAGCACTACCTTCGCCACGGTGGGTTTGCGCCAGAGCAAGTGATGACTATCCACAACGGAATTAGCCTGGCTCCCTTTGACGAACTCCAATCGCACGTGCGGCAGGCGACCCGCGAGGCTCTGGGGGTGCCGGACGATGCACCGGTACTCATCACCGTTGCGGTGCTGCGCCCCCAGAAGGGCATTCAGTACATGATTGCCGCCATGGGGGAGATACTCCGGGCCGTGCCCGGCGCGTATTACCTGGTGGTGGGCGATGGCGAGCACGAAGCGACCCTGAAGCATCTGGCTCAGGAGCACGGGGTGACCGAACGGGTGCGCTTCACCGGGATGCGCCGGGATGTTCCCGCGCTCCTGACTGCCAGCGACGTCTTTGTGCTGCCCTCAATGACCGAGGCCCTGCCGACGGTGCTGGCAGAGGCGATGGCTGCTCGTCGTCCCATTGTGGCGAGCGAGGTGGGTGGGGTGCCAGAGATGGTTGAACACGGGCGCAACGGGTTGCTGGTTCCCCCGCCGCTGGCTCCGGCGTCGTCTCCTCCGCTGGTCGCGACGCACCTCGCCGAGGCATGCAGCTATCTCCTGTTGCACCCCGAAAAGGCCAGCGCCATGGGGCAGGCCGGACGGGCTATGATGGAACAACGGTTTGAAATTGGCCGACAGGCGCAGCGGTTGGGAGACCTGTACCGGGAACTCCTGGCGCGGCGCGGGAAGTGAGCAGAAAGCGAGACGCATGAAACTCTTTGTGGTCGAACTGCACAGCAGCGGCGGGTTAGCCCACTACACCTATCAGATGTGTCAGGCCTTGCAAGAGCAGGGAGCCAGCGTCACCCTGGTGACCGCCGATGACTACGAACTGGACCGCTTCCCGCACCAGTTTGCGGTAGAAAAGCGGCTGCGGCTGTGGGAACACTTCAAATCCACCATGACCCTGCCAACGACCAGCCGCCTGGCTCAGCTTGGGCACCGGGTTTTCTGGAATGTGCGCCGGAGCGTGCGCGGGCTGCGGCTGATTCTCGGATGGCACCGCCTGACGAACTATCTCATAGCGCAGCGACCGGATATCATCCAGTTTGGGAAAATCAATTTCCCCTTCGAGGCCATCTTTCTTGCCCGCTTGCGGCGGCACGGCCTGATTCTGACGCAGGTGTGTCATGAGTTTGAGTTGCGCGAATATCGCAACCTGACCACGTCGCTGCTCGCCAACCGCCTCTATGCGAGCGTCTACACCAACTTCTCCCTCATCCTGCTGCACGGCGAGCAGAACCGCCAGCGGTTTCTGTCGCTTTTCGGGGTGCCGCGGGAGCGCACCGAGATCATCCCCCACGGCAACGAGGGGATGTTTTTGCAGGCGGCGCAGGAGCAGGCCGCCCAGGGAGAAAGAGATTTGCGCCAGCACTACAGCTTCGGCCCGGACGAGCCGGTGGTGCTATTCTTCGGGACGATTACGCCGAGCAAGGGCGTGCCCGACCTGCTGCACGCCTTTGCCCTGGTGCGCCAGCAGTGCCGCGCCCGGCTGCTCATCGCCGGCTTCCCAACCAAGTTCGTCAACCTGCACGACCTGCAACACCTGGCCGAGTCCCTGGGGATTGCCGACGCGGTCACCTTCGATGCACGATATCTTCCCTTCGAAGAGGTAGGGGCGCTGATGCAACTGGCGCAGGTCGTGGTCTATCCCTACCACAACGCCACGCAGAGCGGGTCGCTCCAGGTGGCCTATACCTTTGGCCGCCCGGTGGTGGCGACCAGCGTGGGAGGGTTGCCGGAGGTGGTTGAGGAGGGGCGCAGCGGGTTGCTGGTTCCGCCCAGAGCGCCAGAACCTCTGGCGGCGGCCCTGCTGGCAATCCTCAATGACCCGCAGCAGGCCGCGGAGATGGGCGCGTATGCCCGCCACCTTTCGGAGACGCGCTACTCCTGGTCGCCCATTGCCCGGCAGGTGTTGACGTTCTATCGGGAGCGGTTCCCTTCCGTTCCTTCAGATCCTTCCGTTCTTTCGGGTCCTTCTGCATGCGAGTATTCCAGGTAATATCCCATGTCTATGGTCAAAAAGCTCAGAGACCGGTTGTTTCAAGCGGGGGTGTTCGATGCCATCTACCTGGCGCGTCCCCGCCATCTCACCACGCTGGCCTACCACCGGGTCACCGACCCGTCGGTTCCTGGGTTCGACACGTTCAAGCCAAACGTCAGTGCCACGCCGGCTGCGTTTGCCGAACAGATGGACTTTGTCCGCCAGCGCTTCAATATCGTGGCGATGGAAGATGTGATAGCCTGGTTGCGGGGAGTGGGGAGCCTGCCCGTGCGCCCGATGCTCATCACGTTCGATGATGGCTACCGCGACAACCTGACCAATGCCCTGCCGGTGCTCCAGCAGCGCAACCTGCCAGCGACCATCTTTCTGACGACCGGCTGTGTGGAAAGCGCCGAACCCTTCTGGTGGGACCTGGTGGCCTGCTGCTTCGCCCACACTCCCTGGCAAGCGGCGGATTTGCCGCTCATCGGGTGGCAGCAGTGGTCTAACGAAGCCGAACGCACGCTGACGATGGGTCGCCTGATTGACCGGCTGAGGAGCATACCGAACGATGCCAAACAGGCCGCGGTGCAGCAGTTGCCGAGGTTGCTCGAAGTCACCATCTCGGACCACCGTTTTGCCGAACTCTTCCTGACGTGGGAGGAGGTGCGGGCGATGACGCGCCACCGCATCACCATGGGGGCGCATACCCATACCCACCCCATCATGACGCGTATTCCGCTGGAGCAGGCACGGGCTGAGGCGGTGAAGTCCAGGGAATGCATTGAAGCGCAAACCGGCCAACTGGTACACTCCTTTGCCTACACCAACGGCCTGGAAGCCGACTTCAACCCGACGGTCCAGGCCATGCTGCGGCAGGAGGGCTTTGTGGCGGCCTTCACCCTGCTGCCGGGGGCCGCGTCACTCGCCAGGGTACGGCAGGAACCGATGGCGATTCGCCGCATCCTGGTGAGCCACAAGGATACCCTGCCGCGCTTTGCTGCCAAGCTGGTTGGGAGGCCATAGGGATGGACGGAATGAGCGGAATGAGTGAAATGGCCCAAGTCAACGGAATGGATAACAAGCATGAGGGCGTATTGATTGTAGACCTGGCGAAGAGGTTCGGGGGGGCGAGCGTGCGCGTGCTCGAACTGGCCCGCTCGCTGCAAGGACGCCAGCCCTACGCCGTGGCAACCCTCGCTGGCTCGCCGCTCCACCAGAAGCTCGACGCGGAAAAGCTGGCAACTCTGCCGGTCCCCTTCGGGCGGGGGGACCCGCGCCTGGTCGGGTGGCTGGCCCACGCCATCCGCTTGCACGGTTATACCGTTCTGGATGCGCACAATCCCCAGTCGCAGTTCTGGGGCTACCTTGCTGCGCGGCTCACCAGGATACCGACCACCGTGGCGACGGTCCACAGCAGCTACCGCAGCGAGCACGGGGGAGCACTGAAGGGGCACGCCTATGAAGGGGTGCTGCGGCTCAATGCCCTGGGGAAGACGCAGTTCATCGCCGTTTCAGAGAGCGTGGAAAGCTATTTGCAAGACATCGGCGTGGACCGGAGCCGCGTGTCGCTCATTCATAACAGTTTGCACACCCCCCAGGTTTCGGTGGCGGGCCGGGCCGACCATCCGCTGATGCGGTCGCTCCGGTGGGGCAATGAGGCCTACGTCCTGATTTGCGTGGCTCGCCTGGAGCCGGTCAAGGGGCACCGCTATTTGCTCGAAGCGCTGCGGCAGGTCGTGCCCGAATCGCCCCACCTTCGCGGCCTGCTGGTGGGCGATGGGCGGGCGCGGGCCGCGCTCGAAGCCCAGGCCCGCGAAACGGGTCTGGGGGAGTATGTGCATGTTGCCGGGTTTCGCACCGACATTGCCGACCTGCTCAGCGTCAGCAATGCGTTCTGCCTGGCGTCGCTCACCGAGGGGCTGCCCTTTGCCCTGCTCGAAGCCAGCGCCCTCCGCTTGCCCCTGCTGGTCACCAGCGTCGGTGGCATGGCGCGTCTGCTCACCCACCAGCAGACCGCGTTCCTGGTGCCCCCGGCAGACCCGACCGCGCTGGCGGAGGGTCTGCGCTGGCTGATGGCGCACCCGGCGGAGGCGGCCACGCTGGGGCAAAACGGCTTCGAGATGTGCCAGCGCCGCTTCAACCCGGAGGAGATGATTGCCAGAACGCTGGAAGTCTACCATGAAAGGCGTAAGGTAAAGAAGGAAAGGCGAAGAAAGTGAACGCAAAACTCTTCTGGCTGGCCGTCGGGAGCATCATCTATACCTATGCCGGGTATCCTGCCATCTTGACGCTGCTGGCCGTCTGCGCCCCGGCCCCGTCCCTTCCCACCGCTGGAGCCA
>JAAUSY010000026.1 GCA_012032475.1 Chloroflexaceae bacterium
GGGCTGGTGCTCGGATGGACCCTGCGGGCGGTCCTGGTGGTTGCCAACCCCATCTACCAGGAGGTCATCCCGCGGTGCTGGCAAACGCGCCGCAGGCCTCGCTGCCCATCATCGCTCCCACCTGGCTCGCCCCCGACGGCAAGCTGGACCCCGCGAAACTCCTGGAGGCGTTCCTGGCTTTCTGGAGGCAGCACGGGCAACCCCTGCTCAAGAGCACCCACTACCACGAGATTGCCCCCCACCTGGTGCTGATGGCCTTCCTCCATCGGGTGGTCAATGCGGGCGGGACGATTGAGCGCGAGTATGCCATCGGGACGGGGCGGATGGACCTGTGTGTGCGGTATGGCGAGGTGGCGCTGGCGATGGAGTTGAAGGTGTGGCGTGAGGGGGAGACCAACCCCCTCCGTGCGGGGTTAGCGCAGCTTGACGGCTACCTGGCGGGGTTGGGGTTGGACACGGGCTGGCTGGTCATCTTCGACCGCCGCGAGGGGTTGCCCGACCTTGCCGAGCGCACCACGACCGAGCCAGCCACGACGCCTGCGGGGAGGGGCGTGGTCGTCGTGCGGGCGTGAGGGGGAGAGAGTGCCAGCATTGCAGGCATCCCCTCCCGTTTCCCCAGAGGTATGGTACCATTGCGGGAAAGAAAAGCCCATCCGCATTGCTTGCGAGGCGCGGATGGGGATGTTCCTCCATAACCAGCATTGTAGATTTACTGTCGAAACTATGGTAGCGCATTGATGAACCTTACACAAGCCATGATGATACGGACTTCTTGCCAGGGGTGTGCTTCAGCCCTCCTGTCCCTGAAGCCAACGAAAAAAGTCGTATGCGGTTTTCCCGCCTGTTTCCCTGACCTGTGTTCCGTCTTCTTCGTTCTCCTTGCCAGACCATGAACCAGACCAGCGACCTTGAAGCCACCATGCGCTGCTGCCAGCAGGAGCGACAACAATTCTATCATCACGGCGTGAAGGAATCTCCCTGCTGCCTGGACCTCTTCCGCCGCGCCTTCGGCGGGGACCAGACCGCATGGGAAGGAGTGTGGCAGCTATTCGAGCCGCAGATGCGGAAGTGGATTGAGGACATGTGGCGCAGTTCCTCCCCACAGCAGCGGCGGTCTGTTGAAAACCTGGGGTTGCTTGAGCCGGACGACCTCCTCAATGAACTGATGCTGCACCTCTTCTTGAAGGCTCCTGCCTATCCCTACCTCGTTCAAGGCAATGAGCTAGGTCCTGTGCTTGATTTTCTTAAGAGAAAAGTCAAGTTGGCAATCCTGGAAAAAAAACGCAAAGCCGGGAAACATGCTTTCCATCTCTCGCTTGAAGATAGTGTCCCTTCTCCGACGAACGTTCAGCACCAGGTGGAGCAGGACGACCTGATACAGCGCTTGGCGGCAAGCGCACAGGAGCTTTTTCAGACGGAGGACGAGCGATGGGTCTTTGATCTCTACCTCATCTGTGCGTGGAAGCCGGAAGATATCCAGTCGCTCCGTCCCGACCTCTTCCCCACCATCCAGGCCTTGCGGAACACCATCAAGCGGGTCAAACGGCGCTTGCACCACGATGAAGCCGTGCAGCAGCTTTTTGAAAGAACCGGCGTCCCGCGGCAAAAACCGGCTCCTGATGCATTTCTTGAAATGAGGATGCTTGAAGAAACGGAACAAGGAGCACAAGACATGCCTATCCCCTGTCACCTGGATGAAGACCGGTTGCTCGATTACGTGCTGGGCGACCCCTCGGACGACCTCCGCGCTGCGGTTGAGCAATCGCCTGCCTGCCTGCAAGAAGCCCATCGGTTGCGGCACGAACTGGCGCTGCTCCAGCGGATGTTCTACCGCAGCACCTGCCCGGATGCAGAAACGTTGATTGCGTATCAGGAAGGTCGCCTTGCCGGAACCGAACAGCTCAGGCTCCGAAAACACCTGGCGTTTTGCCCGCTCTGCCAGGAGGAGCTTGCCATGCTCGCCGCGGCTGATGCCGCTCCCGCCCCCGAACCCCTGGCCCACAAAGTGCGACGGGTGCTCCAGGCCACCTTTCAGCCGCCGCTGGCTACCGCCCTGCGCGGCACCATCCTGCACTATCAAACCCCCCACGCGACCATCCACCTCACCTTCAGCCAGCGCATAGCGCGGGGGAAATCGCGCACCTGGAGCCTGCGCGGGCAGATGCGCTCCCTGGACGGGCACCTGATAACCGGGATGCTGGAAGAAGTGGAGGCGCAGCGCACTGACCAACCCCACCCCCCCACGACTGGCACCATCGAGGCCAACGGCTCGTTTGTCTTTGCGGGGCTGCCTGCGGGTGTTTTCACGGTGCGGTTGATGACGGCGGAAGAGACTATCGAACTGGAGCATATCGTCATTGGTGATGACGTGGTAGGCGATGGAGACCCCGAACGTTGCGCTGACTGCTGAGCAGACTGCCCTGATTGCCGCCCTCCTGGCGTGCCCCGACGACCAGCGGGTTGCGCTGCTTGCTGCTCACCGTTCCTGCCTGCATCTATCCCTGATTGCCGCCCTCAAAGACCAGACTGACCACTACAAAGGGAACAAACCGCGGCTCGCGGATGCGGCTTCGCGCAGTGCCCTGCTGGTTGCCCAGTTCCTGCCCGATGAACCGGCGGCGCTGGCACTGGCATCCTGGGCCCGCGGCAACTGGCAAATGGACGCGGCCCCCCAGGAGGCTATTGGTTCCTATGAAACGGCCCTGGCCTATTACCGCGCCGTGGGCGATGCCCAGAGTGTCGCCCGGCTTCTGGGCAACCTGGTGTCAGTCTTCAGCGATTGCCAGCGCTTTGCCCAGGCGCAGGCGGCTTATGAGGAAGCACGAGCCATCTACCAGGCGCAGGGACCTGCTGCCATTCCCTATCTGCAAGCCCTGGAGCAAAACTACGGCTACCTGCTCCTTGACCGGGGGCATTACCAGGACGCGCTGGCGGCCTGTGATCGCGCCCTCGACCTCGCCTGCCAGATGGACGACCCTGATGGCCTCGTTGAGGTTCAGGTCAACCGCACTTTGACGCTTGGGATGCTCGGACGGCTGGCGGAGGGCATCACCTCGCTGGAGCACCTGCGGGAGCAGGCCGCCCACCGCGGCCAGCACACCACCGTGGCTCGCATTCACCAGTACCTGGGAGAGTTTCAGACCGACCTGGGACAGCCTGCCAGGGCCCTGCCCCACCTGCACGCGGCGCATACCTGGTATGAAGCGTCCGGCAACCACGCAGAGGCAGGGCAGGCGCTCCTGGCAGAAGGGAAGCTGCTGGACTACCTGGGGGCGCTGCGCGAAGCCCGCCACTGCTATGCCCAGGCACTGGCCCGTTTCACGGCGAACGGGATGGCGGGATATGCTGGCGAAACCCTGGTGCGGCTGGCGACTGCCCACCGCCGCAGCCACGACTATGAGGAGGCCGCCCGGCTGCTCGACCGGGCCGCAGCATGCTGGAATGAACTGAACCGGTGGCAGGTGGAGGTGCTGTTCGAGCGGGCCGAACTGGCCCTGGCATGGGAAGATGTCGCAAGCGGAAGGGACCTGCTCCCGGTGCTGGCGCACCGCCCCCAAACCCCCAGGCAGTTGGCGCAGCGCGACCTGCTGACCGCCGACCTGTGGGCCTTGCAGTGGCGGCACCACGGAGCACCGGAGCACCGTGACCGCTCCCGTCAGGCCTACGAGCAGGCGCTTGCCTGGGCGCAGCAGCACCAGGACCTCTGGATGCAGCGACGGGCGTGGGCCGGTCTGGGGCGGCTGGCCCTGAGCGACCAGCCACCCGAAGCCCGCCCGCTGCTCAAACGCGCCATGAGCTGTGATACGTTGATTCGCCGCACGCTCAGCGTGGAGGAACTGAAAGCCAGCTTCCAGGCGCACACCAGCGACCTGTCCCCGCTGCTCATTCGACAGGCAGTCGAGCAGGGACAGCCGCTCCGCGCCCTGAGCGAGACCTGGCAGGCCAGGGGCAGTGGCCTGCTGGACCTGCTGTGGGCAACCGAAGCCGACCGGGAGATGCCGGCATCGCTTCGTGCCGAGATTGACCAGGTACGCCAGCAACTTGCCAGCCATCGTGGTCGGCTGGCGCTGGAATCGAAAGGCAAAGAGCCAGAAAGCTGGCGCGAGCGTGACGACCCGACCTGCCGCGCATTGGAGCAGCAGCTTGCTGACCTGCGCCGCCGCTCCAATGCGGCTACCGCGCACCACGATGACCACCTGCTGGATGAGCCGGGGCCGCTGCTGCGCCAGATGGAAGCCGATGTCCTGATTGAGTATGTCGGGTGCGAGGGGGAAGTGCTGGCGCTGCGGGCCGACCGCGACGGGTCGTGCCGGGCAGTGTGGCTGATGGAGGAAGACGCCCTGCGCGACCTGCTCGATACCCTCGACCTTGCCCTTCAGTATGGCCTGACACAGCGGGGGAACCCCGCTCTCTCTCACCAGGACGGCGGGATGGCGGAATGCCTGGCGTTGTTGCAGCAGTGCCACGACCGCCTGCTGGCCCCACTCGGTCCCCTCCCCGATGGCGCCCACCTGCTCATTGCCCCCTGCGCCCCGCTCCACTCCGTCCCCTTTGCAGCGCTCTGGGATGGGCAGCGCTACCTGGTGGAACGCTGCACCATTGAGCACCTCCCCACCGGTGCCCTGCTTGCGGCCCCGCCCCCACCGGCCCCGTCGTCCGCGCTGCCCCTGGTGGTGGCCTCGTCAGCAGGTGGCAGGCTGATGGAGGTGTATGAAGAGGCCGCAGCCTTTCAGGAAGCCTTTCCCGACGGCACGGCCCTGGTTGACGCCCCGCACGACCTGGCGACCCTCCAGACCCTCACCGCTGCACCGGGCCTGCTGCACCTGAGCGCTCACAGTACCCTGCGCGACGATGCCCCCATCTTCAGCGCTCTGCACCTGGAGGGGGGCTTGCTTGCAGTGGAGCAGTGCTACACCCTGCCGCTGGCAGGCACCCGCCTGGTGACGTTGGGCGCGTGTGCCACCGCGGCGGGGATGGACACCGGCGGGTCGCTGCTGGCCTTTCAATCGGCCTTCTTCGTGGCAGGGGTTCACCGCGTGGTCAGCAGCCTCTGGCCGGTCCAGTCCCGCGCAACCGTCACCTGGATGCGGCTGTTCTACCGGGCGCTGGCCGATGGTCTGCCGGTGGTTGCGGCGCTCTGCCAGGTGCAGCGGACACTCCTGCACGACCCGGCCAGCGCCCACCCGGCCCTCTGGGCCGCCTTCATCAGCAGCCGCCGCTGAGGGGGGCCGGAAGATTCAAAATTCGTCCGGCAGACGTGGCAAAAATTGTTCCCGCGTGCATTTCTATAGGGCAAGAGGGGCACAACGGGTGCCCACCAGTTCAACACTGACAACATAAGGAGCATGATCATGAAACATCGTCTCATTCGCTGGTTCGTTTTGTCCGCTCTTGTTCTGGTTCACGCGGGCTTTCTGGACTGGCTCCCCGCCAGCCAGTCCACCCGCGCCGCCGAAGGGGACCGCCCTGCCGCGCCCGGCCTGGCCGCGGAGACGCTGAAGGGATGCAAGCGCAGCACGCCCGATATGGCCGACCCGACCTGCTGCGTCAACGGGGTGGTGCTGCTGGATGGGCAGGCGGTTGCCGCCGAGGTGGAGATTGTCAGCCCACACGGGAGCACGACGGTGATGGCGCAGAACCACGACGGGGACAACTCCCCCTACTATGTGGCGGGGTTGAGCGAAGCGCCCCTGGACGTGGCGATTGGCGATACGGTGACGCTCATTGCGCGGTATGATGGCACGGTACGCAGCCTGGACTATCCGGTGCAGTCGCCGGGCCAGCGCGTGGACCTGGTGCTGCCGCTGGCAGCAGAGCCGTCCGACGGGGACGCGCCCCCCCACGCGACGATTGCCTATGCGACAGCGCAACCCGGTGGAGGGTATGAACTGCGCGGCCTGGGGCAGGTGGCAGTGAGCGGGCGCACGATTGAAGCCTACGCATGGAGCGACGACGGTGGCACGTCCCTGGGGAGTGGTGAGACGCTGACGCTGGCGAGCGGTTTTGCTGGCACGGTGCAGCTCCGCGTGCAGGATAGCCGGGGGCAGTGGTCGGAGGGGGATAGTGTGGTGGTGGAGGGAATCTCAGAGCCGCTAGAAGTGGAATTTGTCGGGAGCATTGGTGGACAGACAGGAGTTGTTGCGGTGGAAGGCGACTATGCCTATATTGGGGAGGGTGCAGCGCTGACCGTTCTCGACATCAGCGATCCGGTCCAGCCGGTACGAGTAGGACGCCTGCCACTGATGGGTCATGTTGTTGGCGAAGTACAGGTAGTGGGAAACCTGGCTTACGTTGCGGCTGATGCTGCGGGGCTACGTATCATTGATGTGAGCAATCCCTCTACACTAAACGAGGTAGGCTTCTTCGATCCACCGTTTCCTATCAGAGGCATCCAAGTGGTAGGAGAACTCGCTTTCCTTGCGGGTTGGGATAGAGGGCTACGGATTATTGATGTCAGCAATCCTGCATCTCCTGTTGAAATGAGTTCTCTGGACACACCGGGCGATGCTATAGGGGTGCAAATCGAGAGTGACTTGGCTTATGTTGTGGATGGTAAGGCAGGATTACGCATCATTGACGTGAGCAACCCGTCCATGCCGACTGAGGTGGGGTTTTTCAATGTAACGGACTACGCTGCAGATGTCTATGTGGTAGGAAGTCTCGCCTACCTTACAGATACGGGCAAGGGATTATACATCATTGATGTGAGCGATCCTACACTACCCACGGAGATAAGTGTCTTTGATGCACCATATGAATACAGGGGATTGCAGGTAGAAAGCGGGTTAGCCTTCATTGCACTGGGACATGCAGGGTTGGGAATTGTTAACGTGAGCAATCCTGCATTACCCACAGAAGTAGCCATTTTCGACACACCAGGCTGGGCCAAACACGTTTGTGTGGCCGGTTATCTTGCTTTTGTTGCGAATAATGACACGGGGTTGTCGATTGTTGACGTAAGTAGCCCATCGTCACCATCCGGGATGGGTTTCTTAAAAATGCTCGACAACACCATAGATGTCCAGGTGGTGGGGAGCCTGGCTTTCGCTGCAAATGATGATGTAGGCCTGTCGATGCTTAATGTGAGCGACCCTGCCAATCCTACGTTGCTTGGTAGCTACGACACACCAAGCCATGCCTACGGGGTGCAGGTGGTTGGCAGCACCGCCTACGTCGCAGATGATTGGAGTGGTTTGCAGATCATTGATGTGAGCAATATTGCCGATCCCACGCTACTTGGCAGCTACGACACGCCGGGGAGAGCCAGAAACGTGCAGGTAATAGGGAACACCGCCTATATCGCAGATGGGGAGAGTGGGTTACAAATCCTTGATGTGAGTAATCCTGCTGCACTCACGTTGCTCGGCAGCTACGACACGCCGGGGAGCGCCAGCAACGTGCAGGTGATAGGGAACACCGCCTATATTGCAGATAGAGATAGTGGGTTGCAGATCATTGATGTGAGTAGACCTGCTGCTCCCATGCTACTCGGCAGCTACGAGACACCGGGGGGAGGCCTATGGGGTGCAGGTGGTGGGCAGCTTGGCCTACGTTGGGGATGGATCTAGTGGGCTACGCATCATTGACGTGAGCACCCCCGCTGCCCCTGCCGAGGTCGGCTCCTTCGACACGACGGGGTGGGCAGCGGGAGTGCAGGTGGTGGCAGCTTGGCCTATGTCGCGGATTATGATGATGGGCTGAGCATTATTGATGTGAGCAACCCGGCAACCGCCGCCGAGGTCGGCTCCTTCGATACACCGGGCTATGCCCGTGAGGTGCAGATAGTGGGCAACTTGGCCTATGTCGCGGATGGAACCGGTGGCCTGCAAATCCTCCGTGTAAGCGGGAACGAGCCACCTCCGCCCCCACCCACCATCCACACCCTCCTGCTCACCAACCGCCAGCGTCTTGCATCCCTCTCCAGTGAAGCCGAAGCGACCAGCGTCCTGGCAAAACTCAACGACCTGGCCGCTCACGAGCGCGTCAAGGGCAAGGTCATCCAGGTGGAAGAGGATGGTGCCGTTGCCGCTGCCTACGCCGCCTGGAGCAATCCCGACAGCGCACCCCAGGCCAACGCCGTTGCCGACGCCATCAAGCAGGTCATTGAAGGCGAACTGGACGCCAACCCGGAGGTGCGCTACGTGGTTATCGTGGGAGATGACCGCGTGCTCCCCTTCCGCCGCACCAACGATCTGACCCGTGTTCCTGACCCGCACACCCTGACCGACGACTTCTACACCGACCGTGTGCCAACATCGAACCGCGGCCACGACCTCTACATCCCCGACCTGGCGGGGGGCCGCCTGCTCGAAACGCCCGCCCAGATCATCGCCCAGATAGACACTTTCCTGGCGAACGATGGTATCGCCCTGAACACAGGCGTGGTCGCGGGCTACGACTTCGTGAAGGATGGGGCGCAGGCGCACTGCACCGCCATGAAAGCCGACAACCTGACCGCCGACTGCTCGCTCATTCACGAATCGTGGGGCGCGGGGGATTTTCGCTCGCTGGTGCTGGGTACCTCGCGCTCGCTGGTGTCCATCAATGCCCACGCCAACCCGTTCGGCTTTGGCACACCCAACGGTTTCGTCTCCGCCGGCGACTTCCGCGACAGCGCGGCAGACTTCGCCCGCGCTGTCTTCTACACCGTGGGGTGCCACTCCGGCGAGAACGTCATCGGCTCGCTTGACCTGCCAGAAGCCATCGCGGGGGAGGAAAACGCCACCTACATTGCCAACACGGGCTACGGGTGGGGTGGATGGGGCGTCATCCTCTCCGAAGAACTGATGCTGCGCTTCACCGAGCACCTGCTGGCAGGGGGCGAGAGCACGCCGGGCCAGGCTCTGATGCTCGCCAAGCAGCACTACTTTGCCGAGCACCCCGACCCGGATGGCTACGACGAGAAGATAGGGACCGAGAGCACACTCTACGGCCTGCCGATGTACCACGCCACCTCGCCCGGCGCGATGCTGGCCGAGCAACCGTCGGGGGTCACGACCAGTAAAACCAGCGTGCGTTTGTCTGACGCCCTGCACCAGACCAGCTACCAGCACGACCTTCGCATCCCGCAGCCCATAGATACCGAGGTGGGGCGCTACTACGTGCTCCCCGATGGCCTGACCTCCAGCACGCCGGGCACGCCGGTGCAACCTGCCTTCGCCACCGATGTGGCAGGCGCGGCTCCGGGGGCCGTCCACGGGGTCCTGTTCACTGGCGGCACCTATGGCCTGGAAACGGTAGACCCGGTGATCCAGCAGGTCTACACCACCACGAACCGGCTCACCGCAGAGGAACAGCCCTTCGCCGCGTCAGACTGGTACCCGCTCATCCCGCTCAGGCTGAACCGCGTGGCGCTTGCGGACGCCACGCTGGAAACGGTCGTCACGATGGTAGGACAGCACAACCCGAACCTCGCCACCGACAACCAGCGGGTCTTCCTCAAGGTGGCGTATGACACCTTCTCCAGCGCGTCAGACGACTGGACCGCGCCCACCGGCTCGCTCACGGCGTCCACACTGGACGGAACCACCGCCCAGATGACGGTGAACGCCAGCGACCCGTCGGGCATCCACACGGTGGTGGTGGCCTACACCGATACCACCGGCGCATGGCTCAGTCAGGAGCTTACGGCGGGCAGCGGCAATACGTGGAGCGGCTCCTTCGATGCCACCGCCGCCACCGAGTTCTTCGTGCAGATTGTTGACGGGGCAGGCAACGCAGCGGTGCTGGTTGGTCAGGAGGAGCAGTATTTCGCCTTCGAGCCGCAGCCAGAGCCACAGCCAGACACCCCGCCGGTCATCTCCGCCATCGCCGACCAGGAAGTAGCGATGAATGGCATCACGCCTGCCATCCCCTTCACCGTGCAGGATGACGAAACCGACGTGGCGGCGCTCACCGTCACCGTCCACTCCGACAACCCGTCGCTCGTGCCTACCTCCAACATCGTCCTGAGCGGCACGGGCATCACCCGTACCGTCACCATCGCTCCGGCCCCGGACCTGAGCGGCACTGCCACCATCTCCCTCACCGTGCGGGACACGGGGGGGAACACTGCCAGCACTGCGTTTGTGCTGACCGTGACCGAAGAGCATGACACACCCATCAATCTCTTTGCCTACGACCACGAAATCTGGACCGCGCCCGCCATTCTGCGGGTCGGTGAGGCAGGGAACCTGGGGGTGCTGGTGCATGGGCAGGGCATCAAGAACCCGCTGGAGGACATTCCCGTGCGCTTCATGCGCGACGACCCGCAGACGGGGGTGCTCCTGGGGAGCAGCGCCGTGCCATTCCTCGACCACCCCCAGGATGTGGACAGCACCAGGGACCTGGCAGTCACCTTTGACACGGCAGGGGTCTACACCGTCTTTGCGCTCATTGACCCCTACAAGACGATTGAGACGGACGACACGACCCGCTCCGACAACGTGGTGCAGCGCACGGTGGTGGTTCTGCCGCCGTCGCCAGACCAGAAACCGCCCGTCATCACCAGCTTCCGTATCAACGAAGGCGCGGACGAAACCAGCGACCCAGCGGTGAACCTCACCATTCACGCCCTGGACCAGCAACCTGACCCTGGGGAGGTGGCCGGGGTGGCCTTCATTGAGTACGAATACAAGCCAGTGCTGGCGCGATGGACGCCTGTCAAGGTGAGCGACGCCTGGCACCCTTTCCCGACCACACCGAGCACCTACCCCTGGAACCTGCTGCCGTCAGCGGGTATGCGCTACCTGTATGCACGGGCCATTGACGATACTGGCAACATCTCCGGCCCTGCCAGGGCACTGATCAACTACGAACCAGGGCGAACGAGCGTGTCGCAGGGCGAAACGAGGATCTACCGCTACCAGGTGGCTGATGGGCAGCAGGTGACGGTGGACCTGGAGGTAGTGAGCGGGGATGCCGACCTGTATGTCTGGTCATCGGACACATCGGCGTCGCCGTGGGTGAGCAACCTCCCGGCAGGAGACGAGCAGGTCCTCATCCCGGCGGGCGAGGTGGTGCCGGGGGTGTACCAGGTCGAGGTCTTCGGCTTCACCGATGCGGAGTACCGGCTCCAGTTCCACGCCACGCCAACTCCCGCGGCAAGCAGCACGCTCCAGGCCACCGGCGGGGTTGACCCGGACAAGACGGTGCCTGCTGCGCCGGTGGTACCGGTCGCCAGCGTGCCCGAAGCGGACCTGCCCGACGGGAGCGCTCCGCCGCTGCCAGAGCCGCCGGAAGACCAGGACGAGCCGGAGCCAGACACCAGGAGCTTGACCTACCTGCCGCTGGTGGTGCGGTAATACGCTGCCGTTCCCCGTGCGGGGAGGTGGCCGGGGCGGGGCACTTAAATTGGCCCCGCCCCCACGGTGGTCATATCCCAACAAAGACGAAAGGGACTGTTTCGATGAACCGATGCTTCCTTGCCATGCTGGTGCTCTTGAGTATGGTCCTATCAAGCCTGGTGGTATTCCCCGTTCCCCTGCTCACCAGCGCCCCGTCCGTTCCTGTCTCCCCACAAGAAACGCCACGCGCTCATGCCCCCTCATCTGCTGAGCAGTTTCGCGACCTGGCCGCCGCCCCGCCTTCCTCCCCAGACCGGGCTACCAACCAGTTATCCCTGGGAGTGAATATGCACCCCCTGCACGACCCGTATGATGCGGAACGCACACCGCACCTGCTCGATCAGGTTGCTGGCCTTGGCGTGGACGTTGTGCGCATTGATATTCACTGGGCCTGGATCGAGGTATTCGGGCCAGGGCAGGCGGGATGGAACCCGCAGCAAATCGAACGCCTGACGACCTTTCTGCAAGCCGCACAGGCACGTGATATAGCCGTGCTGGCGGTGGTGACGGAAACACCCTGCTGGGCGTCCACCGATCCCGCCAGAGTTTGCACCGCAACGGAACGTAGCTATGACTGGCGCTATCCGCCAGCCGACCCGCAGGACTTCGCCCATTTCCTCACGGCCCTGGCGCAGGAGTATGGGGACGATATTGACTACTGGGAAATCTGGAACGAGCCGAACATAGAACCATTCTGGGCCAATCCTGACGCTGCTGCCTATACTGCCTTGCTCCAGGCCGCCTATCCTGCGCTGAAAACCCATGACCCCCAGGCTCCGGTGCTGGCCGGTTCACTGGCTCCCTGGAATGGCTCCGCAGAAGTACCAGACGTGCTTACCTACCTGGACCGGATGTATGCTGCCGGAGCGAAAGGCTATTTCGATGCCCTCTCCTACCACCCCTATACTGATGGGATGGAACCGAGTTGGTACGATACCCGCTGGCCGATGAACAGCTACGCGGTGTCGGTGCCTGCCGTGCGTGAGCGTATGCTCCAGGCAGGCGACACCAACCCGATCTGGCTCACCGAAAGTGGCTGGACAACGGTGGGGGACGATTGTTCGGACTGCTGGTCTCCCGAACTGCCCACCACGGAGGAAGAGCAGGCGGCGTATCTGGTAGAAGCCGTAGACATCGCGCAACGGTGGGACTATGTGGTGGGCTATGCCTGGTACGAACTGGCCGACCGGGGCGACAGCACAACCACCAGCTTTGAAGACCACTTTGGCCTGTTCCGGTATGACCTCTCGCCCAAACCCGCCGCTGAGCAGTTTCGTGAGCTTTCCTTTACCCTGGACAATCTGTCCCCCCTGGGCACCTACCCTGCCGGCCCGTATCACACCGGTGTGGGCTATGATGGCACGACCAGCACCTATGTCTTCACCTACACCGGCAGCTACACCGCTACGTACACGCTGAACCTCCACGATTCGCCAGTTCAGACCGGGCGACTGCGTGTCGGGGCCGAGATCAATGACGGCCCGATGGCCTACCCCATTGCCACCGGCGGGCCGCGCTACCGCCGCAGCGATGGGACAATCCTGGAGCCAGACGACCTGGCGAGCCTGGCAGCGATCAGCCTGGACAGCCACCGTCTGGTCGGTGATTTCCTGCGCCTGGACTATACCGTTACGCTGGATGGCACCAGTCACCACCTGCGCTATGACCTCTGGTTGCGCGGGGGAACGCTGGTCTGGCAGGTCAGCGATGTCAGCCGTGATACCAGCGGGTGGGACAACTTCTGGGGCTTCCGCATCGGAGCCAGTGCAGCAACCCCTGCTGCACACGCGCTAACGCTGCCCTATATGCCCGACCCGGTGGCGGCGTACGGCCCCGGCAGTTTCTTCAGTGCCTACCTTGACCGGGGCAAGAGCCACAGCTACCGCTTTGAACGGGTGCTGGACGAGCCAGGCGGTGACCAGGTCAGCGCCTACAATCTGGGTATCCCCGAACCCGACAGCGCCGGACGGATTGAGCCACTGGACGAAACCGGCTATCTGATCGTCAGCCCGGAGATTGCCGACGTGCTGCCCGCGCCACAGCACGAGCCTTCCCCCTTCCGCCCTGACTTGAACCATCGCTTGACGCTGGACGTATGGGGGGTGAGCGGCAACTGGCACCACCCCTGGCCGTTCGACGCCGTGCGTGCCTGGACCAGCCCGGTCACTGGCAGGGTGACCATAACAGGGTATGCTGCCGACGAAAACCCCGACTGTGGTAATGGCGTTGTGGTCAGCATCCGCCACAACGACCTGGAAATCTGGTCAGCAGTTATTGACAATGGCGATGCCACCGGTGTTGAGCCGCTGCTCACGGTTGATGTGGTGACGGGCGATACGCTCTACTTCCACATCAACCACCGCGGCGAAAATAACAGGTGTGATTCAACGCGCTGGCAGCCTGTTATCACTACGCCTGATGCGGTCTACGATGCAGCGCTTGACTGGAGCGACAAGCAGGGGGAAAACAACTGGCGCTACCTGGAATATCGCGGTGCAAACGGCTATCAGGAAATGACCTGGCAGGACGATCACTGGGCAGGCACCCGTCCCTATAGTCAGCTCTGGCAGACCGGCGGTCACCCCGGCGAAGGCACCAACGCAGATATGTTTCTGCACTTCGGTGGCCTGCTGGATAGCCTGGAGCGCTATGGCATCCGAGACCTGAACGTTATTCTGCACATCTGGCAGCGCTACGGCTACGATATCAAGCTGCCCACCCACTACCCGGCGAACCCGGACTGGGGTGGCTCCGAGGCGATGCGTGCCCTGGTGAACCATGCCCGCGCCACCGGGCACCGGATCGCCCTGCACGAAAACTATGTCGATCACTACCCTGACGCCCCCAGCTTTTCCTGGGACAACGTCGCATTTCAGGCTGATGGCACCCCGAAAGAATGCTGGTATAACCCCACCACCGACACGCAAGCCTACTGCACCGCTGCCGACAAATCCCTGCCTCTGGCCGACGAGCAGGGGCAGCATATTGTGGCGGACTATGCTCCCAACGCAGCCTATGAGGACGTTGATACGGTGATAGCGCCGTGGCAGTGGATTGACCTGGATGCCGCTCGCCCGACCGCGCACACCCACGCCGCATCGGTGCGGCTGCGGAAGCAGTTTTTCCGCCACCAGCAGGACCAGTATGGTGGGCCGCTCTCAGGTGAGGGCGGCACCGGGGACTATGCCTACGACCCCTACTACGCAGGCTATGTAGACAGTGTTGAGGCACAGATCGAGGGCCGTGCCGGAGCCGCGATCATCCCTGATTTTGAACTGCGTGCGGTGCAACCGCTCCAGGTCAACCAGGGGATGGGCTACCCCCGTCGCTACTTCTTCCCCACCAGTATCGAAAATGATACCAACCTCGCTTCGGTTGTATTCACTCCAGCGCAGCAAGATCGTTACCGCGCCCACCAGATTGCCTATGGACATAGTGGTTGGCTGGACGCTGGTTTTCCCCGGCTGCGTTCCTCGCTCAGCGACACCATGACCGAGTATTACCTGATGCGTGCCCTGCAAACGCGCTACCTCGACCGCCACATTGAACACATTGCCTATGATACGAACGGCACCTGGGAGGATCTGGGCGGAGCACTGCAAGCCGGGGTTGATCTCTTTCAGCCCCGCCTGCGCCTGGACTATGCCGATGGAACACATATCCTCGTTAATGGCGAGCATGGGGCCGGTTGGTACGCCAGCACTGAAGATTTCAGCCACCGCCAGAACACACACAATTGGCGCTATCAGTTCTGGGATGGCGGCAGCTACCAGGATATGACCTGGAATGCTGAAAATCGCCACTGGCAAGGGCCGGCGACCTGGTGCCGTATCTACCAATGGTCACTGCACCCCGATAGCGACTGTGAGCCTGCGCTGGTCTGGAGCAGTCCGGTCAACACGACGGCGCAGGTGCGTGCCTGGCTGCACGATGGCGACCACAGCGGTGGCGACGGTGTGACGGTCACGATCTGGCACAATGACCAGTTGCTCTGGTCGCAGGCCATCGCCAACGCCGACCCGGAGACCTACGCGCCCAATCTGACGGTTGATGTGGTGGCGGGTGACACTATCGCCCTGCGTGTGAACCAGAACAGCAATGCCAATTGGGACAGCACCGGCCTGAGCACCTGGATCACCTATCAGGACGAGGTAGACCACACCTGGACCGTCGCGCCGGATGGCCTGGCAGGACCGAGCTTGACGCTGCCCGCAAATGGTTGGATTGCCTGGGATGAGGCCGACGAGTTCATCGCCTACACCGCGCAGCAGGGGGATGGCGGGAGTGTGGATTACAGCCAGAGCGCTGACTATCTGTTCGCCCGTTCGCGGGATGGCAGCCTGCGTTCGATAGGCAACCTTGCTACTGACGGAACTGCTGCGCTGATGTCGCCCACACAGCCGGGCGGGCGTGATCTCTATGTGACGACAGTGAGCACGGTGGCGGTCAGCGGTGCCCCGATCCTGAGCAGCAGCGCCCCTTTCACTGGCAGTGTTACCTATCGCGATGCTGACAGCCTGGTGCTGGCGGCAGATACGTACCCGGCAGCACAGCAGTATACCATCATCTACTATGACCTGCCCATATCCTGGTACACCCCGTACGGCATGCTTGACGGGCAGGTACGCGCCTACAACCTGACCGACCAGAACATCCCCGGCACTCCAATTGCTGTACACAGCACGCCACAAGGAACCGTCAGCCTGGATATCCGCAGCGGGCAGCGCGTGCTGCTGCGCCGGGAAGCGGTCAACACGGTACAGCCACCGCTCCACGTGCAGGTTGTTGGCCCAACAGCAGGAAAGGTCGGCGAATCGTATCCCTTCACCGCCACGGTCGAACCTGCCACCACCACCACGCCCATCAGCCTGACCTGGCAGGTTAATGGGCAGGCCGATAGAGCGTCTCCTACCATGATCCTGAGCGATACCGTCGCCTACACCTGGCAAACACCCGGCCCCAAGGCCATCGAGGTCACAGCCACCAACAGTGCGGGGTGGGCCACTGGCTCGTACTCCATCACCATTGATGCTGATGCAGACCTGTTCATAACGAGTAGCAGCCCGACCTGGTTGGGCGATACGACGTTCTTCACAGCCACGGTGAATGGCAGCTATGATAGACTTGTCTGGGCTTTTGGCGATGGCACGGTGTTGACCGATACTGGTGATCTGCACCCGCAGCACCTCTATGCCGCAGCAGACATCTACCTGGTTACGGCAACTCTCTTTGCTGGGGGCGAGGTTGCCGCCGAAGCTACCACCACGGTGCAGGTTATCCCTGAAGACGATGACCCACAGCAACCAGCGCGGATCGAACTCACCGCAGCTCCCACCAGCCTGCAAGCCAACGGACGTAGCACCGCACAGTTGGTGGCACGGGTGCTGGATGACCGTGACACCCCGCTGCCGGGTCAGGAGGTAACCTTTACCACCACGCTAGGCCGCCTCAGCCTGGACCGCACGGTCACGAATGACCAGGGCGAGGCAACCGCGAGGCTCCAGGCAGGCACGACGGTTGGTGAGGCTATCGTCACGGCAACGACCGGTGCGGAACCGGTGCAGGCAAGCGTGCGGGTGCAGTTTCGCCCGTTTGAGGTGTTTCTGCCAATCATCCGTCGCCCATAGTGGCGTACGGATTTTGTCGGGGGTTTTTGTTGATCTGGCATCAAGGGCAAATTTGAGGATTTTCATGACAGCGCATGACATAAATCAAAAAAGACGCTCAGGGTTGCAGGGTCAGACGAATAATTCAGGAAGCGAGGAGGTATCCATGTACATCTATCTCACACCCCATTTTGAAAAAGCGCTAGACGGACTGCCGCCTGGCGAACAGCAAGAAGCGAGAAATCGTCTGGCGAACCTGCAAAAGCGTGCGAAACTCTTTCACGATCCGTCCGCATGCTTCAAAAGAATAGGCCCCTACTGGAAATATGACCATGGTGGTATCTACCGTTGGATTGCTGTTGAACATAGCTTTCAGAACAAACGGGTACTTTGTTTCCTCGATATCCTGCGGCATGACGGTAGCTATGAGTGCTTTCTGGAAAACCCTTTCCGCTATGGGAGCAAACACCTGGAATGCCACCTGGAAGAGCAGGCAATACATGCCTGGGCTGAATCTCAGCAAACAGTGCCCTCTCCCCCGGAGCCGCAAACCATCACCGAATTGTTGGGCCTGTGGTTGGAACCTCCGTGTTGGTGGAATCCGGTCGGTGACTATCGGTTTGTGGGCGAAAGTCGTCTGTGGGTGCAGAAAGTAGCCAACCCGTGTCTAGATCTGGCTCTGTGTCATCGGCTTCTCTGTACGCTTGTTGATGGTGGTTCGAATATCCACCATGAAACCCATGATCGGGCTACTTTGTACTGGAAAGACGAGGCCGGCCCCTTTCTCCTGGTGTGCAATTTTGCCCATGTAGATATGCCAGAACGTGCAATCCTGTTTCTTTTGAATGTCTGGCATACTGGCAAACCCTCGCCAGAGGAATTAAAGAAAACGATGAATGATATTTGGCCTGCTGATAAACCGATAGACGGAAACAATGAGTTCGAGGCGCAAATCATGCGCTCCGTTTATCGCATGTATCCCGATTACCTTTTGGCTAGCAAAGCAGAATGGTACACCATTCAACGAACTCAGGGGGTGAATCTGGCGCTCTCGCCCGAAGAGGAACGCATTCTTCAATCGATCACGCAACGCTCGAACGACGAATCAAGAATGCCATTGTTTATTAACGGGCCAGCCGGTAGCGGTAAAACAACTATCCTTGCCCATCTTTTTGCAACCTATTGCTACCTCAAAATCAACCAGCAGACAGAAGGAAAACTCCTGTTTCTCAGTTACAACAACCGGCTCATAGCGGAAGTGAAAAAGGCTGTCACTCGCCTCCTTTCAGCGCAGCACCAGGTTTTGGCCGAAAGAACCCCTATCGTTACCACTGAAGAGCAGTGGTTCCAACCTTTTCAGAATTTTCTCCGCAATCTGCTACCTGAAGATCAACGCCAGCGCTTTTCCCCTGACAGGTATATGTCGTTTGCACGTTTTCGCCGCGAGTATGACAAATATCATCAAGCCAAGAACCGATGGCCTGCTGAGCTTTGCTGGCACGTTATTCGTACCTTCATCAAAGGGTACTACCGAGATAGGTACCTGGACCCGTCAGGCTATGGCAAAATTGAGCGCAGGAGCCGCACCGTTTCGCCCGAAACTTTTGAAGCCATTTATAACCAAGTGTGGAACTGGTATAACCAACTTGAGCAGGCCAAGCGCTATTGGGATGACCAGGACCTGGTGCGTGCGGTGTTCGAGAACGCCCAGTATCTGCATCCTGATTACGCCGTGATTGTCTGCGATGAAGCACAAGATTTTACCCGTATCGAGCTTGATCTGATCATTAAACTATCTGTTTTCACCCGGTTCAACCTGAAACACCAATATAACGCGGGCATACCGCTGGTGTTTGCGGGTGACCCACTCCAGACATTAAACCCCTCTGGTTTTCGTTGGGAACAGTTGAGCGCAACGTTTTATAAGGTGTTTCAAGAGAATGGAACACATCAGACGCAGGTTCACCTGAATAATCTCGCTTATAACTATCGTTCATCGAACTCTATCGTTGAACTAGCTAATCTCATTCAGCTCTGGCGCAAACAGATCTTCGAAAGCGATGTTGCTCAACCACAGGAATGCTGGAATAGGGGACATAACCTTACACCCAGGAAGTTTATCTTGCCACCAGAACAGGATACAGAGGAGCAGGGAGATTGGGTTGCGAGGGATTTTCTCACTCACGCCAGAGCTACGATAGTTATCATCCCTTGTGAAACGGGCGACGAAGGAGACTACATACGGAAAGATGCACTTCTGTGTGAGATGTTTCCTGACTTTTCGGAGGAAAAACCGCCCAAAAACATCCTCACCCCTGCATCTGCCAAGGGTTTGGAATTTGATCGTGTCATTCTGTATAAATTCGGGGAGACCTGCCCTCAGGATGTCTTTAACCCTGATTACCAACCGAACGAAAGGAACTTTGACCATCCCCACTTTTTCAACAAACTCTATGTTGCTGCCACCCGTGGGCGATTATACCTATCTGTAATTGACACACCTGCGGGGGTTGACCGTCTCTGGTGTCAGGCCAGCAAAGACGCACATCAGGAGATGGTTAAACGCATCGAGGATAAAGATCGCCCCAGATGGAGGGAAAGAATAGGCATTCTTGAGCAGGGCACCATGGGTGATACAGAAGTATTTTTAAGGGAGACCGATTTGTTGTCTGTTGCCGAGGAATTACGTCAGGCGGGTATTCGAGAGGGTGATCCCCGTCTTCTCCGCCAGGCCATTCAGTATTATGAACCTGAAAGCAGCGAGTGGCGCAATTGCCAGGCCTGGATTTATCGGCTCGATGGAAAATGGTTAGAGGCTATCACGAGCTTTGCTAAAAATGAAGAAGCTGATATGGCCCAGGAGTGCTACTGGCTAGCCAATCACTACTACTGGCAAAACGAGCAATGGCAAGATCTCAATACCTTCCTCCAGCAAACAAACACGCTCGCTGCGTTTCTGTCAATATCGCCCCAGGAACTGGATGATCAGAATCGTATGGCGAGCTTTATGCTGATAAACGAACGGCACTCTGATGAGATGCGATCCTGGTTAGCAGAGACACAAAAAAGCCTGCAAAAAGCCCAGAGTGCCATAACACCTGCAGAGCGGACAACCCAACCTGGGGATGTATTGCTCCATTATTACAATGATCTGCTGAAAATCAAGGCAGTAAGTTCTAACCCATGCGCAACATACACCCAGATATTGGACGATTTGGAACAAATCGCCACTTTTGTACAGGAGCGGATGCCTGATCTGAGCGCAGGCAACCTGCAAACCGTCCAGTGGCAGACTGTGCTCAATCGTTATGGCGAGCGTGTACAACTGTTGGTAAACCAGCAGGATAAAGAGATAAAAGGCTATCGGCAGAGGCTCCAACATCACGCGACCTGGTTTGATTGGCTGCAAGACAGGCACCGGCATGTCTGGGGCATCGAAACGAGCACACTGGAAAGCTGTCGCCAGGCTGTGCAGCAGGCTCTGCAAGAAGCCGCTGAGCGGTTAGAAAAGTTGCCGTCTGCTCCCTGGAACTTGCTTGGTGAAGTTTGTGCAAAGGTTGCCGAACTGGTAAAGGTAGGTGAACGAACAAAAGTAGCTGAATGGACAAAAATCCCGTTTTCCAACTTGGCTGCCGAGTGCTTCTTCCAAGGTGAATGCTATGAAAAAGCTATTCGGTGTTGGGTGCAAGGCGGCGCGGCCACCGACCAGCGGAACTACTTTGCAGCAATAGCAAGGCCCAGAGGGTTGCCCAAACCGGGTCTTTCCTATCTCCTGGAAAAGAGAAAGTATGATGTGGTCCTCGACGAATGGCTGATGAATGGGGGATTATGCAAGGAAGCAACCTGTTCAAAAGACTGGTTAGTTCATATTGAAACGGCTATCAACGAGTCGTCATACCGAAACCGCGATGGGTTGCGCTGGTCGCTGCTGGAAGAATGTGTGACACTGGTGTTGGACGACAGGAGCCAGCCTATCGCATCCAACCTCGAATTAGAAATAGAGTGGTGGCCTGTACTCCAGGTGCTCCTGGAACGTGGCCTGGAACGTGGCCTGGAACGTGGCCCGAAAGATCCCTGGAGAGATCTTACAAGGTATATCAGCTATCTAGAACGCTGTCCCCATAAAGATGAATCATGGTATAGAACCTGGTATGACAATGCTCGACAGGGCTTCTGGGAAATCATGGCCTGGGAACACCTCTACAACTTCTTTGAGGCAACAAAATCCTCTCTGCAATACATAGGTGCATCTGTTAAGAAAGAAGTGGAAGACCAGCGTCATGTGGCACAATTTATGTTGGTACCAGTGAAAACCTTTGCAAAGGTGGAGTCCTTGCTGAAAGAGGCCCAGGAAAACCTGGAAAAAGCTGAGGATAGTACCACATTGGTAATAACGTACGATAAACTGAGGGAAATCAATACCGCAATTGGTGAAATACACTCAACCTATAAAGAGATACTGGATGAACTGAAACGATCGACCGTAGAAGAGTCGCAAACTGACCAGTGGCAGGCTGTGCTCGAATTTTTACTAGCAAGGATGTCGCGCCTGACCGCAGAAGAGTTGCAAACTGACCAGTGGCAGGCTGTGCTCGAACGCTATCATCAGTACGTCTTGCTTGCGAACCACGAGGCTCAAACCTGTCGAGATGAGCTAAAGTATCTTTGTGAAAGGTTCGAGGCGCTGCAAGAGTATTGGAAAGAAGCAGGGTACACATTGAAAGAGTGGCAACAAAGAGATGTGTTGCAGGCAAAGCAATTTGTAAAGCAGTTGGAGCAACTGGCTCAAGATTCCAGAAAGACGTTGATGCAGATTTGCCGTGAGTTTTGTAGAGCTTATGCACAAATAAGCACGAAACTGCATTAGAATGCGCTAAACACCTTTCAGGACAGTGACCATTATAGCTCATTAGAAAGCTACATCCGCTTATTGTGCATAGACTCTTGTAAACTTGGTCCCTTTGTCGGGTCTTCCGAGCATTGACATGGGAATACGCCACCGTCCTGTTGGTGGGCGCGATCCTGGCTCCTGCCAAACGCACCGTCACTTCGGCCCTGAGCGTGATGGGCCTGCGGCAGGAACAGATAGCCCAGTGTGGTCGGCCAGACCTCCCCACCGAAGATGAGCACCGCCTGCCCGGTGGCAATCGCCAGTTGCTGCGCCCTATCCTGCTCGGCGGTGGTTGGCCTCTGTCCTTTGACTTCAAACCAGCAGCGGTGCTCCGGGAGCCAGAAGTCGGGGAGATACCAGGTTCCGTCCAGGTCGAACCCTTCGTACTCATAGCGATAGGGCACCGACGCCACATCAAAGAACACGGCCCACCGCGCCTCGGTGCGGCTGCGGAAGCGGTAGTGGTTGTAGACGGTTTCCAGCACGTTCGTCATAGCTGTGCCTCTTTCACGGTATGCCTGGGATGGACGCCTGGTTGTGTGCTACAATGGCAGGACCATACGCATCCGGGTTGGAGATGAATCCTTCCATCTGGTAGGCTGGGGAGCGGCCAGATGGAAGGTCTCCTGCCAGGTATTATCTCATAACCAGCAAGGACATTGTAATCCAAAAAAGGTTGTTCTGTCAAGGCTCCCCGTGCAGGGGTCTATGGCGCAGTTCTTTGGTGACAAGCTACGATACTTGCGAACGCAACGGGGAATGGTCCAGACACAACTCGCGCATCACCTGGCACTGGCAACGCACACGCATATCAGCCAGTTGGAAGCTCATAAAACGACCCCCTCACTGCACCTGATCGTTCGTGTTGCTCTTTTTTTTGGAGTTACCATTGATTACCTGATACGTGATGATATCCCCATCAAGACCCCCACTAGATCTGGCAACCCGCAGGAAGATACTGGTGATAGTCACTGGTATCTCCTGGGTAAAAAGCTCCGTATGCTACGGCGCAAGCGCAACCTGACCCAACGTGATGTTGCCAAAGCAGTAGGGCTTGCTGCACAGGTTCACATGAGTTACCTGGAATCGGGACGGAAAGAACCCTCGATTGACCTGCTGCTACGCATTGCTGACTTCTTCGGCGTGAGCACCGACTACCTGCTGCGGGATGACATTCCAGTTACGGTTGCTCCCCCGGCTCAGGATGCGGGATCGTAGGCGTGCTCCGAATAGTCCCCCCCTGATTTAGAAAACCTTGTAAGATACGCACATGATAGCTGGTATAATACGTCCAGGATAGGCTATGAGAGGGGTGATAGGACCCCGCATGCAGGAGGAGCACCCATTGGTTCCATCATCGTTCATTCCCACCTTCAGTGGACACGAGACGTTTGTACTGCGGAGCAACTGGCTCAAGAAGGGCTACGATGTCATCAAGCAGCACCCCGACCTCTTCTCGCGACCAGATGCCTACGTGCGCCTGGGGATCGGCAAAAACATGGCGCAGTCCATCCGCTACTGGGGGCGCGTCTGTGGCGTGTTCGACAAACAAACGGAAGGCACTGCCTCCGCTCCGACGCCGCTTGGGGACTGGTTGCTGGCCGATGATGGAGCCGATCCGTTCCTGGTTTCACCGGCGAGTTGGTGGTTGCTGCACTGGCAGCTTGCTGCCCGCCCGGAAGCTGCCATCACCTGGTTCTATACATTCAATCTGCTGCGCGGTGGCGAGTTCACCATCTCGCAACTGGGGTTGCACCTCCAGGCGTTCGCTGCCGAGCACAACTGGCGGATGCCCTCCACTGCCACGATAGAGCGCGATATTGATTGTCTGGTGCGCTGTTACACCCGTCCCTCGCAAAAACAGCTTGCCACGGCAGTGGAAGATGCCCTGCTGTGCCCGCTGATGGAACTGGGATTGCTCCAGAACATTCCAGGGCAGCGTATCTATCGGCTCGTGAGTGGGCCACAGCCCGGTCTGCCCGACGCTCTGCTTGCCTACGCCATCCACGCGATGGTTGAGGCCGATGGTCGCAAGACAATTTCGCTTCGGCAAATCTCCTATGCCCCACGTTCGCCGGGGCGCGTCTTTCGGCTGGACGAGGACACCCTGCTGCACCGGCTGTCTACCTTTGAAAAGATGACCCAGGGCGCAGCCTTCTACACCGATCAGGCAGGTATTCGCCAGGTTTCCTGGCGCGAGACGGGTCCAGAGGTGGCGCAGATGTTGCTGGAACAGGCATTTGCCCAGGAGACAACGCCATGATGGATAGGGATACCCTCGACGTGCTGCCCGTCGCCACACGCTACACGCGGGCAGTGCATATCGAGCGCGATTTCGTTGCTGGTGAGGAGGCACTGTCGGGCTATCAGGCGACCCCGCTGGTATTGCAGACACTGGGGCGTATCCTGGATGGCCTTTCGCCTGCTTCCACGACGCGTGCCTTTTCGCTCACTGGCGTCTACGGCACGGGCAAATCGGCGTTTGGCCTGTTTCTGGCGCATTACCTCAGCAGCAGCTACGAGGCACGCCAGCGGCTGTTGGAGCAGCACAGCACCGTCACGGTCTATGAAGGGTTGGTTTCTGCTGTCCCGCCACTGCTGCCCATCTTGATTAGCGGCAACAACGGCTCACTGCGGCAATCCGTGCTCCAGGCGCTGTATCAGATGCTCACCCGACACACCAGCCTGCCCGATACCCACCCTGACCTGGTGGCGGCGCTCCAGACTCCTCTGGTGGACGCGCAGCGCGTTGCGGAGCTGGTTGAGCAGACCAACCAGGCATTGACCGAACAGACCACCTCTGGTGGTACGCTGCTCATCATTGACGAACTGGGGCAGTACCTGGATTACGCCTTCCGCCAGGACGAGGCCGCCGATGTGTTTGTGCTCCAGGCGCTGGCTGAAATGGCGGCCCGCAGCGGCGAAACCCCCTGTGTGCTCGTGACCATTCTGCACCAGGCGTTTGACAGCTATGCCACAACTGCGGGTGCGGTGCAGCGCACTGACTGGAAAAAGGTTCAGGGACGCTTCGAGGATGTGACCTTCCAGGAGCCAGACGACCAGATGTTGTGCATGATTGGGCACGCGCTCTGCCCGGACCCTACCGACCTGGAGACCGCAGCGCGGCAGGTGTGGGCAGAATCGTTTACGGCCCTCTCTGAAGCACTGGGGCTGCGTCCACCCGGCATCAACCCGGAAGCGTGGCGACACCTGCTCGCCCAGACCTATCTGCTGCATCCGCTGGTGCTCCTCCTGCTGCCGCTGCTGTTTCGCCAACTTGCCCAGAATGAGCGTTCGCTCTTCTCCTTCCTCACCAGTCGAGGAACCCTGGGGGTTGCAGGATTTTCTCTGCTCCCACCGCACCAACGGGGTTCACGCCCCTATCTATCGGCTCCCCCACCTGCACGCATACATCGAGGCGAATATGGGAGCCGGGCTGTACACGCGCTCCCGTGGGCGGCGTTGGTCGGAACTGGCCGAAGCACTGGCACGATTGCGCGATCCTGATTACCTGACCCAACAGGCCCTGACCACCATTGGCACGCTCAACGCCTTCGGGCAACAGCAGGAGATACGCGCCAGCAAGCGCATGATTGCCTTTGCGCTGTGCGATACGGACGATGAGCGGAGCGTATCACATCCGTTGCAGCATCTCACCGACAATCAACTCATCACCTACCGCCACCACAGCGATAGCTATGTGCTCTGGGAGGGGAGCGACCTGAACCTGGACGCGCTGGTGCAGGAGGCCATGCGCGGTATTGGCGACCGTACGGACCTTGCGGCCCTGCTCCAGCAGAGCACCGAGCCGGTCCCGCTGGTTGCTCGCAAGCACAGCTACCAGACCGGGGCGGTGCGCCATTTTGCGGTGCGCTTTGTTGCGGTTGACGACCTGCCTGCTCTGGCGCAGACCGTGAGCCGGGCCGATGGTGAGATGCTCTATCTTGTCCCGTCCGATAATGCAGCATTGGAGGCAGCACACGCTTGGGTGAACCACGCGGCTCGAGCCGAAGAGACCCACCGCATTGCCGTGATGCCAGACCAGGTGCAGCGCCTGGGCGACCTGTTGCTGGAAGTGACTGCCCTGCGGCGGGTGCTGGAAACGCAGCCGGAACTGGAGAACGACCGCGTTGCTCGCCGCGAACTTGCCAGCCGGCTGACCGAGGCCCGGCAGGCGCTGGAGCAGGCGGTGGTCTGGACCTACCGTCCGGGATATGGGACATGGTGGTGGCGTGGTGAGGCGCAGCAGATAGCAGCGAACCGCGACCTGGACAACCTGCTCTCTCACGCCTGTGATGTCACCTATCACGCTACGCCGCGTGTCTGGAATGAGCTTATCGTCCGTCGTCAGCTTTCATCCGCCAGTGCCAGGGCGCGGCGCAATCTCGTGGAAGCGATGCTTAACCACGGTCATGAGCCAGGATTGGCCCTCGAAGGCTACCCTCCAGAGCGAGCCATCTATGAGAGCGTCCTGCTTGAAAGCGGCATGCATCGAGAAGAGCAGGATGAGCAGTGGGGGTTCGGGCCGCCCGATCCTGAAAAAGACAAACCCCTGCACCTGACCCCTGTGTGGAACGCCATTCAGGACTACATCAACGCGGCGCAGCACGAACCGAAGGCTGTCAATGGATTATTTGCCCTGCTCGAAGCCCCACCCTATGGGGTCAAGGCGGGGTTGGTGCCGCTCCTCTTTATGGCGGTCTACCTTGCCAACGCGGGTGAGATTACGCTGTATGAACACGGCAACTATGTGACGGTTCCCGATATCGCCGTGTTCGAGCGCCTGATGCGGCAGCCGGGCTATTTCAGCCTGCGCCAGAGCCGCGCCGGTGGCGCACGTATGGCTGTCTACGAGCGACTGGCCCGGAAATTGGTGCAGTATGCCCTGTCGAAGGCGGTACAACCTGCCCTGCTCGATGCCATCAACCCCCTGCTGCAATTGGTGCGCCGCCTACCAGAATACAGCCAGTACACGCGCCACGTCAGCGAACAGGCACAGGCTATCCGTCAGGCGCTCCTTACTGCCCGCGAACCCGATATCACCCTCTTTGAGACGCTCCCGCGAGCCTGCGGGGTGGAGCCGTTCGCCGCCGAAACGCCATTCGATGAAACGCAGTTTGAGGCGTTCTTCACCGCACTGCGCAACGGGTTGATGGAACTGCAAGCGGCTTATCCCACGCTTATTACTGAGGTTGCAGGGCGTATCCGCGATGCCTTCGGTGCAGCGGCAAGTGACCCGCCTGCCCTACACAAGGAACTGACCGCTCGCTGCCAGCACATCCTCCCCGTGACCTCGGACCATGAGCTTCGTGCCCTGGGAGTGCGCCTGGAGACCGCAAACGAGGGAGATGCCTGGATTGAAAGCGTCGGGGCGCTGGTGGCTCGCAAGCCAGTGACAGCCTGGCGCGACGACGACCGTACGCAGTTTGACCTGCACATCATTGACCTGGGACATCGTTTTTGCCAGACCGAACGAGTGGCTGCGATTCTTCGCAACCAGCAAGCCCCCGACCCGCCACCAGCAGGTTCCAGCGATACGCCAGAAGTGCAACCTGCCGCGTCGCGCCACCCTGGTATGCACACCCTCCATCAGAAGATGGAGCAAATGCTGGAAGAACAAGGTCCAGAGTTGACGGACCAACAGCGAGTGCAGGTGCTCTGGGAGATCTTGTCACCCCTGATTGAACGAACGACAGGAGAAACACCGCTATGAGTGTGATAGGCTATGACATTGGAGGAATTCCGTATTGTCCAGGATGTGCATCAACATGGAACTTGAAGCGACAGATATTCTATGACGTACTGCTGAAAGAAACCGTACCACTTCCAGAACCGTTGCGGAAGAACGACCTGTGGGACCAAGATAGGCAGTGTATTGGGTGTGGCAGATTGCTTCGTGACTGGGAGCATCTGCATCTGGATGATCTCTGGAAACAGGAACGAACACAACAGGAAGCCGAGGCATCTCTATGACGAACACCAACACTCTGCCCACCGACTGGGCCACCCGACCGGGCCGCCATATCGTCAGTTTGAGCGGCGGCAAGGATAGCACGGCGCTTGCCATCTACCTGCGGGATTTCATCCCACAGCTTGAGTATGTCTTCTGCGATACGCACAAGGAATTGCCAGAGACCTACGACTACCTGAAACGGCTGGAAGCCTACCTTCAGCACCCGATTGTCTCCCTCAACGCCAGCCGGGGGTTCGACCACTGGCTCGATATGTACAACGGGATGCTGCCCTCAAAGCAGGTGCGCTGGTGCACGCGCAAGCTCAAGATTGAGCCGTTTGAAGCCTACGTTGGCAATGAGCCGGTCTGGAACTACCTCGGTATCCGCGCCGATGAAAATCGCAAGGCGTATGTTTCGACAAAGCCCACCATCACAGCGGTCTACCCGTTCAAGGAGCACGGTCTCGTCCTCAGCGACATTGAGCGCATCCTGGAGGAGAGTGGGATGGGCCTGCCTGACTACTACGAGTGGCGCACCCGCAGCGGGTGTTATTTCTGCTTTTTCCAGCGCACGGGCGAGTGGATTGGTTTGAAGGAGCAGCACCCGCACCTCTACGAGTTGGCGAAGGACTACGAGCGTGAAAAAGGAGGCGAGCACTATACCTGGCGCGACCGGGAAAGTCTGGCAGAGCTTGAACGACCAGAGCGCATGGAGCAGGCGAGGCGGGAACATCAGCAGCGCTTGGAGGAGGAAAAGCGCCGTCGTCCGGGCCGCACGCTGATTGAGTTGCAGGCGGCGGCACTGGACGCGGAGGATGATACAGTGGGGTGTCAGGTGTGTCATTTGTGAGGTGGCATGTTCTCAAGGAGCAAGTATGAACTCCTATATACAACACTCCCAGACACCATGCGTGCCAATCTTGAAGGTAAGCGTATCAGCAGGTGTCACCACCCTGGCACCGGGCGCAAAGCACACGCCATTACAGACTACGTACTGACCGACCCGGTTGTGTGCTGCTTCCATGGCCTGCCATTCACGACCGACCAGGGGTTCCACTTCACCCCATGCCTGGAGATGGTCTATCCTGGTATGCGCCAGTAATCGCCCTTCGCCCTTCAAGCGGATTGTGGGACGTGTGTTGTTCAAATCAACGTGCTCCACATCATCAGAAAACAGCCTCATGGTTGAGCAGAGGATACACTCCTGTTGTTCGAGGCGTCCCCATCCGTAGGTTCGTTCGCCACCCACCTGGAGGCGCTGAAGCGCGAGATTGATGGAACTTTGGTGGTCATTCATATCACAGTGAACAAACAGGTAGCCCACGAGATAGACCGTCTCTCCGGTATCTATGGTCGCGGGTGAGAGAAATTCAATCTCGTGCAATGTCCCCTCGGTCGCTGATTGAGCGGGATACGTCAGGGCCGTGCTGGCATAGCTGCTGAGGAAGCAGTGAGCAAAACTACCAGCAGATGGTTCCTTCCAGGGCCAGGCAACGATGTATGATAATGAGCCATTTGTTGGTTCTTTCCATAGTGCAGGATAGAAATAGGTGAATGCCAACTGTTCATGTACCCAATCACCGGTTTTGCGATAATCAGTGGCATGGGCTGTTCGCCGCTGCGTAGCTGCGCGGTCGCGGGTCAGACGCATCGTCAGTGCCCCCCACAGGCTGCGTCCCGTTGCATACGGTCGGGTACGTTGCACGTTGCCAACTTTATTCCACCCGATGTGCAGCGGCGAACGCACACGAAAGACTACCTGATACATGTGCCACATTACGGTTTGCCTCCCTGTTCACGTTGAGATGAGGAGGAAGGGATATCCGAGCGGGCTTTTGCTCCGTATCGCGCATAGATAAGCATTTGCTCAAGAACCTCCTTCGCCAGCAACAGGCGTTCCAGGTTTTGCGTCACATGCTCGGAAATATCTTTGAGAATCTGCTGCGGATCAGGTTTATTGCCATCTCCAGCAGACACATCGCATATTAGCTTCTTAAGCAGGGTGAGCATCTGGGTGACAATGACCCCCATAATGAAAGATTCACTTCCCCCACCATCGTCCCTCTTCACCCGCGAAAGCCCAAACAGGAAGCAGGCATAGACCCCGTTTTCTTGAAGTATGCCCAACGCCTTGGTGACAGCATTCTCAACCTCAGTAGCTTTCTCGATCTTTCCGGTCTCTTCAATAACCTTCTGGGCATAGGTAGCCGCCAGATAATCCAGGTTGAGCAATTTGTCTGGTGTCACTGTTGTCATTATTGTACCTCCCATGTCCCAACTACGGCCAACCGACCAAAGCCGCGGGTGCCCATCCCACCAACGCCAAGCCATTCGATCATCCGCAGACCGGCATCAACAACGTCCATTGCATTTTGCCATTCTTGACCACCTGGTATTGGATTGTTCCTGTCGGTTGTGGTTGTACTGGGAAATGTCCCCCGATAATCATCCACGATGACATCCATGGTGAGAAAGGTTGCGCGGGGAAGAGCTTCATAGGTAAAGAGTGCTCTTTCTTTTGCCGCACCACGCTCCGGGTCAATGCTCACCGAAGTACGCACTTCCAGGTTGCTGTTGACCACATGGCTGAACAACGACGGATGCACCACCACAATGCGCTCCTTGATAGCTTCCCATCGTTGCATAGCACTTTTGTTGCCTGGAGGAGTAATCTCTACCTTGCCATGCCCTGCGGTGTTCAACATAAGCCAGCCCAGGTTCAGCGCCTCAGTGCGTTCCCAGGTACACCAGACCTGATCAACTGGTGGTTCTCCGGGAGGATTATTGCCTAGAGTGAAACCAGCATCTTCGAGCCGGTGTCTGGTACTGACCCACACCGGTCCGTACATCGAGTGGACTGGAAAAAGCAGGACCGCAGCATCGGAGACATTCACAACACCGGAGTAGCCTTTTCTTTCCTCCTTACCGTCCGAGTTTTGCTCTTCCTTCTGGAGATAGCCAAAGGTATAACATACGGGATTGGTAGCAGGTTGCTTTATTTCATCGTGAGTCTGGCCTGCTGCGCCAGGGGTTTCATACAGCCGTGCGGCATAGGAACGGGCCGCGCCGTGCAAACTGGTACCGGGAATCTTTGGAATGCGGGTGCCTGGTTCGCGCACAATGCTGTTGTCCACGCGCCCCAGGCGGTAGCCGCCGGTGCCAATATGCACCGGGTCGGTCGTCATCAGTAGATAACGGTGACATTCATAGGGTTTCATCAGTCGGTTACTCCTGTTTATCCTTCCTCTTTCAAAATGTGGTGGTGCAGTTCTGCCAGGTCCGCCAGCTCGCCGCGCACCCCGGCTTCGATGAGCAAGTCTTTGCTTCTGGCATCTATCTTGCACCAGGGGTGGGACCTCGGCCATTCGGCCCCTGCCAACGTATTTTCGACAATCATCTTTCGGAAGGTCTGGTCTGTCCAGTGATCGTCTGTTTTATCCGCTCCGTACCAGAGTTCGCGGGTGGCTTCGATGGTGTGGATGATCTGGTGGCGTTGTGCGGGCTTGAGGTGCTGCATGTGGTGCCAGATGGTGTTGAGACGTCCCAGGTCATCCAGCAGGAAAGGTCGGGTGGGTTGGTTGAGACGCCGTCCGTTCTCGTCGTAGGCAATATGAAAGCGCCGTGCAGTGGTGTCGAGAAACTCGAAGTCGAAGCGGGAGGGGCGGATGTAGACTGTTTGTCGTGGTTGAAGATCATCTACCGATACAAAAGACGGGTACAATGCGGGTTCATTGGTCGGGTCTGTTATCAAGAGATTGCAATACCATTTGTCCGGGGTGCTTCCATCCCCCATCTGTTCTGGATATTTCCAGTCAAATGCGCAGTCATGGCGCTCAAAATAAACATACCGGTGGGGTTGTGGACAAACGTTCCATGACTCCCACCCACTCGGCATCTTGAGCATTCTTTTCCCGGCATCAAGCACTGTTTGTATAGGTGTGCGACGGGTTGCAAAGATGATACCCACATGCAACGGTAAGCGATCCCGCACCCGTGCCATCTCGCTGTCATACTTCTCTTTGATCCCTTGCAGGACATCCAGTGCTCTATCAGCCGGAACCAGTGCCATGAATATTGCTGGCTCCGTTACCACTGGAATGAATGGCGAAAACGGGTCATTACCTACAACCTGACAACCTTCCGCAGCAGGTGTTTTTTCTTGTTCCAGTTCCAGATAGCCACCAGATTCATAGATGTTCAGGGTCCCTTTTATTATCTCCTGCTCGAACAAAGCAAGAAGTTGATCCTCTTGTTGGCATCGCTTACGTTCTATCCCAAGCAACTTTGCACAATAGTGCAGATTGGCGGTAGTCCAGAACACCCCTCTGTCAGTATCCCAACATACTCCCATTCGTAACCCTCTGACCACCAGTTCATAAGTATGATAGCCACCAAGCGATTTCTTCAACTCGGTTGCGTTCACAGGTTGTATCTTCAAGCGCAATCGCTTCGAACTGTGCAAAGTTTCTGGTATGGTCTTCCGTTGTACGTCGTCCCAAAAGGTGTGGGTGGTTTCCCAACAACGCTGGATACGGGCAAATGATGGCGATTTCTGCAACGTTGGAATAAGCCTGCCATTGAGCCATCCGTCAAGCACAAAGCGCCCAACGACCAACGCAAAGCGCCCATTATTATCAGCTATTTCGTCAATCCAGATGGTACGCTCGAATGCATCGTCTTTGTTTTTTGCCCAATCCTCTGCCCGCCATTCACGACGGTCGAGACACACCCGGCAGATATTCCGTTGAGTCGCTTTCTCCTGGGTAGCCCAGGGATTCAAGCCCAATGACTGTTCGGCCTGACTTCCCTGAGTAGGATATCCTATCGGACGGACTCCACAGACTGTACATATCGGCGCATTATCAGGTCGCTGTTCTGTCCACCAGGTCATGGCCTGCTGTGCATCAAGGTTTCTGGTACCATAACGGTTGGTCAGTATGTCCGCCAATTCTATCTGTTTGCCTTGATACGGAGCACTTACCTTGATCTCTGGCGTTAGTTCGCCGCTGATACCTGCCCCATCAAACTTGTTCCGCAGAAGATGCTCAAGTGAGGTACCACTGCTGTCTTGCAGCGTGAGGAGTTGGTCATAATCCGCCACGATAAACACACTGCCGTGCTCATCGCGATAGACCTCGTTGCCAAGGGGATACTCCACTTCCAACAAATCGCGCACTGCCTCCAGACCCTTTTGCAATGCGTTTCGGCGTGCAAGCATATCGGGGACATGATGTGACTGTGACCAGAACGACAATCCATCGAAGGAGACGGAGAGGAGTCGCCAACGCGCATCTGCCACTGAAGGTATGGCTCTGTTAAGAACAATAGAAGATGCACAACTTTTGAAGAGTGCTGCAATCGAGGATGCATAGTTCCAGAGCGTAATCTCATTCCAGGGCCACTGGGTGTCACTTAATGCATCCTTGAGATATTTTTGTGCAGTGCTGACAAATGAAGAGCGCCCTTCCATGAGATTTGACCCGGTTGACAGAGCAGCATCAACTACTTTCCGTCGGTGTTCTGCCATATCCCAGAGCGCAGGCGACCTGTGCTCAAATCCAAACGCGGTTGTTAGCATCAAGTGCCCCCAGGTTCCAGACTCACCGCCGGTACTTTTGTCTTTTTCTGTACCTGATATTTCACCGTGTGAGAGGATAAGGAGTGCTGGTATACGAGTCGCATACTGTGGCTTTAACCAACGCCTGAGTGTTGATACACGCTGATAGTCAGCGTCACCTGGTTTATAGAAAAACTCATCCCAGAACAAGGTAAGAAGATTGGCAAACGACCAGATTTCGTCACCAAGTTCTATAGTAATACCTTGAAGCTGTTGCTCAAAACTCGATTGCTCCCGCTTTTCAATTGCATATATGTTATTAAGTTTATTCTGAACACTTTGCTTTTGCGCCTTTAGTTCCTGGAGTTTCCTGCCCAAAGCAGGTTTATCTGGGGTATCGGGCTGTCTCAATTTGTTATTGAGATCGGTGATTTCTTGCTCTATTTGCTGTAATAGTTGGTGCTCCTGTGCTCTCTCGACAGCCCGGCAAGAATATAACGGACCGTTGCTATCTGAAAACCTGGAGAGTTCACGCAGTGAATCATCAACCTCTCTCACTATGAAAGGGTGATTTTTACTGTGGGTATCAAAATCAGCTATGAGTGCCTGAAGGTTTTGCTGCTCTGCTTCTGACCATAGTGGCAAAGCTGCCACGCTTTGTCGAAACGTCTGCTTATCATTCCAGTGTGCCCGAAAGATGCCTGACATTTCAGGGATGAACATTTCCGGGTCTGGAGCAGCAAAACGCTTGAAAACATAGTTGGATATTTCAGAATGGTGCTGTTGTATATCAGCGGATGCACTACCACTTGCCGCCTCCCCAATAAAATTCACATCCAGCTTCCCCAGATTATGCAACAATGCCGCCATCTCCGCTTTGAGTATTTCCTTCCGCGCATCAGCAAGCGCTTGCAGTGTTGTCATCTCTCACCCTCCTCCTGTTTTAGCAACGCTGCTACCTGTCCAGTCAGTTCTGTCAACTCGCTCAACCTCTCGAAAGGGTAGGCTGTTGTTGTAGGAAGGGGTTTTGGTGCAGGTGCAGGCTCCGGGGTAGCCTGTTGCTGCTGCCAGAAATCACGCCCTTCGCGTTCCCACCATTTCTTTGCTTTCTCATAGAACTGTTTTTCGCTTTTGGTGTACTTTTCCCCTGCCGTTCAACGCTGGCTTGATAATCCGCTTCAGACTTCAAGCTGCCATC
>JAAUSY010000155.1 GCA_012032475.1 Chloroflexaceae bacterium
GGGTGAGCCAGATCATGGCACCCAGCATCGCAAAACGTTTGCTGGTCTGGGTGATTGGCACAAGGGTACCAGAAAAACCGATGTTTGTCAATGGTTCGCTATGGAGTGGGGGAATGGTTTTTAACACACGTTCGTCCCCCAAAGGTGTACCCTTACCTACGCCCCCACTGCTGTCTGCGGTTCCGCATAGACCGGCGACAGTTCCAATATCCGCTCCGTATGATGCTCGTAGTCGGGCCTGGAAGGGATGTAGGCTTCGGACAGGAGCGGCGACGATATCATAAAATCTGCCGACGCCCGGTTGCAGGCCACCGGGATATTCCAAACCACCGCTACCCGCAGCAATGCCTTGACATCCGGGTCGTGGGGTTGGGGCTGAAGCGGGTCCCAGAAGAAGATGAGCAAATCTATCCCACCCTCCGCAATCTTGGAGCCGATTTGCTGGTCGCCCCCAAGGGGGCCGCTCTTAAACTTGATGATCTCCGTATTCAGTTCGGCTTCGAGCAACCTGCCCGTGGTTCCAGTGGCGCATAGTTCGTGCTGCACGAGCAGGTCGCGGTTGAACTTGGCCCACTCCATCAGGTCGTGCTTCTTATGATCGTGGGCAACCAGGGCAATGCGCTTCTTCGGGTTCATAGGCACCTGAAGCTCATCGGTTGCGGGTTGTTCGCTCGTAAGAACCGGGTGAAACATGGCGAACCTCCTTATCGCTATATGTAAGGTATGGATATCTACCGAATGGATTGATCACCATGGGGCACACGGTGCGCCGGGTCTCCCAACCAGGAGACCAGCACCCATCAGGCGACGGTCGGTCCATCGCACCTCCCCAGATGGCGAACTATTCACTTTGGGGCTTCGTTGCCAGGGAAAAACGAGAGACTGAGGATCGTGTCTCTCTTGATGGTCATGGTGAGCACTCGACCGGGGCTATCATTGCTCCCGCTGAGAGGCTTCTTGCCTGGATGAGAGAGGGAACCAAGGGTAGCACGGAGGTTATCCCCTCGTCCATTCCGGCACCCTTCTATTGTAGAACAGAATAACCGTTTGTCAATACCCCATTCCGGGACCGGTGGAACCTCTGGGTCCCCTGTGGGTATCGTCATCATCATATCGCGGGGAGTTACAACAGCGCAGCCACTCGTCACTCGTCACGACAAACACCGGCGCCGGCCCGACCATCAGCGAAAAGCGCCTGTTGCTCGACCGCATCGTATCCTGGCGACCGTCGCAGGCAACGATGTGCCCCCTGGGCGCAGTGGTGGGGAGCGAAACCCGCGCCCGTTGCGGCGACCACAGGACCTCCAGCAACGCATCCCCCCGCCGGAACCGGAGGTGCGAGACATCATCTCCAGAGAGCGCGGTCAGTCGGTCCAGGTATATCGTCCCCGTCCCCACATCCCTATCACAGCCGTCATCCAGGACGATGGCCGCCAGCGCCACCGGAAAATCAAGCTGCCCGTTGCCGGTCCCGGCAATACGGTCGCCAGCGCGGATGGGAGCGGCCAGTGGAACCGAGCGCACCTGCCACCCCGGCGGACCGACCACCCCCAGATGAACCTGGAGCGTCTCCCCCTCCCTATCGCGCAGCCAGACATTCAGGCGGTGCCCGCTGCCATCGCCATAGACCCACACCCCCAGGGCGTTGGGGCGGCCCTCCAGCGCCACCGGGTGGCGCAACTCAAACGCAACATAATCGTTCTCCCTGGTGCTGAAGTGGTAGTCAAGACGGGCGGTCCCTACCCCGCTGGAGCGCAGGGTACCGTTGGGTTGCACCGGACGGTGCCACGGCTCCTGTCCGTCAAACTCCAGCACCGTCGCACCACCGGTCTCCGGGCTGCGCCGCTCAATGAAGCGGGCCCCGGCAAGCTGGCGGTTGAGGGTCTGGAAGGAAGTGAACGACGGTTTGCGGCAGGTATAGTCAGTTCGTCCATCGCCGTAGCAGACCAGGCCGTAGGGATTGCCGGGATCATCCTTAAGGGTGTACCAGAACGAGCGCTCCACGCCCGATTCCCACAGCAGCAGCAGCGCCCGCACGAGCAACACCGCCTGTTGCGGCTCGTCAATCACCCCCTGCGGGTCGTGGTCGCCCGGCCCACTCGACCAGCCAATTTCCGTGACCCAGATGGGTTTGCCCCCATACGGTGCTGCCAATGTGCGCACCCCATCTGCCGCTGCGGCGAGGTTCCCCTCCTCCGGACCGGTCGGGTCCACATAGGGGTGGATGGCGAAGAGGTCAAAACTTGCCCATGCCCCTGCTCGCAACACCTCCCGCACAAACCCCAGGTCAAACGGGTTGAAACCGCCAATCAGCACCGTGGCATCCGGGTCTATGGCTTTGATAGCGGCACTGGTGTGGATGAGCAGCCTGGCATAGGCCTGTGGGTCGGGGCAGGGCTTCCAGAAGAGGTCGTTGTCTGGCTCGTTCCAGATTTCCCAGTGGTGGACGGTCTGGTGGTAACGCGAGACGACCGTGCGGGCAAACGTGACAAACGCTTCCGTGTCGGGAGCATAGAAGGAGAAGGACGCCCGCTGGTGGTCATCGCCGGGGAAGGGCGTGGCCCAGGGAGCCGACGGCCCCCCGATGACCCCCAGAATGGCAATATCTCGCTGCGCCAACTCGCGAATAGCCGCGTCATTGAAGGTCCAGTCCCATACGCCGGGCCGGGGTTGCACGCGGTACCAGTGGAAGTCCTCGCGCACCCAGGACACCCCAAGCTCCGAGAGCAGTGCCGCTGGCCGGTGCATCGAAGATGGGTCGGGATAGCGCGTTGCCAGGTGGGCATTCACCCCGAAGGCAGCGGAAGGCGCATTGACCGGAACCGGTTGGCGATGCACCGATGGCAGAACACACGGCGGGAGCGGCGGCAAGGGCGCGGCCCTGGAAGCGCTCAGGAGCAGCACTCCGCCCACCAGCACCAGGAGCAACTGGTGGAGTGGGGGCATGCATGCCGTGCAGCGCTGGTTCATCAGCGGGGCTACGGCTTGATGCGCCGCAGCAGCGCGGTCAGACGGTCGTAGTCGTCCTTGAGCAGGCCGGCAATCTCTCGCCCGGCGTGAACCAGGTAGTCCGCACGGTTGCTGCGGACCCTGGCAACTGCGCGGACGGTGGCGGCCAGAAGCTCGTCGCCGGGGATGTTGGGGGCAAAGAGAACCGCCCGAAAGAAATCGCACGATTCGTTGAAGCGGGCCAGTTCGTCCGGTCCACACTCGTAGACGCTGTAGTGGACCGGCGGGGGGAGCGGGGGGAGGTAGTGATAGATGGTGTCGTGCGCGACAAACCCGACGGTGATGGCCGAAAACTCGGTCTGCAACACTTCGCCCAGGTCGGGATGCTCGCGGTAAATCTCTTCGTCGTAGATCGTGCGCCCGGTGTAGGTGCGCCCGCGCAGGATGGCGCGTCCCCCCGGCTCCTTGCTGCCGGTGGCAATGTCGTAGACCAATCCGTAAATGACGTGTCCATCCGTTCGCGTGCTGGCCCGCACCAGGGTGCCAAACGGGGGGCTTTCGTGCAACTGATAGACCCCGGCGGTAAACCGCGTCGTGCTCGACTCGACAATCTCGCCAATGCGCTCGGTCGTGTTCATCCCCTATACCCTCGGATACTCTTTGTTCTCTTGCTTCTGCGACGAGGCAGCGGGCACTTCGGCCCGCACCAGGCTTTCTTCAACCATGCGCAGGAACGCCCACCGGTCGATCCCGCGCACCACGGCCTGTTCGTGCGCCCGGGCCAGCGCCACCGGGTAGCCCTGCCCCCGGACACACTGGTCGTAGACCAGGCTGTGGACCACGTCAACCTGGGCCGGGTCGTGAGCCACCCACTGGGGGATTTCAACCCGCGCTATCTCACGCCCGATCCGCAGGTAGAAGAAATGTATCAGATGGTCCTGGTAGTCTTTGATGTTAATCTGGCTCATGGAGATGAAGAGCGGGCTGCGCTGCCCTTCGGTCAGGCGTTCCGAAAACAGGTCAGCGTCTACCAGGTTCTCGCACACACGGCACGATGGGTCGCGCCGGCCTGGCCGTCGCTGCACTGGGCGCAACGTACGGTGCGTTCGGGGAGCGGAGCGGCGTCCGGGCAGAACATCAGGGAGATGGCCCCCATCACCTCGGTTGAACGGGAGCGGCTGATATAGGAAGCGACCGGGATGCCCTGGGAACGCAGCCGTTCCAGCGCGTCCAGGTAGCGGGGCAGGAAATGGGCCTGGACGAACTTTTCGGCGCTCGCCAGCGGCCACCGCACGAGGGTGCCGTCCTGGAGCGCGATGACAGGCAGGTGCTCGTTCTGGTGTGCTGGCCCCAGAAAATCCCGGCCCATCTCCTCCAGCGTCTGCAATTCCTGCACATCGCGGCGCGTATCCAGGTAGTTCCCTTCGATTGGAATGCGCCTGGTCCCGCTGGTCAGGTAGAGGTCCTCCTCGCGGTAGTAGAGCACTGGTTGGGAAAAGAGGCGGGCCGTCGGGGCGCTTCCGTAGCGGAGATAGACGCACCCCATATTGATGAGGTAGCACACCGCGACCCCGTGCCGGTCCTTTTCAATTTGCGACCCGTCGGTGGCGACCAGGGCATACTCCGGAGGGCAGGGCAGAACATCGCGGATGGTGTCGAGCCTTTCGTAGGGGCAGGCGAACAACCGCCACGGGTTGGCTTCGCGGCTCAGGTTCACCGCCTTGATGATGTCGTCTTCTTTGCCCGTGTGGCGCAGGTATTCGTTCTGCACCTGGGCCACGCGACGGGAACGTTTCTCCCCATCCAGGGACAGGGCCGTGCTCATCTGGCGGACCTGGTTGCCGAGTGCGGTCAGGTCAAGCGACATGATAGATGGTTCCCCTCCTTTGCGTCCTGAACATACGCCAAGTATACGCCAGGATGGCCCTTCTGACAAACTGCCTTGCCCGTTCGCCAGTTCTGCCAGTTCACCAGAATCAGGGGGCATACCTGTCACTTTTACCACGATGGCTGGATACGTGGTATGATATCTGGTGAAATGGAGAACCAGAAACTATCCGGGGGCTTCGTCCTATGACCACGCCCACGACCACGCCACCACCGGAACGGTCGCGCCGGTCGCTCCCCACCATTCGCCTGGAACACCTGTGGGTTGCGCTGGCCCTGAGCGTGGTCGGCGTTTTCATCGGGCTGGTTCCGACCACGCCAAACGATTTCTGGTGGCACCTGAAGGTGGGTGAACTGATTGCCGACGGGGGTATCCCCACGACCAACCTGTTTGCCTGGACGCTCCCCGCTGACACCCCCTATGTCTACCAGAGCTGGCTTGGCGAGTGGCTCTTTGCCCTGCTCTACCGCCTGGGGGGGCTGCCGCTGACGGTGTTTGCCCGCAATGGGCTTGGCCTGGCGGCTTTTGCGCTGGTGGCGCTTGAGGCGCGTCAGCGTAGCGGCTCCTGGCGGCTCGCCGCCGGTGCGGTGCTCCTGGCAGCGGCAATGGCTATCAACAACCTGACCACCCGCACCCAGAACTGGTCGTGGGTGCCCTTTGTGCTCACCTTTCTCGTGTTTAGCGGCTATACCAGGGGCACGCTGCGGGGCCGCTGGTTGGCCGGCCTGCCGCTGTTGATGCTCTTCTGGGTCAATGGGCATGGTGCGTTTGTGATGGGGCTTCTGGTGGGAGGGGCGTTTGTGGTGGGCGAAGGCCTGCGCCGGTTGCTGCGCCAACCCTATGCCCTCACCTGGGAACGCCTGAGAGCGCTCTCTATCGCCTGGATTGCGATGATCGGGGCTACCCTGGTCAATCCGCTTGGCATTGGTATCTTCGGATATGTTCAGAAGTTGCTAGAAGACTCGCCCAGTCAGAGCCTCATCAAGGAATGGCAATCGCCAACCCCGCGCACTCCTGCGGGGATGTTCTTCTACCTGGGCATTCTGGCGGTCATCGCGGCTTTCGCCTTTGCCCGTCGCCGCCCGACCATCACCGATGTGCTGCTGGTCTGCGGGTTGGCGTGGCAGGCATTTGTTGGTATACGCTATGTCGTCTGGTTTGGGATGGTCGCTCTGCCCATTGTGGCGCAATGCCTGGCCCCTCCCCGCCCGGTGTTCCGCCCTGCTTCGGATGGCAGCAGTTCTTCGTCCCCTCCGTCCCCTCCGCCTCGGCGCAAGCCGCCCTCGCGCCGTGAGCGCGGAGGTGGAACCGTTGCGCATCTCGTGGTCCTGGTTGGCCTGGGGTTGGCAGTCGTGAGCGTTCAGCCCTGGTTCAAGCCCTGGCTGCCCCTCCCCCAACCCTACCAGGGGTTGTTTGCTCCGGTGCCGGGTGCGCCGCTACTCTTCAGCTCCGACACGCCGGTGGCTGCCACCAGCCACTTGCAGGCCGAACCATGCGCCGGGCGGTTGTTCAACGAGATGGGGTATGGTTCCTACCTGGTCTGGGCGCTCTATCCGCCGGCGCAGGTGTTCATTGACCCGCGGGTGGAGCTGTACCCGATGTCCCTCTGGCAGGACTACCTTGCCCTCACCAGGGGGCACGATAACGAGGTAGAACAATTGCTCCGCCACTACGATATTGCCTGTGTGGTCCTGGATAGGGGCCTTCAGCCGCATCTTTCGGAGGCCATGGCCGCGCTCTCTGGCTGGCAGCGCACCTTCGGGGACGACCGCAGCGAGGTCTGGAGACGAGTCCGCGTCATACCATTACCATAGGGGAATCATGAAATTACCGCTCCCACTGCTTTCATCTCTTCCAAAACTCCCGGCGCTCCCACCGCTTTCGTCCATTCCCACCATCAATCAGGTCTGGGTGCTGGCGGCGCTCATCCTGGTGGCGATGCGCCCTTTGATGACGCCCATCCCCCCCCACGATTTCTGGTGGCACATGGCAATGGGGCGGGAGATGGTGCAGACCCACACCATTCCCACCACCGACCATTTCTCCTATACCCAGGCGGGCGAATCTTTCTATAACCAGAGCTGGTTGGCGCAAGTGCTGATGTATTCGCTCTATCGCCTGGGGGGGTTGCCGCTCATCCTGCTGATTCAGGCGGGGGTGATGGTGCTTGCCTATGGCCTGCTGCTGTGGCTGTGCATCCGGCGCAGCCGGGCGTTGCGCCTGAGTGTGAGCGTGCTGCTCCTGCTGATTATGCCAATCTCTTTTGACAACTGGAACGTGCGCCCCCAGAGCTATGCCTTCCTGCTCTTTGCGGCCTTCCTCGTTATCCTGACGGCGTGGCGCGATGGGAGTGATGGGGGCCGGAACGGGCAGGCCGAGGAAGGGCCACCCCAGGCCCAGGAAACAGGGCCGGAGGGGAAGCGTCATCGTTCTCATCGTTCTCATCATTCTCATCGTTCGTGGCTCTGGCTGCTGCCACTGCTGATGGTCGGGTGGGTCAATCTCCACGGGTCGTTTGTTCTGGGGGGGGCGCTCATCGCGATGACGTTTGTGGGCGAGGGGGCACGGCGCTTTGCAGAAGTCTACCGGTCCTTCCTGCGTGCTCGTCCCGCTCCCGGAGCCTTGCAGCCGAAACCGCCGGAGCACCAGCGCCCGCCGCTGCGCCGCCTCTTCCTGTGGGGGGCAGTCACGGCGGGGGCAATGTTCATCAATCCACGCGGCTTCGGCGTCCTGGGCTATGTGCGCGACCTGCTGAGCACCTCCGCTGTGACCGACCTGGTGACAGAATGGTCCCCCCCCACCATCCGCGAAACCAGTGGGGCGCTTTTCTTCCTGTTTCTCATCTTCTGCGGCCTGGTGCTGGCCTATACGCGCCACCACCCCCACCCGGTGGAGGTGCTGACTGCGGTGGCGCTGCTGTGGCTGGCTCTGGGAGCATCGCGGAACATCGTCTGGTTTGCGATGGCGGCGATGCCGCTGCTGGTGGGGCAACTGGCGGACTGGCTTCCCCGACACTCTGTCTCGCGGTCGGCCCCCCGGCCTGATGGAATGGTGCTGGTCAACCGGCTGCTGGCGGGCGTGCTGCTGCTGCTGCTGCTGCTCAGTTTGCCCTGGGTCAAGCCCCACCTTGGCCTGCCGCCCGATGTGGGCAGGCTGCTATCGCCGGAGACGCCGGTGGAAGCGGTCGAGGTGCTGCGCGAGGACCCGCAGCCTCCCCGCCATCTGTTCCACGCCATGAGCTATGGGAGCTACCTTATCTGGGCCGCACCGGACCAGCCGGTGTTTGCCGACCCACGGATTGAGCTATACCCGCTGGCGCAGTGGCACGACTACCTCAACCTGAACGCGGGCCACCAGGTGCCGCAACTGCTGGATCGGTATCAGATTGACGGGTTGTTGCTGGACCGCAAAGAACAGGCGGGGATGCTGCACCTGGTGCACCACGACCCGGCCTGGGAGCTTCGGTATGAGGATGCACGAACGAGCTACCTGGTGCGCCGGTCGGAGATGGGTGGCGAGTGATGCGTGGTGAATGAAATGAATGATGCGGGCCGCGTGACCGAAACCGAAACGAAGGTTCTCACGTCTGGCGTTCTACGACCAGGCTGTCTTCATAGCCGGCCGCAACCGCAATCTGAACGACGTTGAGCACCTGGCTGATGCGGCGCAGCAGGCGCGTGTTGCTCGTAGTGCTCGACGGCGGCGATGTGTCAGGCAGGTTCATGGCCGCTTCGACGAGCGAGTCGCGGAAAAAGAGAGCTGCTTCGAGTGCGACCGCAAGGGGCATGCCCATGCGCCGCGCATTGGCGGCGTAGTCTCGCCCGATGGCCCGCGCCTGGTTGAGCAGGGGTTCGTCATCTCCCTGATAGCTCACATAGCGCAGGACCACCCCCATCAACTGCTGGCTCACGCGCCGCCAGATATCGCGCTCATCCTGTCCCAGGTTTATGAGCCAGACCGGGGGCGATTCTCGCCGTTCGAGTTCGGTGCGGGCCTGCTCCAGGGCCCGCTGGGCCCAGGTCCGCACCAGGGTTTGCGACTGCCCTGGGAGCGGGGCAGTCTGGGCGACCAGGGCTTCGATATCGGACCGCGCAAAGCGACGGTGGCCCCCCGGCGTGATATAGACCGGCACCACGCCAGAATCGGCCCACCGGCGCAGGGTGGCACTATGAACTCCCAGAAGGCGGCTCGCCGCAGAGAGTGAAAGATAGACGGGTTGGGGCGACTTTTCCATTTTCACCAGCCACCCGATGAAACAGGTGTTCGCTGTATTCCGAATTCTATAGAAATGTACGCAATTATAGAAAATTATAGCATGACCGGATATTCTGTCAATTTGCCGGGGGGATTCATGTCTGCCCGGTGGAAGCATTGACGAAACCATAGGGACATAGTACAGTATACTCTAGGCAAACTTATTTTATTGATGAGGATGAGGTGGTGAGTCATATGACCCGTATCTATAACTCCGTCACGGAACTGATAGGAAACACGCCGCTGGTTCGTCTGGGAGCGACCAACGACAGTCAGGCGACGGTGGTTGCCAAGCTCGAATTTGCCAACCCCGGCGGCAGTATCAAGGACCGCATCGGGTTGTCCATGATTGATGCGGCTGAGCGCGAGGGACGCATCAGGCCGGGTGAGACGGTGATGGTCGAGCCGACCAGCGGCAACACCGGCATTGCGCTGGCGCTGGTTGCGGCGGCCAGGGGCTACCGCATTATCCTGACCATGCCCGAAACGATGAGCCTCGAACGGCGCAAGCTCTTGCGGGGGTTCGGGGCCGAACTGGTGCTGACCCCTGGGAGCGAGGGGATGAAAGGGGCCATCTGCCGGGCCGAAGGCATTCTGAAAGGGTTGTCCAACGGCTTTATGCCGCAGCAGTTCAAGAACCCGGCCAACCCGGAAATCCACCGCCAGACCACTGCCGAAGAAATCTGGCGCGACACCGATGGGCAGGTAGATATCCTGGTGGCCGGGGTGGGGACCGGAGGCACCATCACCGGGGTGTCGGAGGTGCTCAAGGCGCGCAAACCCTCGTTCCGGGCCATTGCGGTAGAACCAGAGGCATCGCCGGTGCTTTCCGGTGGCTCTTCTGGCTCCCACAAAATTCAGGGCATCGGGGCTGGCTTTATTCCCGACGTGCTGAACACCAGCATCTACGATGAGGTGGTGACGGTGAGCAACGACGAGGCTTTCACCATGGCGCGGCGACTGGCCCGAGAAGAAGGGCTGATGGTTGGTATCAGCAGCGGGGCGGCAGCGAGCGCGGCGCTCCGCGTGGCGCGGCGTCCGGAAAATGCGGGAAAGCTCATTGTCTTCATTGCGGCCAGCAACGGCGAACGCTACCTGAGCACCCCCCTCTTTGATGAAGACGATGATCCGGTGGTCTGAGACCGGGGACGAGGGGTGTGTGATGAGGCAGTCCATCATCCCATTATCCCATCGTCCACCGTCGGGTTGTCCGTCCCGGCAGGCTGTGCTATACTGAGGGGCGCAATGATTGAGCGGAAGGGGAGGTATGACCATAAACATGACCACCGATATCCGCGTTGCCCACGGTGTCATCGGCGTGCTGGTGGGCGAAACAACTCTGAGTCAACGACCCAACCCTGAAGGGTTGGGCTTGCGGGACACCGTAAGCCGACGTTGACCAGTTCGCCCTATGGGGCAGCCGATAGGGAGGTCACGAGACCCTGGGATGCGGGGTGCCAGTCCCAGGCCCTCTCGCTGGTCGTTAAACAAGCAGACGGTCTATGCTCGTGCGGCCAGCACGACAAGCCTCCCTATCTGAACGAGGCACACCTGACCGCCGCAAGGCGAGAGGGTTTGCTGGTTTTCCTGTCGTAAGACGAAAAACCAGCCCCAAGCCGGGTGGGGCTACACGTATGGCTTCGGCAATGGGCTGAAGCCGCTGAAGCGGGGCGCTTCCTCCCAGGGCGGAAGCTCCTGGGCTTCCGCGCCTGAAGGCAAGCATCTGTGATGGCACGCCGGTTTACATCCTGCAAACCGATGAATGTAAGCGAGAGGTGGTGGTGAATGCCAGGGAAGGCACCACCGACGATGCCCGCAAGCACATCTATGCCCAGGCACGGCGGCTTGTGGAGAAAGCGATCCTGTTAGGGTTGGATGAAGAACAGATTGAGGCGGTGTAAAAAACTATTCCCTCAAATCATAGCGAACGATTGACAAACATATGTTTGTATGGTACCCTTGTGTTATGAAACTTCGTCAGTATGCCAAACAAGCAGGCGTCCGCTCCGCAACCGCCGGGCGCTGGTTCAAGGCCGGTCCCCTCACGGGCGACCAGACTGCACCAGGCCCCCTACGCGTGATCGCCGACCTGCAAGCCCCCACGGAGGCGTAACCAATGCGCACGGCCCGCCAGCGCCAGCAACAGCTTTCCAAAGCCGAGCGCAGCGCCTATCGTCGCCAGAAGCGCCAGAGCCTCACGCGTGCCGTCA
>JAAUSY010000156.1 GCA_012032475.1 Chloroflexaceae bacterium
AGGATGACAGCATCGAGCGAGCGCCGCCAGAAGGGGAGATGCTGCCCCAGACCCCATTGCCAGGCGCGAGGGGTCGGCTCCTCCGTCCATCAAGCTATACCCTCCCTGCGGGCTTTGAATGAGCACCGCATCTCCGGGCGTATCGAGAAAGAAGATATGGAGCCGCCCCCCGGTCCGGCTGATCGTGCCACACCAGCACCGCCACCACCACGCTCAGCAGGGCCAGGGTGCTGAGCGGGCGAACCCAGAAAGTGCCACGCTGAACCATCCTGCTCCAGGGAAGCATCTATCGAGCCGTTGCCCCGACTATAGTACCCGTTTCCGGTCAAATCTGCAACCTCCAACCTTCCAAAACCCCAAAACAAATTACCCAACCAGGAGCAAGGTAGTGGTATAATTGTCACAGAGAGCTTGCCGGGCAAGAGTCCACCCTTTCATATCACTCTTTCAAACCATTTGTGACTTTATGATAGAAGAGCTTCTCAAAGCCAACGAGGTGTTGCAAGGCGTCCGCGACCGCTACATGATTCTGAACCACGTTGCCAGCGGAGGAATGGGCGCGGTCTATCGGGCGCAACGCCTGAGCGATAGCACCACCTGGGCACTCAAGAAAATGCGGGTGCCCCCGAATATCACCACAGAAGAAGTGGAAGATAACCGCCGCCTCTTTGAGCAGGAAACCCGCCTGCTGAGTTCGCTCGAACATATCAACATCCCTGTGGTGGCCGACGATTTTCAGCACGACGGCCTGCCCGTGATGGTGATGGAATTCATTGATGGTCAAACCCTGGAAGACTACCTGCTCAACGACCGGGCTTCGCTGAGCGAACAGCAGATTATCGCCTATGGCATCCAGCTTTGCCGGGTGCTCCACTATCTCCACACTCGCACCCCGCCCATCATCTACCGCGACCTGAAGCCCCCGAACATCATGATAACCTCCGCCGGGGTGATGAAGCTCATTGACTTTGGCGTTGCCCGCACCCATAAGGGCCAGAAGAAGCAAGATACCATCGCGATGGGGTCGGCAGGATACGCCCCCCCGGAGCAGTATGGCAAGGCCGAAACCGACGCCCGGAGCGATATCTATGCCCTGGGAGCAACGTTGCTGCACCTGGCGACGGGCAACCCCCCCGTGCCGCTCCAACCCCCGCGCCCCGGCGATATCCGCAAGTTTGTCCCGACGATGAAGCCCGAAACCGAAAAGGTCATCATCAAGGCGATGTCCCTCCGGCGCGAAGAGCGCTTTCAGAGCTGCGAAGTGATGGAACGGGCGTTGATGCGGTGCCTGGACGCTCCCTACCAAGACCCGACCCGGCAGGCGCAACCGCCATCCCCCGTCAGCGAGCAACCGCGGCGGCCTCCGCCGGTGGCTCGTCAGCCTCCGCGGCCTGTGTATACCCCTCCGCCGGCTTCTGCCCCGCCACCTCAACCAGAGCCGGCCGACAGCGTACCCTGCCACCACTGTGGGCGGATGAACAAAGACGGGGCCCGGTTCTGCTCCGGCTGCGGCATGCCCCTGGGGGGGGCCCTGGTGGCGTGCCTGATGGTCAAATCTCCCCGCGGCACCTGGGAAATGCGCATAGACCGCTTTCCCTTCCGCATCGGTCGGCGCGACCCGCGCCAGCACCACTATCCCGAACTGGACCTTGCCGAGCATGACCGCGGGGTCGCTTCGCGCTACCACGCCACGATTGAACTCAAAGATAATATCTATCTCCTGACTGACCAGGGCAGCACGAACGGGACGATGATTAACGAGGTGCGCATACCGGCGCACGTTCCGCATCCGCTCCGCACCGGCGACCGTATCAAAGTGGGCGAAGTGAGCATGGAATTCAAGTGGGTATGACGATGACTATCGCGCTCGTTCCCCCCGACGACCCGTTTCTGCTCAAGACCACGCTCCCGGTCATCGTGCTGCTGCTGCTGGCCGGCGGTTTTATCGGCGCGGCAGTGGGAAGTTCCTGGGTATCTCACCGCGCCGGGCCGTCTGGCGCTCCCCGCGGCCACAGTTGGGTAGCAGCACTCGTTGGAGGGGGGGGCGGGCTGGCGGTGGTGCTCCTGGGAAGCTGGCTCGTTGCCCCGGATGACCCGCTACTGCTGGCGGTGGCACTCCCGCTCACCGTCCGCTGGTATGGCGTCCTCATTATGAGCGGGGTGACCCTGGGCGCATGGCTTGCGGCCTGTCGCGCCAGGGGACGTGGCTACGCGTCCGAACACGTCTGGAACCAGGTGATGGTGGGGTTGGTGCTGGGAATTATCGGCGCTCGTGTCTATTACGTCATTTTTGAGTGGCCGCGGTTCGAGGGGAATATCTGGGCGATGCTCAACATCACGCGGGGTGGGCTTGCTATCCACGGCGGCATCATCGGGATGGTGCTGGCCGCCGCTCTCTACGCCCGGCGACAGAACCTCCCCTTCTGGGAGTGGGTGGATATCTTTGTGCCCGGCCTGCTGGTGGCGCAGGCTATCGGGCGATGGGGCAACTTCTTCAACCAGGAAGCCTATGGTGTGCCGACGAACCTGGGCTTCGGGGTGCGAATTGACCCGGCCTACCGTCTGCCGCAGTATCGCCCGCCGGACTATCCCCTCGACACGCTGTTCCACCCGACCTTCCTCTACGAGTCGCTCTGGAACCTGGTGGGTGCGGGGGTGCTGCTCGTCGTTGACCGCCGCTTCGGGGCACAGGCTCCCCCACCCACCCGCTGGCTGAGACCGGGCGACCTCTTCTTTCTCTATGCCATCTTCTACTCATTCGGGCGTTTCTGGATTGAGGGGCTACGGACCGACAGCCTCTACCTGGGGCCGCTGCGGGTGGCCCAGGTCATAAGCCTGGGATTGATTGGAGCGGGGTTCGCCGCCCTCGTCATCAATCATCAGCAGCAACGTCATCACCATCAACCCTCCTGAAGCCGATACATCGCAATGGTCTGCTGGAGCGACTGCGCCAGCGTGTGCAAATCCCTCGCGGCCCGCTCGGCCTGGCGCGTGCTTGCCAGCGATTGGGTGGTCGCCTGCTGAATGGCCCGCATCGCCTGCCCAATCTGCTCAATGCCCGTCATCTGCTGGTGGGCCGCTGCGGCAATCTGCGTGTTGGACTGTGCCCCGGCCTCAATCTCCATCGCAATCTGGTGAATGACCTGGCCGGCCTCGCCCGACAGCTTCACCCCTTCCTCAACCCCCTTGGTGCCCTCTTCGGTCACCATGACCGCCGCATTGGTCGAGCGCTGAATTTCTTCCAGAATCTCCTGCACCTGCACCGTGGCTGCCTTGGAGCGCTCCGCCAGTTCGCGCACCTGCTGCGCCACCACGGCAAAGCTCTTGCCCTGTTCTCCGGCCCGCGCCGCTTCAATGGCCGCGTTCAGCGCCAGCATATTGCTCTGGTCGGCCAGTTCGCTCACCGTGATGGTAATGGTCCCGATGGCCTGCGTCTGCTCTGACAGAGCCAGAATCGTCTGGGCAATGCCTTCGACCCGCTGGCGAATGCGTCCCATCCCGGAAACGGTATCCTCTACCGCCTTCGTGCCGCGCCGGGCCACCTGGAGCATGCTTTGACTGTCGCGGGACGCCTGCCCTGCCTGCTGTGCGGTCTGCTGCGCAATGGTGCGTACTTCCTCGACCGTTGTGGTGGCCTGGGTAATCGCCGACGACTGCTGCGCCGCGCTGGATGCCTGCTCCGTGGTGGCGGCAAGAATCTCAGCCGCCGCCGAAGCCACCCGGACACTGGCCTGCTGCACCTGGCCGGTGATGGCGAGCAGGCTTTCGGCCATTTCGTTGAGGTTTTGCCCCAGGGTCACCAGGGCATCCCCGTTCCGCCGCTGGTCGAGCGACAGGCGGGCCGTCAGGTTGCCCCCGGCCACCTGCTCCACAAAGCCGAGATAATCCGTAACCGTGGTTTCGATCCGCGTCTTCGATGATTGGAGGTCGCCGGCATTGCGGGCCGCTTCCTCACGCGCCGTGCGTTCATTCTCAATCATCTGGCGCAGGTTGCCAATCATCTGCGCAAAGGACCGGGCCAGCACGCCCATTTCGTCCTTCGAGCGCCCGTCCGCCTCGACGTCCAGGTTGCCCGCCGCAACTTCCTGAGCCACCGCAGTGATCTTCTTGATGGGCCGCGCAATCTGCCCGGCAATGAACCACAGCACCACCAGGGCAACCAGCGTCAGTACCACACTGATGCCAACCAGTTGCCATACGAGCTTCATCGCCTCGGCCGAAATCTGTTCGCCAGGAACCTTGATGTTCATACACCAGGGCATCCTGGTACGACCAAACTCGATGGGCATATAGACTTCCAGGTCGCCAGTGACGTTGAACTCAACCACCCGGTCACCGCGCTGAATACGTCCCAGAATGCCTTCCTCAGCAGCACGTTCGTGCAGCGCCGTAAGTGGTTGCCCAATCAGGTCGGGACGACCGGAGACCGCAACGAGCGTTCCATCATAGCTGATGAGCGCCAGGGTTGCCGAACCATCGTAGGCATCGAACTCATCGGCCCATGCCTGCAAGTAGTCCAGGCGAAGGTCAACCCCGCCGACCCCATAGAATACCCCATTGTGGATAATCGGCGCAACCTGCGAACTCATCAGCACCTCTTCACCCTGGACCGGGTAACGATAGGGGCCGACCACGCATTCATTCTGCTCCTGCTTCGGGCATTGATAGTAATTGCCCGCACCTTCCACCGCATAGTCCATCGGGGTTTCAACCTGAATCTGCCCCTCCCGGTTGCGATTCCAGTAGGCCATGAATCGCCCCGTCTCATCGTGACCGGGCGCGTTGACGTAGCGCGAATCCCGACCGTCGAAGGCATCCGGCTCCCAGAGGGTAAAAACCCCCAGGAAATCGGGGTTGTCCACGAGCAATTCTTGAAAGACGCTGTTGGCCTGTTCGCGAGTCATCTTCAGGGGGGCTTCTTCGCGCTTCACCGCCGACAGCGTTTGCGCCAGCGTGCGGGCCGTGTCGAGCGGCACCTCAATTTCCGCATCAATGAAGGCCGCTCTGGACTCCGCGATAGCCACCGCTCGTTCCCGTGCGGCGGCGACCCCGGTGCGTTGCAGCGACAGCGCCGCATACGCAATCATAATCGTTGCCGCCAGGAAGAGGCAGAGACCCGCCCAGAACGCGATTTTCAATTGGACCGATTGGAACCGGGTGAACGATGCAGGCTTCATTGCAACATCTCTCCAATGCCTCTTTACTATGACTTTACAGAGCCTTTTGCCCTCCGTAGGGAACAGCCATATCGCCCAGATGACACCATTCACTCAGGGTCGCCAGGTAGGACATATCCTCCCGATAGTCAATCATACTGACGCTCCCATTGGTCAGCCAGATACGATTGATACAGTCCATGTTCATCTCCAGCACATCGGCAATCAGCATCTTGATCACCACATCGTGGGTGCTCACCACCACCGCCTTCGTCTCGTGCTGGTGGGTTGCCAGCACCTGTTCTTTGAACGCCATCGTGCGCCTGAGCACATTGCTAAAGCTCTCGCCATTGGGCATTTGTGACCGCATCGGATGCTGCCGCCACTCCTCCAACCCCTCCCCGTACTGCGCAACTACCTCGTCTGCAAACTTGCCCTGCCAGTCTCCGTGGTGAATTTCCATCAGTGCCTCATCGCGGTGAATCGGCACCCCCTCGTGGAAGGCCGCGATAATCTCCAGCGTGTGGGCGCACCGCTGAAGCGGACTGGTATAGAATGCGGCAACCTGTTCGTGGCGCAGCCGCTCCGCCAGCGCGTGTGCCTGGCGCACTCCCAGGGCCGAGAGGGGTGCATCCAGCTGCCCCTGATACCGATGAATCCGGTTCCACTCACTTTCGCCGTGGCGGACAATAATCATTCGCATAACATTCCCTTCTGCTCTGCTTCTCTGCTTCCCTCTTCAATTTTTCATCCCTGCGGGTTGTTCGTGTTTCATTATACCCCGAAATCGCAGGATCGGGTATAATCAGCCCGGTATGCAAGCTCTGCTGGCCTCATTCGCCTATGCCCTGACCGGCCTGGGGTATCTGCTGCGTACGCAGCGCAACGCCCGTATCCATGTTCTGGTTGGAGCCTGTGCCCTGTTCCTGGGCGCTCTGGTGCGCCTGGACCGGTGCGAGTGGCTCATCCTGGTTCTGACCATCGCGGTGGTGCTGGCCTGCGAAGGCCTGAACACAGCCCTTGAAGTCACGGTCAACCTGATCACCTGTGACCACCACCCGCTGGCCGGCCTTGCCAAGGACGTGGCCGCCGGGGCGGTGCTGCTGTGTGCGCTGGCCTCGGTGGTCATCGGGGGTATCATCTTTCTGCCGCACCTGTGGCCGCTCATCCGCTCAGGGCTGAATATTGGGGGGTAATATGCTTCCACTGGTTCGTCAGACCCGCCACCTGGGGCGCTACCGCCAGATTGTCCAGGTCCTGGCTCACCACGGCTTCGGCTATCTCCTGGGAGAACTGGGATTGACCACCCTGCTTTCCCTGCCACGTCGCCTGGTTGTCAAGACCCCGCCCCCCCCGCCGGTCGGGGTGGCTGAACACCTGAGCCAGGCCCTCATTGAAATGGGGCCGACGTTCGTCAAAATCGGGCAGTTTCTCAGCACGCGCCCGGATATCGTCCCCCCGGAGTTCCTCAAAGAACTGGAAAAACTCCAGGACACCGTCCCGTCCTTCTCTTCCGACAAGGCCATTGCCATCATCGAGGCCGAGCTTGGCAAACCCTTGCCGCACCTGTTTCGGTCGTTCACCCGAAAACCGCTGGCTGCGGCCTCCCTGGGTCAGGTTCATGCGGCCATCCTGCCCGATGGCTCCCACGTTGCGGTCAAGGTTCAGCGCCCGGATATCGTTTCGATGATTGAACTGGACCTGGAGATTATTGCAGACCTGGCCGCTCTGGCTCAGGAACGCACCACCCTGGGCGAGCAGTATAACCTGGTCGAACTGGCCTGGGAATTCAGCACCATGCTGCGGCGCGAACTGGACTATCAGCGGGAGCGCCACAATGCCGAACGGTTGCGCAACATCTTTGCCGACCATCCGATGGTCCACATCCCCGCCACCTATGCTGACTACACCAGCACCCGCATCCTCACCACCGAGCGGTTGTTCGGGGTGAAGATTACGAACATTGAGGGGTTGAAGGAAATGGAGATAGACCAGGTTGCCCTTGCCCGCACCGTCACGCGGTTCATCCTGCAAGAAATCTTCAGCGGCTTCTTTCATGCCGACCCCCACCCCGGCAACTTCTTTGCGCTGCCGGGCGGGGTCGTCGGGGCGGTAGATTTCGGTCAGGTGGGGATTATCGGGCGCGAGATGAGCCACCAGATTATGTTCCTCATTCTGGCGATTACGCGGCGCGACCCTGGAAGCGCCCTGCGGGCCCTGGAGGGGATGGGCATTGTGGACCGCCAGGATATCACCCCGCAGCTCCGTCGCGATATCCAGATTCTCATCGAAAGCATGGCCGGGCTGCCCCTCAGCGAAATATCCATGCATGTCACCGGGGGGGGAACTATTTGCCATTGTCCGTCGCCACCGCCTGACGATGCCGGGGCCAGTCGCCACGCTGCTGCGGGCGCTCATGATGATGGAGGGTATCGGGCTTCAGCTCGACCCGAACCTGGAGGTTTTTGGGATGGCGCGGCCCTTCGTCGAGAAGGCCATGGCCGAACAGGTTTCTCCCTTCTCCATCGGCGCACAAATCCTCAACCGTGGCCGCGACATTGGGCAGGAAGCCATGGAACTCCCCGAACAATTCGGGAACGTCCTGCGGCGGCTCAACCGGGGCAGCTTGCAGGTGCAAACCCGCGAGGTCGAGTTGCGCCACCTCTCACGCGCCCTCGTCAGCGCGGCCAACTATCTTGGCCTGTCCATCGTGCTGGCCTCTATCATCCTGTTTCTGGGTCTCATTGCTGTAGCGCAGAGCATCGGGGGGTTGGGCGGCACGATGCAAGCTGTGCTGATTGTGGTGGGCACCCTTGGCGCAATCGTTGCGGCGCTGTTCCTGGGGTTGGCGCTCTGGCGGGGGCGCGATTAGACGAGGCTCAAGGCTTGCGTTCTTCCGCTTCCCTTTCCGCTCCTCCTCCCGCCACGCCCTCTGCTACGATGCGGTAGAGGCGCTCCAGGTCCAGGTGCTCGCGCACCACCCGCGCCAGCCGATCATACTGGGACTCACGGTCGAAGTGGGCGAGGGCGAGCGCGGGGGTGGCCCCTGTTCCCTTGCGGGCCGCGAGGTTGCGCAGCAGCGCGTGGCGCAGCGCATCGTTCTCAAACAGGCCATGCAGATAGGTACCGGCAACCCGCCCCGGTTCATCAACTGCGCCGTCGGTGTCGCTGGCAAGGTGTGGGCCGCGCTGGCGGATGCTCAGCAGCGGCAGGGACCCGTCCTTCAGCACGGTGCGCCCCATGTGGATTTCGTAGCCGCTGCACTCCTGGCCGCAGACCCCCGCGAATATCCCCCGCTCGGCCACAACCCGCCCCTCGACGCGGATGGTTTGCTTCTCGTGGCTGAAGTGGGTGACGGTGGGCAGCAACCCAAGCCCGGCTATCTCCGGGGTGTCCGACTCGCTGCCGTGCGGGTCGAAGATGTGGCTCCCAAGCATCTGATAGCCGCCGCAGATGCCGAGCACGGGGGTACCGGCGCGGACCCGCGCCACAAGCTCCGCGGCAAGCCCCCGTTCGTGCAGCCAGCGCAGATCGGCCACCGTCGTTTTGGTGCCGGGGAGAATGAGCAGATCCGCCGGGTACAGGTCGGCAGGTTGTTCAACAAAGCGCACGGTGATGCCCGGCTCGGCCCGCAGCGGGTCGAAGTCATCGAAGTTGCTGATATGCGGCAGCCGAATCACGGCAATGGTCAGGCTGTCGGGTACGCCCGGCGCTGGTGGCTTCTCGTCGAGCGCCACCGAGTCTTCATCGGCAATGCGCAGGTCACGGATAAAAGGCACCACGCCGAGCACGGGCACGCTGCTGCGCTCTTCAAGGATGGTGACGCCCGTTTGAAACAGGCTGGCATCGCCCCGAAACTTGTTGACCACCAGGCCACGCACCAATCGCCGCTCGGGTTCTTCCAGCAGCAGCAGCGTGCCGAGCAACTGCGCGAAGATGCCGCCGCGGTCAATGTCGCCCGCCAGCAGCACCGGCGCAGCGGCATAGTGCGCGACTGCCATATTCACCATATCGCCCTGCCTGAGATTCAGCTCGGCAGCACTGCCCGCGCCCTCAATGATGACCAGGTCGTAAGCCGCCCGCAGGGTGTCGAGTGCGGCGGTCACCACCGCCCATAGCTCCGCCTTGCGCTGGTAGTAGTCTCGTGCCCTGAGCCGTTCCCACGGCCTGCCAAGCACCACCACCTGCGACTGCGAGTCCGCTTCGGGCTTGAGCAGCACCGGGTTCATCTCGACGGTGACCTCAACCCCGGCCGCGGCAGCTTGCATCGCCTGGGCCCGCCCTACCTCGCGCCCGTCGTGGGTGGCAAACGAGTTGAGCGCCATATTCTGCGCCTTGAAGGGAGCCACGCGCCAGCCATCCTGCTTGCAGATGCGGCAAAGCGCGGCGACCAGCAGGCTCTTGCCCACGGAGGACATGGTGCCCTGCACCATCAGCACTTTTCCGCGCACAGCTCCTCCTTGCCGGCAGCGAGGGCCGCGACCAGGCGTGCGTTGTCGGTGGGGCACCGCGCTGCGATGCGGATGTGGTGTGGCAACCCGAACGAAGTACCGTCGCGCACGAGGATACCTCGCCTGAGCAACCAGTGGGCCGCGTCGGGGGCCGACCGCACCGGCAGCAAACTGAAATGCACGGCGGAAGGAAGCGGGGCACAGCCCTGGGCGGTAAGCCCGGCCCGCAACGCAGCACTGGCCTGCGCAAGCTGTGCCAGGGTCGTGTGCAGGTGCGCTTCGTCCTCCAGCGCGGCGAGGGCTGCCGCCTGCGCCAGAGCGTTGACGCTCCAGGGCGGCTGGACCTTCTCCAGCGCGGCAATGACCTCCGGTGCGGCGAGGGCGTAGCCCACACGCAGGCCGGTGAGGGCGTAGTCCTTGGTCATCGAGCGCAGGATGAGCAGGTTGGGGTAGTTCAGCAAAGCGGCAGCCTGCCAGTGGCCGGCCACAAAGTTGACAAAGGCCTCATCGAGCACCAGCAGCGTGTCGGGGGCCGCGGTGAGCAGGGTTTCAACGACGGCGCGGGGGTGGCAGGTGCCGGTGGGATTATTGGGGTTGCAGAGGAACAGCAGGCGCGGCTGGAACCGCTCCACGTCGCGGGTGAGCGCTTCGATATCCAGGGCAAAGCCATGTTCGGGCAGCAACCGATGCACTACCACCGCCGCTCCCATCATCACCGCGGCAGCGGCGTACTCACCGAAGGTGGGCGCAACGATGAGGACGTGGTCGCCGGGGCGCACGCAGGCGGTAGCAAGCTGGTAGATCAGGTCAACCGCCCCATTGCCCACCAGCAGCGCCGATGGCTCAACACGGTGGTGCGCGGCCAGAGCGCACCGCAGCGGCGTGGCCCGTGGGTCGGGGTGGCGGTCAATCTTCACCCGCTGCATGGCTTCCCAGATGCGCGGCGAGGGGCCGAAGGGGTTGATATTGGCGCTGAAGTCGAGCAGGTCGCCGGGCGGGAGGTTGCTGTGGTGCCCGCCGTGCGGAACAGGCACCACGCGCTCAAGGGCAGGGCGGGGGGTGATGCAACTCATCGGGTGCTCCTCTCAAAAGCTCGTATCAGGAGCAGGAGACCAGTGACCAGGCTTGCTGCTGCCACCCCCACCACACGCCCGGCGCGGCGAATATCGGCGGCAGTAGGAGCACGCCCGCGCTCGTTCAGGCAGTAGTGCCCCATCTTTTCGAGCCGCACCCCAAGCGCCCCGGCAACTGCCGCCATCGGCCAGCCCGCGTTGGGACTGGCGGTGAGAGCATGGTCGCGCCACATTACCTGCCACGCCTGGGGAGCGTCTGCGCTGCACCCTACTGCCGCAGCCGCAATGAGCAGGGCGGTCAGACGGGCGGGCACGAGGTTGAGCAGGTCGTCCAGGCGGGCCGGCACTTTGCCCAGGTATTCGTAGCGCCCGCGGTAGCCGACCATCGCGTCGAGCGTGTTGGCGGCGCGGTAGGCAAACGCGCCCGGCAATCCCCCCAGGGCATAGGCAAGCAGCGGTGCAACGACCGAGTCGCTGGTGTTCTCTGCCAGCGACTCAATGGCTGCGGCGGCGATAGCGGCTCG
>JAAUSY010000157.1 GCA_012032475.1 Chloroflexaceae bacterium
CAGGCCGCTCGGTTGGCCGAGCAGGCGACCCGCCGCACCGCAGAAGAACGGGCGCAGGCCGAGCAGGCGGCTCGGTTGGCGGCGGAGGAACGAGCACAGGCCGCAGAAGAACGGGCGCGGGAGTTGGAGCGCTGGTTGCAACAGGTGCAAGACCACCGCCGGGGTGAAGCCAACCGCGAGTGATGCCTCCATCATACCAGTGACGAGTGCTACTACCTTCGGGTGGTGATGTTCACCCCGAAGATACTTTTGCTACTCTGGTTCATCTTGTTCATTCGGTCACTCGTCACTGGTTACTCATCCCTGGAAAAGGAAAAACCGGAGCAACAACCCCGGTTTGGTCAATCTATCGCCATGACATAAAATGATGGTATATATGCTTCAGGAAACGGATAGCCTGGTTGTTCGCTCCCCCTTCAACGCTGCTCAAAGAGCTTTCTACACGACCAGTTCCGCTTCTCCATAAACGGCTTCGACGGCTTTCGCCGGGGCCTTGACTGCCTGTCCGCGGCGGGCGGCCTGTCGCAGGCGGTAGTCGGCTACTGCCAGGATATGTTCGGTTGAGGCTGATGCGGCGGCCGCCGCATTGCCAAGATTCATCCGGTTGGTCATGTCTACATTGTTGCTCCGCAGGGCGTGGGCGATGCCCGGAATGCGGTGAACCAGTTCGCCAACGTTCCACTGTTCAATATTTATCGTCCGCATGGTATTCCTCCTTCGATAACAGCTCTGTTTTCACCCTCCGCGAGTCCCGATCCCGTTGGGATCCGTATGGTCTCATTGGATAGTTGGGTCTGCATCATTGCAGTACTAGAAATATCATAGCATGTCGTTTGGACGATTTCAACAAAAAATCGGGGTATCTCTTTGGTTATTCTATACAAATTTACCACCCGAACATCCGCTCGGCATTGTCCCACACCGCGGCAGTCAGCTCCTCCAACGCCATCTGCCGCAGGGCTGCCACCTGTTCGGCAACCAGCCGCACCCGCGCCGGTTCATTGCGCTTGCCTCGTAGCGGGTGCGGGCTGAGGAAGGGGCAGTCTGTTTCGATGAGGAGCGCATCAAGCGGAACCCACCGCGCCACCTCGTGAAGCTCCCTGGCTTTGGGGAAGGTGACGGGTCCAGAGAACGAGAGCGAGAACCCGATATCCAGGCATGCCCTGGCGTAGCCCTGGTCACCGGAGAACGAATGCATCACCCCTGCCAGACCATGCGCAGCATCGCGCAACACCCGAATGGTGTCATCCTGGGCCTCGCGGCTGTGGATAACGACTGGCAACCCCCGCTCACGCGCCAGCACCAGTTGCTCAACGAAGAAGCGGTGCTGCACCTCATGCGGAGCGTAGTTGCGGTAGTAGTCCAGGCCAATTTCCCCGATGGCGACGACCTTCGGGTGCATTGAGAGCTTCCAGACCTCTTCGCGCCAGTCGGGGGGAGCTTCGTGCGCATGGTTCGGCTGGATACCAACCACCGCAAAGATAGGGTCGTGGGTCTCGGCCAGTGCCAGTGCCGCCCGGCTCGACGGCAAATCGTAGCCGACCTCCACCAGGCGGGCAACTCCCGCCGCGGCAGCTCGCTCCAGCACCTCGGCCCGGTCGTGGTCAAAATGGTCACAATGCAGGTGGGTGTGAGTGTCAATCAATGGATGGGACAAACTGTCACTCCTTCATTCACTCCTTACGGACCTGTTGCTCGTGAAACGAGGCCTGCCGAAAACTGGCAATGGTTTGTTGCAGCGATTGGGCCAGCACGTGCAAATCCTGCGCGGTCCGCTCGGCCTGCTCTGCTCGTTCCGTGCCGGCCTCGACCCCCTTGGTACCCTCCTCCGTGACCATCACCGCGGTGTTCAGCCCGCTGAATTTCCTCCAGGATGGTCTGGACCTGGACCGTGGCGTCTTTCGAGCGTTCCGCCAGCAGCACCAGCAGCGTGAGACGGGCCCTCAGCTCGTAGGGAGAGAACCATGGCAGGGTCCGGGTTGGTTGTGGCATATCTCCTGACTCCCTGTGATTTCCTTCTCCTGTCTCGATGAATCCTACCTATCGTCTGATGAGCGGCAAATAGACCGTTTGTGTTCCCCCCGCGCCAGATGCCGAAGCAACTTCCACGTGGTCAATGACCCACCCCTTGTCCGAAGCGGCCTGATCAACCTCCAGGCTGAAGCGCAACTGAACCGTCCCGTGATATTGGCTCAGGTCAATCGCCACGTCCTCCCACGCCACGTCCGTCCACTCCTCCGATTCGCTCTCCTGGAGCTGCACCGATGAGTCGAAGGGGCCGCCTCCGCGGTAGGATGCCAGCACCTCCCAGGTCGTCCCGTCATCGGGCGAAAGCTCCACGCGCCCGACATCTTCGTGTTCGCCAGTGCGGGCAAAGACATACTCGTGGCGGAACCGCAGCGTCGGGCTGACTACCCCGTCCAGGTTGAAGGGAATGGACGTTATCGCCGTCAGGCGGTGGTCCTCCGGCGGGATTGCGTTCTTGTAGCCCCAATCCGGGCTGTCGGTCATCGCCTCCTCGCCGCCGGGGAGCACCACAATCGCCCAATCGCCGCTTCGCTCCCACTGGCTGCTCCCACTCTCAAAGTAATCGTAGAAGCGGGCCGAAGAATACCGGTACAGCGCGAACGGGTACGTCGTCTGGGCAAGCCCTCCATCGCCATTCAGGACCACCACCTCGTACTCATCGGGGGGCAAACCGGCGGGGACCTCCGCCGCGATATGGTCGGGACTGGACGAGGTGATGGTGAGCGAATACGCTGAAGATGGACTCACCAGCCGCACCTGGACCGGTGCAAGAAAGTCCTGCCCCGCTATCTCAAGGGTCTGCGCGGCCCGGTTGGTCGCCGCAGAGGGGGATGTGCTGGTCACCTCCGGCGTGGTAACCCCCGCCACCAGCGCATAGATTCCCTCGCCCTGCCCCTGCGCCGCCGCCAGGTTCGAATCAGCGTCTCGCACCGTCTCCAGGGCATGCCACCAGTTCCCATCCCAGAAGTGAACCGTCAGGGTGGCTTCATCAACGCCGGCCACCAGCACATCATTGCTGAGATACTGGAAGCTGACCGAGCCGGTCACAATCGGGGTTCCTGGTGATGCCACTATGTTGTAGCTGTTCCCGATGACGGTCTTGCCCGGCGGCAGCGAAGGAAGGTCGGCCATACTCTGGATGGTATAGAACTCCCCTTCGGCAAACGTTAGCTCGTCGGGCGTGAAGAAAATCATCTGCCCGTCGGGAGACATCAGCGGTGCGTGGCTGCGATAACTGGTCGAACTGCGCTGTGCCGAGGGGTTCTTCGAGCCGCGGTAGGCATAGCTGCGCTGCGCCGAGGGGTTCTTCGAGCCGCGATAGGCATAGCTGCGCTGCGCGGTGGGGTTCTTCGAGCCACGATAGGCATAGCTGCGCTGTGCCGAGGGGTTCTTCGCGCCACGGTAGGCCGGGTTCCCCCCGATGGAGTAGGCGACCATCGTCTCGCGGCGCGGGTTGTTTTCTTCGGCGGTTTCCTCCACCCACACCTGGAGCAACCCCTCTAGCGCTGGTGCATCGAGTACCATCGTCCCGCTATAGACGCCATTCGTCTCTGACAGTGCCAGCACCTCTTCACCGTAGCTGTCCTGGGGATAGAGTTGTGCCCGCACCTCCAACCCCGAAGGAAGGTTGCTGACCAGCAGGTCCATCGTAGATGACGTGACCGGACTCATCTGGATGACCGGGGTCCAGGTCGCGTCATATTCCAGGAACACCCGGTCGTCGCCGGTCTCCACCGTTTCGCAGCCATAGTGCTGGCGGGAGGTGTCGAAGATGCACAGGCGGTCGCCAGGCCGCGTTCCCTGCGCCACCAGCCGGTCTTGCCCGCCCGTCGCGTTCCCCAGGTCAATGACATAGGCATCTCGCAGCAGATACGCCTGGGCATCGCTCGAACTCACTCCCCCATCGGCATAATCCAGGTAAAAAGTCGGGTCTTCGAGCGTATCCGTCGGGGTGAGCGGCGAAACCACCTCCACTGTGGTCAGGTCAAACGGCATCACGGCGGGTCCAGCGTTGAGAGCCGCCGGCTCGTGGAGCCAGGGATACCACAGGGTGATGGTCTCCCACTCGTCACGTCCGAGTGTCTGGGCCGACAGGGTTTCCGAACAGTCCTGCTGCCAGTGGGTATCATCAGCAATGAACTCGGTGTTGGCCGGGTCCGTATACACATCCCCCATGGCGCTGCCGGTGCAGGTGTTAACCGACACCAGAAAATCGTTGTCGTTCATCCCCAGATATACATCATCCAGGTAGAGCAGGTAGTGACTCAGTTCGTGCGCCAGCGTCACCGCCCAGTCATCGCCCAGGTTCTGGCCTGGAGTGCCGTAGCGGTTCCAGGTGGACCCCATCACCAGTTGGCCGGGGTCGTAGAAGATATCAGCGTGTTGTGGGTCAACCGTGGTGGTGATGACAATGCCGCCCTGGTAGGCATAGGGGCGCAGACGATTATTCGAGCGCACCACCACATGGGCGATATCCCAGTTTTCGAAGTCCTGGGTCACGAGAATATCGCCAAGCGCAACCTGCCCATTGGTGAAATCGTAGAGATAGCGCGAGGCTCGCTTGATGTTAAACACCAGTTCTTCCAGGTAGGCCGGGTCGTTGCTGGCATCCCATTCAACCACCACCTCCAGGTCAAAGAGTATCAGCGGGTTGTCGGCAGAGACGATGAGGTTTTGCACGCCGGGACTGGACACGGTGAAAACATCGAGGCTCACCTCCCCCGGACTCCCATTCGTGTAATAGAGCGCGTGCGTATCGGTCAGAACGACCGGAGCCATGGCGAACAACTGGTCACCCTCGGCAATCGTGCCATAGCCTTGCAGATAGCCGTGGTTGTCGGTGGTGAACGGTTCGCCGGCCAGGTTCGCCACGTATTGCCCGCCCGACGTCTGGTTGCCCGTCAGGCGGTAGACCAGTGCCCCGGCCACTGGCTCAGTGTCCTGCAACACGCGCACCTGGGTGCCAACTACCCGGAAGGGGAACGTCTGCGCGGCGGTGTAGGGGCGCTGGAAGGGGCCGGGCACCCCGCCGGGTGCCACCTGCGGCGAGGGGTAGGCTTCGATGCGAAACACCACCGCGTCTGACCGACCGAAAAACTCACTGGCAAACACATCCCATTGGAAGACATACGTCGCATTCGTTTCCAGGTTGGTCGTTGCGGTTTCGTCGGTGGCGACGGCGGGGTGCCACGTTCCACCCCCATCGGTCGAGTAGAAGGCCCGGACCATTCCCACCCGGTCGCCCTCCACGTCCGACAGCGTATATGGAATGGGGATAATCTGCTCGGTGTGGATTTCCGCGGTCGAAAAACCTTCTCCATCCTGTGTGGTACCGGGGCGGGCGACCGTGACGGTCGGGGGAGTATTGACCAGTCTCTGGCCTCCATAGATATTGTTGGTATAAATGATATGCTGCTGCCAGCCGTTGGCGACGACAAAGTCAAGGTCGCCATCGCCGTCAATATCCGCAAGGGTCAGGTCTGCGGTGGCGTCCTGGTTTGTACTGAAGGGTCGCCCGGCGGCGAACGTGCCGGAGCCATCGTTGATATAGGCCACGTTCTGTTCAGCCGAGTTCCCCACTACCAGGTCTAAATCCCCGTCGTTGTCAATATCTGCCGCGACCACGCTGCGGGTCTCATCGGTACCGGGGCCAAAGCAGCGCACCTTGTCGGTCTGGTCGCACCGCACCGTCGTGCTGCTGAAAGCCCCGGCCCCGTCGTTGATATAGACCACGTTCTGTTCAAGCGCGTTGCCAACGATGAGGTCGAGCGCCCCATCTCCGTTCACGTCGCCAGCGGCCACGCTGGTGGTCAGGTCGGTGCCGGTTCCAAACGACCGGGAATCATCGGATGAAAAGCTCCCCGACCCATCGTTGAGATAGAGGGTGTTCGGTGCGCCATACACCCCGAAGGCTACATCAAGGTCGCTGTCGCTATCCACATCTCCCAACACCACACTCCTCACGGTCTCCCATTCTGCCGTGGTGGTGAAATACGAGTCAAAGATGCGCCGTTCGGCAAATACCCCGCTGCTGTCGTTCAAAAAGGTGGCAAGCCGCACCACAAGCACAGTCTCCCCGTCTTCATCCAGGATGGTTTCCCCGTCTTCATCGGTGGCCGGGAAGGGGTAGGCTGCTGTCACCAGGTCCAGGTCACCATCGCGGTCCACGTCGCCTATCGCCATGGCAAAGGTGAGATACGTTTCTTCGGAGCCATCTCCGGTCCCCTGGGCCGGCTGCTCCAGTTCGGAGAAGGTGCCGGACCCGTCGTTCAGGTAGACCATCAGCGTGCCATCATCTGGCAAAGAGCTGAGCAATGCCCCTTCCGCCACGATATCCAGGTCGCTATCACCGTCCACATCGCCAACGGCAACCGTTGAGACCCCGCGCTCGTCTCCGAAAAGATACTGGTGCTCCTTCGGGAAGCGACCGTTGCCATCGTTCGAATAGATCACCCCCTGGCTCCCGCCGGTGACCAGGTCCAGTGCTCCGTCCCCATTCATGTCGCCCGCCACCACCCGGCGGGTCCCATCGAATTCCCCTCCGAAGGTCTGCACCGACGCACTGCGACCGGGCATAAGGTCTGCCTCGTCGCTGAGGTAGATGTGGCTCTCTCCATTCTCGCCGCCAGTGACGAGGTCGAGGCGACCATCGCCGTTCAGGTCATCCACCACCACGCTGGTGGTGGATTCTTCGCCCGGCCCGAAGGGCCGCTGGGTAGAAAACTCCCCGTTGTCACCTCGAAAGTAGATACGGCTGGATTCGAAGTAATTGCCCACCACAATGATATCAATCGTCCCATCTTCATCGGAGTCCTTCAGGGCAATGTCACTGGTGGCATCGTTGCCGCTGCCAAAGGCAATCTGGTTGGTGGCAGGGAACGTTCCGCTGCCGTCGTTCAGGTGGATGATGTTCTGGGCATAATCGTTCCCGGCTACGATATCGAGGTCGCTATCACCATCAACATCGCCCACGGCCACGCTCATGGTTCCGCTCTCGCTCGATCCGAAAGCGCTGCTGGTGGGGAAGGCTCCCTCACCGTCGTTCAGGTAGACCCGGTTCTCCGAAGTAACATTTCCTGCTGCATCCCACACCAGTGCGTTGGCCGTGACAATATCCAGGTCGCCATCGCCGTCCAGGTCGCCCAGAGCCACATCCTGGGTTTCGTCATCCCCGCTGCCCAGGGGGCGGCGGTCCTCAGCGTGGAAGTGGCCGGTCCCATCGTTCAGGTAGATCATGTTCTGGGCGTTGACTTCGTCTTCCTCCTCTTCACCCCAGCTAACCCCATTGCCAATGACCACGTCCAGGTCGTTGTCACCATCCAGGTCGCCCAGGGCCACGCTCCAGGTGTCGTATTCCACCGTATCCAGGGGGGACGAAACATCAAGGTTCCCTGCGCCATCGTTCAGATAGACCATACTCGGTGCGTCCTGGTTGCCGGTGACCACATCGGGGTCACCGTCACCATCCAGATCGCCCACGGCGACGCCTATCGTTTCTTCCGGCGAACCAAAGGGAAGCCGATGGGAGAAATCGCCTTGACCGTCGTTCAGGTAGACCGCTGCCTGATCGGAGACCAGGCCGGCTACCAGGTCCGGGCTACCATCCTGGTTCATGTCGGCCACCACCACGCTGGATAGAGACTGCCAGTCGTCCCCAAGGTGGCGTTCGAAGTCGCCCGGACTGGAGATCAACCCTGCACCGTCGTTGAGGAAGACCGCGCTGTTTCCCGTCTCAGAGACAATAATCAGGTCGGGCGCGCCATCCTGGTTGACATCGCCTATGGCGACAGCCTGGGTTGTTCCGGTTGTCCCACCAAACGCCTGGCTTTCGTAGAACCGGCCAGCCTCATCCCCGAAGTAGACCATATCTTGCTGACGATGATTCCCGACGACGATATCCAGGCTGCCATCGCCGTTCAGGTCGCCCAGGGCCACACTGGTGGTGCGGTCTTCCTGCTCGCCCAGAAAGGAGGACAGACCCACGCTCCCGTTGCCGTGGTTCAGGTAGATGGCATTCTGCGTATCGTTATTGCCCGCAACCACGTCGGGGATTCCGTCGTTGTTGATATCGCCCAGGGCGATGCTGAAGGTATTGTCCCTCCCCGACCCGAACGATAGCTGACTCCCCGTCTGGTAGGGGTCGTCGCTGGAAAAGTTGCCGGTGCCATCATTCAGGTAGATGCGGTTCCGCGTGCCAACCTGCTCATCGCTCCCACGCTGTTGCACGGTGCCTGCAACAATATCCAGAGCACCGTCATGATTCATGTCCCCTAACGCCATACTATAAGCGCCGTGGTGTTGTTCCCCGAACGAGCGCGAAGTGGGAAAGTTTGCCGTACCATCGTTCATATACACAATCTTTTCCGCCGGGAGAGCCTGGGCTATCTCGCTGCCTTCGACGGCTTCTGGGAGAGGAAGGGAAGGTTCTTCTTCGGTGCTACTTGGCTGTCTAATGTTCATCACCACCAGGTCCAGGTCGCCGTCGCGGTCTATATCGCCAGCAGCAACCTGCCGGGTCAGTCCGTGGTCGTCCCCAAAGGGCCGCTCGTCAGAAAAATGCCCGGTCCCGTCGTTGAGATAGACCGCGCTCCGGGTTGAGGTAGTTTCCCCAGAGGTCCCGTCCTGGGTGTTTCCGGCAATAATGTCGAGGTCGCCGTCCCCGTCCATATCGCCCACGGCCACGCTCATGGTCGTATCTTCGCCGCTGCCAAAACAGCGGATTTCTGCGCGGTCCTCGCACGCTCCAGGTAGATCGCTGGCGAAGTTGCCGCTCCCATCGTTCAGATAGACGACGTTTTGCCCCCGGTTGCCTGTCACGATATCCAGGTCACCGTCGCCGTCCACATCCCCCAGGGCGACCGACAGCGCGTCGGGGTTGGTGCGTCCGAAGGCCCGCCGTGTGTCGAACGAGGGAGCTTCGGCGCGGACCGGGGGGACCGTGATGGGAACGAGCAAGAGGCCATTGACACTGAGAGTGATGAGGACGAGATGGAGAATAACCCGGACCATTCGGGCGCGGGCGGTCCGGTCGGAACATCGGGAATGGTTCATCGCGCTCTTTCCTTCCATTGGATATTAAGGTAGGGGAAACCTGCTGCCTGCCGGCTCCTTTTCCCTATTGTACGACGGGAGACGCTCATGGGCAACCGTTGCCTGGGGACAAACCGTTGATGTTTGGGGGAGATTATGAGCGTTTGCCGGGCTGCGTCCCTTCAATCCAACTCAACGCGGCCCGGCTTGGGACCGGCACTTATGGGATTTGCAGCACCGGGCAGCGCGAGTGGCGCAGCACATGCGCACTGACGCTCCCCAGGATATCCGACAGGTTGCTGCTTCCGCGGGTTCCCATCACAATCAGGTCAATATCGTAGTCGGCGGCAGCGAGGATAATGGCCTCCGACGGGTCGCCTATTCGGAGTTCGCCTCGCGCCTCGGCCCCGTCCTTGCGCAACTGCTGCGCCACTTCGTCTACCAGCGCACAGGAGACCGCCCGAAGTTGTTCCACCAGTTCCTGGTATCCAGGGTAGCTGGCGTAGCGCTCAGGAAGCTCGTAGACATGTAAGACCACCACCTCGGCTTGGTTGGTTCGGGCCAGGTGGGCCGTATAGAGGACACACCGTTCAACGACCGGTGAGCCGTCAGTTGCCAGAAGAATTCGCTTGAACATGGCCTTCGTTTCCTTCCTTCTCAGCCTCAGCGTCCAGGGCATGGGGCAGGACTTCATCCATATGATTGACCAGGATAATTTCGAGCTGGTTGCGGGTTTCGGTCGGCACCTCGCGGATATCCGGGGCGTTTTCCTGGGGCACGATGACCTTGCGGATGCCCATGCGCTGAGCCGCCAGAAATTTTTCCTTGATGCCTCCGATGGGCAGCACTCGCCCGCGCAGCGTGATTTCGCCGGTCATTGCGACCCGCTTGCGGGAAATCCGCCCGGTCAGCGCCGAAATCAGCGCACTGGCAATGGTGATGCCTGCCGAGGGTCCGTCTTTGGGCACGGCCCCAGCCGGAACGTGGATGTGCACATCGTGCTTTCTGGCGAAATCTCTGGGGATGCCGAGGGCATCGGAGCGGGAACGGGCGTAGGTCATTGCGGCGCGGGCCGATTCGCGCATGACATCGCCCAGTTGCCCGGTCAGGATGAGTTGTCCGCTGCCGGGCACCACGCTCACCTCTACGAACAATACATCCCCTCCGACAGGCGTCCAGGCCAGTCCCGTTGCCACGCCCACTTCGTCTTCGCCAAGTAGCGTATCTTTGCGGAAGCGCGGCACCCCGGAGAGTTCGTCCAGGTCTTCCGCGCTGATGTGGGTGGGGATAGCTTCGCCGCGGGCCAGCCGGGTTGCCATCTTCCGATACAGCGCCCCGATTTCTCGTTCGAGGTTGCGCACCCCGGCCTCGCGGGTGTAGTCGCGGGTGAGCCGGCGGACGGCCTCGTCGCTGATGGACAGCTCACGGTTGGCAAGCCCGTGCTCTTCTTGCTGCCGCGGAATGAGGTAGCGGCGGCTGATCTCCAGCTTCTCCGTCTCAGTGTAGCCGGCCAGTTCCAGCACCTCCATGCGGTCGAGCAGCGCCGGGGGTATGGTGTCCGTGCGGTTGGCTGTGCAGATGAAGAGCACCCGGCTCAGGTCAAAAGGGATATCCAGGTAGCGGTCTACGAAGACCCGGTTTTGCTCCGGGTCGAGCAGTTCGAGCAGCGCGGCGGCGGGGTCGCCCTGCAACCCGGAGCTGAGCTTGTCCACCTCATCGAGCATCAGCACCGGGTTGTTGCTGCCTACCCGGTTGATGCCCTGGAGGATGCGACCGGGCAGTGCCCCGACGTAGGTGCGGCGGAACCCCCGAATATCGGCTTCGTCGCGCACGCCGCCAAGCGCCACCCGGACAAACTTCCGCCCCAGGGCGCGGGCGATGGATTGCCCCAGGCTGGTCTTGCCCACCCCCGGCGGCCAGCGAAGCACAGGATGGGCCCGCGCACGCGGTCTTCGCCCTGCTCGAACTGGAGCTTGCGCACCGCCAGATATTCGATAATGCGTTCTTTGATTTTCTCCAGGTCGTAGTGGTCAGCGTCGAGCACCTGGCTGGCCTGGTCCAGGTCGAACTGTCGGTAGTGCTGGTGTTCCAGGGGAGTTCGAGCAGCCAGTC
>JAAUSY010000158.1 GCA_012032475.1 Chloroflexaceae bacterium
GGCTGCGGGGGCCTTGAAACTCGATGTGCAGCACGGCCGTGCGCTCGCGGGCCAGCGTGACCTGAAAGACCTGGTCGGGTTGGACCGGGTCGAGGGGCCGGTGGAGTTCGCCGGGCGCGGGAGCCACAGCCTGCACCTCTTCGCCGAGCAACCAGGTGGCGAAGTCCTCGATGCACATCAGCACCAGTTGTTTCAATGGACTATCTGTTTTTGCCATCTTGGGCAGGAACCTCCTGACACCCGACTGGATATCGGGACATCCTTGTTCTTCTCCTTACTATTATATACCTGACGATAGCTATGGGGCAAAGAACCGGTTCTCAAACCTGGTTCTGCGTTCAGTGATGTGGCCTTGCTATCTCCCTTCTTCCCCACGCCACGCCACAATTGACGGTTCCTCCGCTTCAGCCTATAATTCAGAGCAACCAGGAGAAGTGAATGAGAGTGGATGAGAAGTCAACGACCACCCGCTTCAGCGGGGGGCTTGGAATGATGGTACCAAGGCAACCGTTGACGAGACGGTCTGGGCAACCAGGCAGCCGCCATCGGGCGAGAAGAACCTCCGCGTGCTTCCCTAGCGCGGACTGCGTTCGGCAGAACCATGCAATGCCACGTCGTCAAGGCGACGACGCCCGATTGGCCCCGTCGAAGGGACATCTTACCCTGGCTCTGACCAGGAGACCTGCCATCAGGAGGAGGACGGCGGCGCTTCCTCACACCCGCTGAAGCGGGTGGTTTCCTGCGCCGCCATTTCTATGAAGGGTTGATGCCCCGGTTGCTGGTTGTCAGATGATGAAGAAATCCCCGATGAAGAAATCAGGAATAACTTGGACAACGTGGATTGACCGGCTGTTGGAGCGTCCGGTGAATGAACGGCTTTCGGTGGGCGATGTCCTCTTTCAGTGGTTCTTCCGCCTGATGCGCATCATAGCCAGGCTCCTTGAAATACTGGCAGCACTGGTGCCAGGGAAGAACCGCTCATGAAGCGTCCGTTCAATCCCACCACCGTCCGGATGATCCAGCATGAATATGCTGCCCTGAAGCGGCGGGTTGCTGAATTAGAAGGGTTGCTGCACCGGCAGCAGCAGCATATCATGCGGCTCAACACGATGGGGAACTTCCTCCAGAGCTGTCAATCACTGGACGATGTCTATGCGAACGTTGGCCCGCTGCTTGCAGAGCTTTTCTCAGAGCAGGCCGGGGTGCTCTATGTGTTTCGCTCCGACACGACCCTGGAAGCGGTAGCCCGGTGGGGCAAGGTGCTCCTCTCTTCCTCAGAGATGTTCCTTCCGGATTGCTACGCGCTCCGGCACCAGAAAATCCACCTGACTGAAGACCCGAAGCATGACCTCTGCTGCAACCACCTGGACCTCCTATCTCTGCCGTCGCTGTGTATTCCGCTGGTTTCCCGCGATGCAACCCTGGGCGTGCTCTCATTCCACTATGCCCCACACCAGACGGACCCTGCCCATGGATGGTGGGAGCAGCTAGCGGTGATGGTGGCTCGCCAGATTGCGACGGTGCTGACCAACCTTCGGCTGCGCGACCAGCTTCAGCAGCAGGCTATCCGTGACGCACTGACCGGCCTGTATAACCGCCGCTACCTGAGCGAGACCATGCAACGCGAGTTGCGGCGGGCCAGTCGCTATCGTCAGCCGATTGGTATCATCATGCTCGATATTGACCATTTCAAGCGGTTCAATGAGCTGTATGGGCACGATGGGGGGGACACGCTGCTGAGCGCGGTGGGGACCCTTTTGCGCACCAGCATCCGCGAGGAAGATATTGCCTGTCGGTATGGGGGCGAAGAATTTATCTTGCTCCTGCCCGGCGCAACCCTCGAAGCCACGCGGGTCCGGGCGGAGTTAGTGCGCCAGAGTATCAAGCACCTGCGCATTGAGCACAAAGGGAAACCCCTGGGGACTGTCACTGCCTCACTGGGGATTGCCATCTTCCCCGACCACGGCGCGACGAGCGAAACCTTGCTCAAGGCTGTGGATGAAGCGCTCTACGGTGCAAAGAACCAGGGACGCAACCGGGTGGCAATGATTGAATAACCCCTGCTGGTATTTCTGGTGCTACTGGTCGCGCTCAAGCACAAATTCTGCAATTTCTCGCAAGGTCTGGTGGGTCCGGCTTTCAGGAAAGAGATTGAGATTGGCGAGCGCCCGGTCAACCAGTTCACGAGCTTCTCGCCGCGAGGGTTCAACCCCCAGACGGCGAATTTCGCCAATAGCCCACGACAGACGGTCTTCGTCAGCAGAATCCAGGACACTTGCCAGCGGCTCTCCCCCCCCTGCCCGCACCGCATAGATGAGGGGAAGCGTGATAATCCCGTGGCGCAGGTCGCTTCCGGCGGGCTTGCCCAGAAGTTCTTCATGGCCGGTAAAGTCCAGGATATCGTCCACCACCTGAAAGGCCAACCCCAGGTCGTACCCGAACCGACCAAGGGCCTCAATCTGTTCCGGCGTGCCCCCGCCGCTTGCCATCCCGGACTTGCAGGCTGCCTGGAAGAGGGCCGCCGTCTTGCTGCCTATCTTGGTATAATATTGCTCAAGCGCGGTTGCCAGGGGCGTCACGCACATCACCGGGGCAAGCTCCCCCTCGCAGATGGTCATCACCGCCTGCGAAAAATACGTGATGATGCGCGAGTCGGGGGCCCGGGACATCTCGACTGAAGCCAGGGCAAAGAAATAGTCCCCCACCATGAGCGCGACCCCGTGGTCCCAGCGCGTATGGACGGCCACCGTGCCGCGCCGGCGTTCTGCCTCGTCTACCAGGTCATCATGGACCAGTGAAGCAACGTGAATCAGTTCAACGGTTGTGGCAGCGTGCAGCGCCTCTTCGAATCGGTAGTCACCAAGCTGAGCCGACAACAACGCCAGGGCGGCACGTATCCGTTTTCCTCCCGAATTCAGGATGTACCGCCCGGCCACATTGATGAGCACCGACTTGGATTGCACCAGGTCAAGCATGGCCTGGTCAACCCGTTGCAAATCAGCCAGCAGCGCTGAAGGCAGGGTGAGCTGATTCCTGGGCGTTCCCCGGTGTGGGCCACCGGCTTGAAAGGTTCCTTCTATTTCCGAATGCGTATCAATCATGGGTAGTGTGGAGATTTGTTGCTGCACCACGCGATCATACACTCCAGGCTATCCTTTGCTCTGCACCGAACACCAGTTGTGATATCGGGAATGATCCGGCTTCTTTTCTGGTCAAACCAGACCTGCCAGACCTGCCACTGCCAGACCAGAAAATGGATCAATCGGACCAGTTTGTCAGGGGTTGGAAGCCCCGAACACCCCACAGATGTTCGGCTCCACCCGCTGCCCTGAAATTCGCCATGCTCCCAGATTATACCATTCCCCATGGCATGTGTCTAACGGGGCAAGGAAAGGGTATGATAGGCAAGGATAAAGCCGTTCTTCTGCTTCGGCGCTCTGCCTGGCACTCTGCCTACCCGGCATCGAGATACCGCCGCGTGATATCGCCATAGGCATCAATGCGGCGGTCGCGCAGGAAGGGCCAGTGGGTGCGGCTCGTCTCAATGCGCCCCAGGTCGCACCCCACCACCAGCACCTCGTCGCGGTCAACCGCTGCCCGTGCCAGCACCCGACCGCCGGGGTCGGCCACAAAACTCTGCCCCCAGAACTCAATCCCCCCATCCGGGTTGCCCTCGTGGCCGGTGCGGTTGACGCTCACCACGTAGCACCCGTTGGCAATGGCGTGGGACCGCTGGATAGTCTCCCAGCTCTGATGCTGCGCTCCCCCTTCCTGCGCCTTCTCCGCGGGGTGCCACCCGATGGCGGTGGGATAGCAGAGGAGGTCCGCCCCGCGCAGAGCCGTCAGACGCGCCGCCTCCGGGTACCACTGGTCCCAGCAGATGAGCACGCCCACCGTGGCAAAGCGCGTGCGAAAGGCGCAGAACCCCAGGTCACCTGGCGTGAAATAGAACTTTTCATAGTAGAGCGGGTCATCGGGAATATGCATTTTGCGATAGAGACCCAGGCAGGCCCCGTTGGCATCCAGCACCACCGCGGTGTTGTGGTAGAGACCACTGGCGCGTTTTTCGAACAGACTGGCAATGATGACCACCCCAAGTTCTGCGGCCAGGCTCCCCAGGGTGCTGGTCGTGGGGCCGGGCACCGGCTCTGCCAGGGCAAAAGCCTCATAGTCCTCGCTCTGGCAGAAATAGCGCGAACGAAACAGTTCTTGCAGGCAAATAATCTGTGCCCCCCTGGAGGCAGCTTCACGGATATGCTGGCACGCCTTGCGGGTATTGGCTTCGGGGTCGGCAGAGCAGGACATTTGTATCAGGCCGACCTGGACGAGTGATGGTGGGGTCATCTGGTTTCTGGTGCTCGCTCTCTGGATAGTTTTGCTCCACTCTGGAACCCCGACATCGCCACGGGTGAACCTCGGTCGTTCGTCTGGTCGCTCGTCTGGTCGCTCGTTTGTCGCTGTATCAGCGGCAGGTACACCCGATGCTCTGACCGGGCCAGCACCCGAATAGTAAAGACCTGCACCGTTTCATCCTTGCTATCCGAAACGACCAGGCTCACCGCCGCGTCGCCCACATCGCCGGGGCCGGGGGTGCCACTGAGCGTAGCGATATTGCCTTCCTGTCTCAGCGTCAGCCACGCGGGGATAGTCGTAGTCGTAATGGTCAGCATATCACCTTCGTCTTCATCACTGACGGTAATCGTATAGGTGTAGGGCGTGTCGGCTACGGCCAGGTCAACCGGCTGGCTGGTAAAGACCGGGGCGTGGTTATCAGTTACCACGCCGGAGGCAGCCACCACCAGCGTGAAGTCCTGGGTATCGGTGGCTCCGCTGGCATCGCTTACCCGCAGACGAACGCTGGCTTCGCCCACATCGCCGGAACCAGGGATGCCGCCCAGGATGGCGGAGACATTGCCGGTCTGGGTGAGGGTCAGCCAGGTCGGCTTGAGCGTTGCGGCAATTGTCAGCGTATCCCCCTCATCGGCGTCGCTATCCTCAACCGTGATGCCATAGGAATAGCGCTTGCCGACGGTGGCCGAGACGACCGGCGTGCTGGTAAACCTGGGCGCATGATTGTCGCGGCTCACGGTCATGGTAAAGTGCTGCGTGGCCGTTGCTCCCAGCCCATCCCGCACCAGCAGGTGCACCGGGGCCTCGCCCACATCGCCGGGGCCGGGGGTGCCGCTGAGCGTGGCGGTCGTCCCGGTCCCATCGGGGGTGAAGGTCAGCCAGGAGGGTTTTTCCGAGGCTTCCATCACGAGCGTATCGCCCACGTCACCATCGCTGGCGGTGATGTGGTAGGTATAGCGGACCCCCACGGTCGCTGCTGTGAAGGGGATGCTCACGAAGACGGGGGCGGTGTTGCTCCTGGTGACAACCAGCGTGAAATTCTGGGTATCGCTCCTGCCCGTGTGGTCCGTCACCTGCAACCCGACCGTGGCAAACCCCACATCGCTCAGCGAGGGCGTCCCGCTGAGTCTGGCCGTGGCGGTCGTCATCTGGGTGAGGGTCAGCCAGGGAGGTCTGGAGGTTGTGGTCATGGTCAGAACTTCACTGGCATCCTGGTCGGTAGCGGTCACATCGTAGGTGTAGGGTTGCCCGACGATGGCCGTGGTGATGGGGGTGCTGGTGAAGATCGGGGCGTATTCGACATTTCTGACCGTCAGTGTGAACCCCCTGGTGTAGGAAAAGACCCCCGTGCCGGTTTCGGTCGAGCGCACCACAATGTGGTGGCTGCGGGCCGCGTCGAAGTCCAGCCACGCGCCGACGCGAAGCTCATCTTCGACGATGACAAACCGCCCCCCGGCGCTGTTGAGCAGGGTATAGGTGTGGGTGTCATTCGGGTTGGGGTCACTGGTCGTCAGAATGCCGACCGGCTGCCCGATGGCGCTGTGCTCGCTCACCGTGGTGTTGCTGAGCGCCATATCAATGGGGGCTTGTTGATTGTCAGGGTGGTGGTCACGAGGGGGCTGAGGTAAAGGCCATCATCCACCAGGAAGGTGATATGGCGGGAAGTTCCCTGGGGAGCGGTAGCGGTGTTGCGGTAGGTGACGGTCCGCAGCACCTCTTGATAGCGCTCAACGGTGTCTGCCCCGCTCAGGCGCAGTACCCCCGCGTGGTAGGTGGCGGTGATAGCCCCGCTCGGAACCACGTTCAGCGTCTCGTGGTCGCCATCGAGCGGGGTGGTGATGCTCACCACCGCAGAGGCGAGGGGCAGTCGGTTGGTGTCGGTCACGAGCAGCCGGTCAGGGTCAACTATGGGCACCGACGGCCCCCCCTCGTGAAACACGGCCTCGTAGGGAATGCTGGGGTCGGCCGGGCCATCTCCGTCCAGGTCAAGGTGAGGCTGGTCGAGGTTGGCGTCAGCAACCACGAGGGTATACGTCCGGGTGACGGGGGGGAGGTCGAACTGGTCGGTTGCTTGAACGGTGAAAGGAAAGGCTCCATCGGTGGTGGGGGTGCCGCTCACTTCCCCGTTCGCGCTCAGGCTGAGGCCGGGCGGCAGGGTGCCATCCACCAGGGTAAACTGGTAGGGGGCAACACCTCCGCTGGCGCTGAGGGTCTGATGATAGGCCGTTCCTTCGGTTCCGCCGGGCAGCGCCGTGGGATAGATGACGATACCGGGCAATTGCCCTGGCTAGAATCGCCCCAGCAGGTCACGCTGCCATCGGTGCGGACGCCGCAGGTATGGTTGCGCCCGGCGCTCACCTGGAGGAACAAACCGTCGGGTGGGGTGGCCTGCCCCTCGTTGTTCAGCCCCCAACAGGTCACGCTGCCATCGGTGTGGATGCCGCAGGTGTGGTTGCGCCCGGCGCTCACCTGGAGAAAGGTGCTCGTCTGGGTGATAACCTGTCCGTAGGTGTTGTCGCCCCAACAATCCAGCGTGCCACCGGGGTGGATACCGCAGGAGTGGTAGCGCCCGGCGCTCACCTGGGTGAAGAGTCCCACGGGGGGGGAGATTTGCCCGTAGGTATTGTCGCCCCATCCGATCAGGGTGCCATTCGCTTTCAGGCCGATGGTATGCGAAAGCCTGCGCTCACCTGGACGAACGTGTTGCCCGCTGGCGGCGATGATTGCCCGCTGTTGTCAAGCCCCCAGCAGGCGATGCTGCCGTTGGTGTCAATCCCGCAGGTATGGCGCTCGCCGGTGCTCACCTGCCAGAACGTTCGGGTTGTGGTGATGACCTGCCCATCCGTGTTGTTGCCCCAACAGTCCAGGGTGCCGTTCGTCCGCACTCCGCACGTATGCGCCCCTCCGCTGCCGAGCTGCGTGAAGGTGCCACTTTCTGGCGTCGCCTGCCCATCCTCATCGTTCCCCCAGCAGATGGCTGTTCCGTTGCTCTTGAGGGCGCAGGTGTGGAAGCCGCCCGCGCTGATGCGCCGCTGCGAAAACACGCCGGATTGCGGGGTGGATTGACCATATCTATCCCACCCCCAGCAAACGATTGCGCCATTGGTTCGCACCCCGCACGTGTGGTATTCGCTGGCGCTGACCTGGGTGAAGGTCCCCGCCGGCGGCGAAGATTGCCCGTAGGTGTTGTCGCCCCAACAATCCACCGTTCCGTCGCTCTCCAAGCCGCAGGTGTGGAAGCCGCCGGCCTCAATCTGCTTGAACGTGAGTCCCGGCGGCGAGAGGGATTGCCCTTTTCCGTTTTCTCCCCAGCAGAGGGGGGTTCCATCGGGCTTCAGGCCACACGTGTGGGCATTGCCCACGTCAACCTGGACGAAGGGGCCGGGGCGCGGGGTAGACTGGTCGCTCGAATTGTCGCCCCAACACGCGACGGTGCCATCGGGCTTCAGGCCGCAGGTATGGATTTTGCCGGCGCTGACCTGGACAAAGGTCCAGGTGGGGGGAGCAGCTTTCCCATAGCTATGGTCGCCCCAACAGGCGACGGTGCCATCGGGCTTCAGGCCGCAGGTGTGGATATAGCCCGCGCTGACCTGGAGGAAGGGGCCGGGCGGCGTGGTGGACTGGGCGTAGGTATCGTCGCCCCAGCACTCGATGGTGCCGCCGGGCCGGATGCCGCAGGTATGAAACCCCCCGGCGCTGACCTGGACGAAAGTTCCGCCGGGGGGCGAAGCCTGCCCCGCGCTATTTGACCCCCAGCACACCGCGGTTCCATCCGAGGTCATGCCACAGGTATGAAACCCGCCGGCACTGATGGTAGAGGGCATGATGACCGAGGGAACCAGAGGATAGGAACGAACGCTATCGGGGGTGTGGGCATGGGCCGGCAGGGCCACCAGGAAGAACCAGCCTGAGAGTCCGAGCAGGAGCCAGATCAGGTGTGGTCGGCGGTGGCGGATATTCCGATGAAGTGAAGCGGTTGTTTGGTGCATGATGGTGATGCTATAGCCAGGATGGCGATGATGATACCCCAGGAGGCCAGGATGCGCCGAGCACGCTAAGTGGCATAACCCTCCCTCCTCCTCGCTCCTCCTACAACAGGCTATGCCCCGACCAGACGAACAGGCTGATAAACAGGAAGAGCGCCGCGTTGAGGAACAGTCCCACAATGCTCACCCCCCGGCCCCGGTCTTGGAGGAAATAGCCCGCCCCACCCAGGCATGCCCCGACGAAATTCAGCAGGATCATGGTAAGCAGCAGCAGCACGTGGATCACGGGTGGTAAGTAGGTCGTTGCGCCCAGGATGACACAGAGCAGCATGGCGCTGACTGACGCCAGAATGTTGGAGAAAGCGCCCCATCGGAACTTTGTTCCTGGTTCGGTTGAGGTATCCTGACTCATCACGTCCTTTCCTTAATTTGAGACGATGCCGATAGATATCACAAGAAGATGTACCGGTTTTCTGGATTCCAACCTTCGCTCATTTCTTCCTTGCTGCGGTATTGTATCATAATTCCACGCTCCATGTTCATTGCTCAGTTCATGTTCGCGCCCGTCCCTCACCGGTCATTCACTCGCCGCCACCGGTGGGCGCTTCCGTGCGCACCAGGGCTTCGACCTCGTCCAGGCACGGAATACCTGCCCTTCCCCCGAAGGTGCGACACTTGAGCGCTGCGGTGGCGCTGGCAAAGCGAGCGACCACGCGGAGCGGCCATGCTTGCAGCAGGCCATAGAGAAACGCCCCGTGGAAGACATCGCCCGCGCCGGTCGTGTCCACCACCTGGACGGTGGTAACAGCCGGGGTGTGAAAGGCTCCCGCCCGGCTCGCGCACCAGCTTCCCTGTTCGCCAGCGGTGACGACGACCAGCGCGTGGTAGTGTTCATAGAGCGCTTGCGCGGCCTGCTGCGGCTCTTCTGCTCCGGTGGCTTCGCGCCCGAACCGCTCCGAAACGATGATGGCATCGCAGAAGGGGAGCAAGGCCGTGGCCTGGTCGCTGGTCCGTTCAGCGTCAATCATGACCAGCCGGTTGGCCTCGCGCATCCAGTGGGCCGCTCGGAGCGCCACCTCTGGAATGTGGGTGTCGAGCAGGAGCGCCCGCGCCGTGGTGAGGTAGGCACGGTCCAGCGCGATATGCTGGAGCACCGCCCGGTCGTTGTGCCACCAGATGGTCCGTCGGCCGGTGTCTGGCTCGACCAGGGCGAAGGCCACATGCGACTGGCCCGGTCGGACCTGGACGGATTCGATCTCCACTCCCTCGCGCCGCAAGTCGTCCAGGATGTGCTGCCCATACCGGTCGTCTCCCACCGCGCTGACCAGTCCTCCTCGCATCCCCAGACGCTGGAGCGTGACCAGCGCGGTGGGCACCGGCCCTCCCCCAGCCTCAATCCACCCGGCCAGGGGTTGTTTTGCCCCCATCAGGGGGGCGCGGCTCACGATGCCAATCGTGTCCCATGAAGCAATGCCAACCCCAATCACATCACAGCGATGAGCCATTCGTGGTGTATCCTTTCCGGTCTGTTGTTAAACCGTATGCTTTCGGCTTTCGTCAAACCTTCAACCTTGTAACCAACTTGTAACCTTTTGCGCTAGGATAACCGGCAAGGTTCCGTTCTCAGGTTTCCCTGGTCAAAAAATTTGCCGGGTATGAACAGAAACAGGCCCCTATGAGTGAGGAAGAGGTCCCCAATACCACCGACCTGCTGGCATTCTGGCGCTCGTTCTACGAAGCCAACCGGGAATTCTGGACGCAGGGGATGACGAACACCATCGGCAGCGATGCTTTCTCCACCACCATGAGCGCCTTCCTGGACCACTACCTCACCTCTTCCGCTTCGCTCCAGAAAATCATTGACTATTATATGGGACTCTGGCTGGCGAGTGTGAATATGCCTACCCGCGAGGACCTCTCCCGTCTCGAACGCCATCTGCTCCAGGCCGAATTTCCCCTGGACGACCTCACCGCCAGGCTCGACCAGGCAACTCAGTCCTTCCAGCACGACCTTGCCCACCTCAGTTCGCTGCTCGCTGCTCAGCAGGCCGGGAGCGCAGAGGTTGAACTCCGGCTCCGGGGGTTGGAAGAGCAGTCTCGCCAGGTGCTCGAAGCACTGCACCACCAGGTTGCCCAGGTCGCTACGGTCGCCACGACTCAGGCCGCTGGAACCACCGAGGTCCGTCAGCGGATCCAGGCGCTCGAAGAGCAGATGCGGCAGATGGGGCAATCCCTGCATGACCAGGCGTCGCAGGTCATGTCGCTGGCCGGGGAGCGGAGCGCCGAGAGTGCCATCGTAGATCAGCGGGCGAGAGACCTCGAAACCCGCCTGGACCGGCTCTGGCAGATGCTCCAGGGGTATACGGCTCAGGCCGCCGCGACCAGCGAAGCGCAGGATGCCAGAATGAGCACTATTGAATCGCGCATGCACGCGCTGGAAACGAGCATCGGGCAGGTCTTGCAGGGGCTTCAGGAGTTGCGGTCATCCGCTCTTCCGCTCACCGAACCGCCCCCCTCGAAACAGAAAAGTACCCCCTCGGAATGAGTTGGAAACTGCGACCGCTTCTCCTTTCTTTCTGGTTCTCCCTGCCATGCGGGGGGGTAGCTTCTCCTGCCCTTCCCTGGCGCTTCCGGGCCGGCGGCAGCGCCAGGGAAGCGCGGCACAGGGAGAACGGTTGCTGATTCCTTCATTTTGCAAGG
>JAAUSY010000159.1 GCA_012032475.1 Chloroflexaceae bacterium
GCGTGGCCCGCGCTCGCAGCCACGGCGCTCAGCGGGGCACTGGTCGCAGTGCTGCGCCCGCTCATGCCTGCCCTGGCGGTGCGCCTGGGCGTTCCGCTGGATACGAGAACCGGTGGCTGGCTGCTGCTCATTATGGCGGTTGCCTTCGGGATGCGCCTGGGGGGAAGGCTCTACCCCTGGTCTATGTGGGGCGATATTAGTTATCACACCAACCGCTTCATTGACACCCTTGGCCTGGGAAAGGTCTATCTGCTCTCTGCCCACCGGGGAGTAAACTTCCCCTACCCACCCGGACCCTACCTCACCATAGCCCCGCTCCTGCTGCTCTTCCCAGACCTGCGCCTGCTGCTCCAGGTGGTTGCCGCCCTGGCGGATACCATGGGCGCGGCCCTGGTCTATGCCATCGCCGCACGGGGGATACCCGCCCGCTGGCAAACCGGGTATCTCCAGACCACCGCGCTGCTCGCTGCCGCCGGCTACGTCTTCACCGCAGCCGGGTTGATGCTCACCTGGTGGTCATTCGATACCTACATTTACACCCAGTGCGCCACGCTCGTGCTCGTCGCGGCGCTCATCTTCGCTGGCACCGACCCGCCCACGCCCTCCGTCCTTTCTCGCCTCTCCCCGGCTTCCTGGGCCCTGGTGCTCAGCCTGCTCATCACGGGGGTTTTCCTCGGCCACCTGGGGTTCCTCATCAATACGACCCTGACCGGGGGGTTGCTGCTCACGCTCACGTGGCTGACAGCCTGGCGCGGCAACCAGCGGGCCCGCACAGCCCGCTGGCCCCTGACCTTTGCCGCGCTCGGAGCGGGGGGAGTGGCCGGTCTCTTCTTCTACAGCGCCTATGCCTGGCTGCTCATCCCCCAGATACGCGCCCTGGTGGCGGGAGGGGTGCGCGGGGTCAGCGAACGGTCCCCCACCTCTCCGGACCTGCTCTGGCAGGTGTTGTGGGAGGCAGGCCTGGTCCAGCACTTCGGGTTCTTTCCGCTGCTGCTCATCCCTGCTGGTCTGTGGGTGCTCTGGAAACGGGGCCGCGCCAGTGGGCAGCAGCACGTGCTGCTGGCGCTGATGGGATGCAGCCTGCTGGTGAGCGCGTGGTTCGCCATCATGCCCTTCCTGACGCTTTCGACCATTGTCACGCGCTGGCTGACCTTTTCGGCCTGGGCGGTGTCCATCGGGGCAGCGCTGGCCTTCCGCCTGGTGTGGCGCTCCGGGCGGGCCGGGCAACTTGCCGCCCTGGCGATGGCTGGCTTCGTGGGGTGGAATACCATCACCTTCTGGATTGAGCCGATGTTGTGGCGCACCAGGCCGCCAGAGCCGTTTTAGGTCGCCCATTTTAGGCCACCCATCACGTATCATGCATCACTGGTATCACCCGCCACCGGGATGACCTGCCCCTCCTGCCCGATATCCACCCTCCCCGCGAACCCCGCGCCCCGCACCGCTTCGAGCGCCTGCGCTTCGGGCATCGTCCATTGGGGGCTGAAATGCACCAGCACCAGGTGGCGCACTCCGGCCTGAGCCGCCACAGCCCCGGCCTCGTAGGGGGTGGTGTGGCCGGCCCATGGCCCGGCCACCGTGGCCTCATGCACCAGCACCCCGGCTCCTCGCGCCAGGTCAACCACCGCCTGGCAGGGCGAGGTATCGCCAGAGTAGGCCAGGGCTGCCCCGCTGGTGTGGTGGGCAAAGCGCAGCGCCAGGCACGGGCGCGAGTGGTCGTTGAGCGCCGTATGCACTACCCACCCGCCATCCAACGCTAGCTCGTTCCCTGCATCAATCGGTTGCCACCGCACCGGTGCCACGTGCTCCTCAAGCTCAAACGATTCCACAACCTTCCGGCTCAGCGCCAGGGTCGCTTCCAGGCCATAGACTGGCACCGGCTCGGTCCGACCAACCAGCGACAGGCTAAACAACAGCAGCGGCAAACCACCGATATGGTCGGCGTGGCTGTGGGTCAGAACGATACCCTGCAACTTCTGGGGGTCCAGCCCGGCCTTCAGCAACCGTTGATACGTGCTGCCCCCGGCGTCCACCAGGAACGGACCGCCCGGCCCATCCCAGACCAGGTGGGTGTGCCCCCGGTCGCCATCCGGAACGGCTGTCCCAACCCCCAGCAGGACCATTCGGGCCATGGCTTACTCCCTTTCTCCGGTGTTCGGTTCATGGCCGGGCGGTTTTCGCTTGCGGCGGCGGCTTCGGCCTGGTTTCGAGGAAACTGCTGCTCGCGGCTGGTCTGCGGGGTGCGCAGGCGAGGGGGAGTGGGAGGAAGCAGGAGCCGCAGACGGTTCGTCTTTTGCCTTTTTGTCAGACGAACGTCGCCGCGACCGGCGGGTGGGCTTTTTCTGTGAAGACGGGGCTGGTTCTTCTCCCGGTGGCTTGCCGGGAGCCTGCGCCTGGGCGCTTCCCTGCCGGGCGGCAGAGGGTTTCCGCTCACGCGACGAGCGCCTGGAGCGAGGAGCAGAGCGCCCGGACGGCGATGGAGCGGGGCCGAAGGTCCCCTCACGGTCCAGGTCCAGATCAGGGACCCGGTTGTCGTCTTCATCGTCTTCATCCTCAAACGACCGCATGTCCTGGTCGAGCATTCCGAGTACTTCGGAAATCGAGTGGGTGATTGCCCGGTCCGGGTCTTCCTCGTCTTCTTCGTTTTCCCGCAGGACACGCCCGTCCTCCCGCCCCCTGGCTTTGCCTCTCGCCTGGCGTGCTCCAGGGGGCGGGGTCTCCTGAACCTGGCACACCCGATACTGTTCTTGCATACCGCTGTAGGCAAGCTGAACCGTGACGAGCTGCCCCAGAATGTTGATATCCATCACCTCGCCTACGCCATCGGGGGTTTGCACCCAGGTTCCCCGCCTGGGCAGACCCTCTTTCAATTCCAGGTATTGCTGATGTTCGTAGGAAAGGCAGCAGAGCAACCGACCACATACGCCGCTAATCTTTGAGGGGTTGAGGGGCAAATCCTGGTCCTTCGCCATCTTCACGCTGACCCGCGCATAGTTGGGCAGAAAGGTGGCGCAACACAGCGAACGCCCGCAGATGCCGATTCCCCCCAGGAGGCGGGCTTCGTCACGCGGGCCAATCTGGCGCAGCTCTATCCGCGTCTTGAACGTATGGGCCAGGTCGCGCACCAGCAGGCGAAAGTCCACCCGCTGCTCGGAGGTGAAGTAGAAGGTCAGGCGCGAGGCGTCGAAATTATACTCCGCTTTGACCAGGCGCATGGGCAAACCGTGTTCGCGGATTTTCGTGTTGCAGATGCGCATCACCTCGTCGTGGCGGGTTTGCAAGGCCTGGGCCGATTCAAAGTCGGCAGCGACCGCCCGTCGCACCACGGCCTTCAATTCCCCGGTGATATCACTGTCGGGGATATCGAAATTCTCATAGACCACCCGCGCAATTTCCGGGCCGTGCATCGTCTCAACGATGACCATATCACCCTGGCGCAGGTCCAGGCCGCCGGGGTCGAAATAATAAAGTCGCCCGCTATCCTTAAAACGGACACTCACCACCACCGTCATGAGGAGGTCTTTTTCCCGGTGACTTCATAGGCCGTCACGGGGATTTTCTTCCCCTTGAGCTGCAATTTGCCCATCTCCTGCACCTCGAAGGCATCGCCCACCGCGTTCAGCGTCTCTTCACCAATGCACACCGTCCCCGGTCGAGCGGCACTCTCCAGGCGCGAGGCAGTATTCACCGTGTCGCCAATGGCAGTATATTCCAGGCGGTGGCGGGTGCCAAAGAAGCCCGTATAGGCTTTCCCCGTATTGACCCCCACCCGGATGCGGAAGGCCCGTTTGGGGTCGAGCTTGTCAACCAGGCGCTTCTGGGCAACCTGCATCTCCAGCGCGGCGGCCACCGCATCATAGGCGTGGTGGTCGTTCGGCGGCTCGTCGGGCAGCCGGGGTGCCCCGAAGATTGCCATAATCCCATCCCCGATATACTTATCAACCGTCCCATGGTGCTTGAAAATGACGTCGGTCATCTCGTGCAAGTATTCGTTCAGCAAATCCTGAACTTCGTGCGGCAGCATATTTTCCGAGAGCGAGGTAAAGCCCGTGATATCGGCAAAGAGCACCGAAACATCCTGCTCTTGCGCTTCCCACAGCTTGCCATGCTGCGTGACATAGCGGGCCAGTGCCTGGGCAACATTGGGCGACAAGAACCGCTCCAGATTCTGGCGAACGGTGGCCTGCTGGCGGAGTTCTTCCGTCAGCGTGGCCCGCTCAATGGCAACTGCAGCCTGGGTCGCAATCGTCGCCACCAGGTCACATTCCCGCTCAGTAAATTTGTCCCGCCCGGACGAGTCCAGGATGATGAGGCCAATGGCAAGCCCGCGCAGCAGCATCGGGGCCGAGATGGCTGAACGGATATTGGCGCTGATGATGCTTTCGGCCCCGGCGAAATCCAGCCGGGCATCGCGGGTCAGCACCGCTTCGCCACCTTCCAGCGCCTTGCGGACAATCGTGCTGCTGATGGTTACATCGCCGTGCCCCGGCGGGTAGATGACCTTGGGAACCAGTTCCTGACCTTTCAGGAGCAGCAAAATGCCGCGCTCCGCCGGCACCAGGCGCAACACCTCTTCCATCACCAGGTCCAGCAGTTCGGCAAGCTCCACCACCTCGTTCAAGCGCATTCCGATGGAATAAAACTCCCGAAGGTCAATCGTCGGTGAGGGCAACCCATCCCGCTGGACGGCCCGCCCATCCGTCGCCAGTGGGAAATACTGGTTGTCATCAAAGACGACGCTCTGCGCGGCCCGGTCTTCAAACCGCAGTTCAAACGGCCCGATAGTCACCACATCGCCGTCGCTCAGCGGCTCTTCTTTCACGCGCAACCGATTGACAAACACCCCGTTCCGGCTTTCCAGGTCGCGGACCCACCCCTGACGCCCTCGCAGCTCGATACGGGCATGGTGACGCGAGACAATGGCATGGTTCAGCACAATGTCATTATCAAGCTGACGACCGATGCTCAAGCCGTTTTCGGTCAAGGCCAGAGTGTTTTCAACATTATTGATCGTTACAGAAACTCGTGCCATTGATACGCTCTTTCTCGAACGATGACCCTACTACGGTATATAAACGGTCCCTGGTGCTCTTTTGGGACATGGTCGGATAGCTTTCACCGGTCTCGTAGGATATGGTGGCTCGTTCTTTGCTTTGCGGCAGCAGCTCCGCGTTCTGTTTCCTGCGGCTAGTTGCGCCTGGTGGCCGGTCGGGAGCAGCGGCGCAGACCAGGAGGTTTCACCATCGCCCGGTCCTGCCAGGTTTCAGTTTCATTATAAACGTTCTACCACCCGACTGCAACTGCTATTGCCCGTCTTTCCATCTCTCTTCGTTGCCATCCGTCGCTGGTATGGTCGGGTCCAGGGTCGCCCAGTCCAGCATCACCCCCAGGTCACGGGTATCTGCTGCACGGTTGCTGCCACTCGTATTCCCTTCCGGGATGACGACGGTATCGCTCTGCACCGTCAATGCTCCCCCGCGGGGAGCAGGAGGCACAAGAAAGCGATAGACCCGCCACTCGGATGGGACCAGGGTACTGGCGATGGGGCGTTCATTCACCCGAAGATGCACCTGGGGAATGGGGGTGTGGTTCGGGCGGCTGGTTGCCAGGCGGATACGGAGCACGGACTCCGCGGTTGGCAGGGTCCCGAAACGGATGGCGGACTGTGCTCCGGTCCAGCGGAAAGACGCCCGATGGTCCTGTTCCTGCTCCGGTCCCTGTCCCGGTCGCGCCTCTTCCTCAGCGGGATAGCAACCAAGCACGTAGCCATATTCATCGGCGGCATGGCCTCCAATATCTATGAAGGTCTGGGAAGGCAACAACGTTGCCGCAAAGGCCACCCGCTCTAGTTGTCTGGATGAAAGCGATGTCGCCTGCACTTCGTCAATCACCCGGTCCAGTTCACCACGCCGATACAGGATACGGGCCATCCCAAGGCGCGAGAGCACTTCATGGTATACCACCGTTTGCGCGGCCCGATACCACGCGAACGCCTCGTCATCTGCGCCCAGCGCTTCGGCCACCTGCCCGGCTGCCACCAGCGCAGCGAGCCGGGTGGGATACCAGGCCACCGCTGCCCGGTAATAGTCCTGTGCCTGCTCCGGGTGCCCGGCCCGCCACGCCCATGCGCCGGCGATCCCTGCTGCCTGGCTCCCCACCAGCGGGATGAGACGCAGGCTCCAGGCAGCGACCAGGCAGGCCAGCACCGCCAGCAGCACCCGCCAGTGCCGTACCACGGACGAACCCATACGACGGGGCAACGCTGCCCCTTCCCGCGCTGCTTCCCGCGCCGGTGGGGGGGCGGGTCGTTCGGGCGGCCTTGCGCTTGCCTGCTTCGCCCACTGCCAGAGCATCGCCGCCAGCCGGACCAGCCCTGCTGCTGCATAGGGGAGCAAGACGGGCAGGAGTGGGAGCCGCAGCCGCGGTTGCACCAGCGCCAGCACGGTGGCTCCGTACATCGGCCCGACCCAGAGCCAGCCTATCCAGGTGAACGTCATCGGGGTAGCTGACCGCGGCCACAGCAGCGCCACCAGCACGCCCAGCAGCATCAGCAAATACCACCCATCTGCCAGCAGGTTGCCCCAGCGCCACCAGCAAGGGGCCACGACCTCCCCAAAATGCCCCCCGCGGTCCTGCGCCATCGGAGGGTAGCATTCCCTGGGCAGAACACGAACAGCTCCCCATATTGCCCGGTCGCAAGGACATCGAGCTGGAGCCGCCAGAAGCGCCCCATCTTCGCCCCAATCTGGCCTATCGTTTCGCCCGGAAAGCGGAGCGCGTTGTCCCAGGCAAGCGCCGCAAACGCGCGCTGCGGTCGGCCGGGTTGGGGTAGGCGGTGCGCATGGTTTCCTCGAAGATGGCCCCCCCCTGCCCCGGTGGTCGGTTCCCAATCCAGAGGTTGTACCCTCCGGTGGTGTCAAGGGGGATGAACCGGTCGTAGACCAGGCGGTTTCGCACGGCCCAGGGCGCAAGAACGACCGCAGCCCCGACCAGGAGCACGACCAGATGCCTCACGCGCTGGTGCCAGTGCGGTTGGCCTGCCAGCACGGCCCCCAGGGTTGCGGGGATGGCGGCCAGGGCAATGGGCTTGGTGAGCAGCGCCAGCCCCAGGAGCACCCCGGCCAGCGTTGCCAGACGGTAGCCCGAACCCCGCGCCAGTGCCAGCAGCACGAGCAGCAACCCGCAGAGCAGCACCAGCAGCAGCATTTCAGCCATCAGGTAGGTGGAGAAGACGATGAGAGGGAGCGAGAGCGCGGCCAGTGCGGCGCAGACCAGCGCCGAACGAACATCGCCCCACGCCAGGAGGGTCAGCCGGTAGAACAGGTATATCAGCACGACCCCCAGAACCACCTGCCCGGACCGCGCCAGGAGCAGGTGGTTCCCTGGGCCGAACGTGAACGCCAGCCACAGCGGAAAGAGCGGCGGACGTATCCAGCGCCCGTCATCCACTTCACCGAGGTAGCCCCCCCTCCGGAGCGCCTGGGCAATCTCGACGTATTCCTGTTCATCGAGCACGAACGATGCGTTCCCCTGAAACCACAGCCACCCCAGGCGCAGCCCGAACCCCACCCCCAGGATGAGGAGCAGCAGGCGGTGGGTTGCCAGACAGGTTGCCAGAAACGAAACCAGCCGCCTGGTCATTATCATCATCCTGGTCATGAGGCGATGCCCCCTACTTACCATCCCGGCCCGTCCAACTCACTGAGCCAGACATCCTTGACCACCACGCTCACCTCCCGCTGCGTGGACGGGTCGGGGTCGGTTGGCGCAGCCAGGCGAATCTCGTGCTGCCCCGGCCCGGCAGGAACCAGGAACGCGTAGTGGCGGATGGGCCGCTGAACCTCAATGGTGCTGTGGTGGGACTGGTCAACGGAGATGTCCAGGGGACGAGCGTGCAAAAAACTTTCCATGGGTAGGTGCAGGGCAAAATGGCGGTCCGAGGCGGTATGATTGACCAGGAAGAACCGGCCTTCTTCGCCCATCCAGCGCCAGCTTTCCGCGTCGTTATATTCGAGTGTCCAGCTTCGGTCGGGGAAGACGAACGCCGTGGCAGGCTGGCCGGGCGCGTCATAAACCCTCACCGTCCCTCCATCTCCCGAATCCAGGGTAGGGGAAGGGGCAAGCCCAAGCACCTCTTCCAGGAGATGGTGAGCACAATCAGCCTCCTCGCGAGACAGGTATTCCGGATGCACCACCACCTGTGTTATCCCGTAGGATGCGAGCAGTTCGCGGAGCGGCAGGCGAGTGCTCCGTTGGAGGGCTGTGGTTGATTGGCAGGTGAGTGTACGCAGTTCGTCCAGCAGCGGAAGGTCCAGGAAGGGGTAGCGGGGTATTCGCGGGACATACCCCCCCACCACCGGGCGGCCATGGGTCATCTGGGAGCGCAGCAGCATACTTTTGAGCGGCAGGGAGCCTTCGGTGAAGGGGATAACCAGCAGCGCCCCCGGCTGTTCGCGCAGCGCACCATAGACCGGCGCGGTGTCATCTTTCCAGCACCGCATGGCTGGCGGGGCCGTTTCAACCAGGCTCGCCAGCAGCAGCGCGGCGAAGAGCATGCGACGGCTGGCCCGGTGGGGTTGGAGGCGGCCCATCACCGAACGTACCCCGAAGGCCACCAGCACGGCAAAAGGCACCAGCGCAATGAGCAGCGCATGCGGCAGGCGGTAGGCAAAGTTGACGACCGGCATCTCGGCGATGAGCGCGTAGGGCAGGGGAATACCGGTGTCTATACCACCCACCTGCAAGGCCGGACCATACGCATACCCCACCAGGATGGCGACCAGCAAGCCCCACCGCCGGGCGGTCCTCCAGTTCAGCGCCAACCCGGCGGCGGCCAGGGCCAGTGCCGTGTACCCCGGCGTCACCACCCATCCAGCGCTCCTGGGGTGGAGCCTCTGTTGATAGGCGTAGACCCGTTCCCCCCAGAGGGGGTGGTGCGCACTCGGCAGTGCCCCGTCAACCAGGTCTACGCGGAAGTGCCGAGCCTGGGACTGCCAGTGCCCTTGCTGACGCACCGCCTGGGTCTTGCCCGCCAGCGTGTGCGGAAGCAGCGGAGCCAGCAGCAGCGCCAGCAGGGGGAGCGCCAGGAGCCACGGGCGGAGCAAACGCCAGACCTGCCGCCCCTGCCGCAAGGCGACCAGGTGATACGACAGCCACGCGGCGGTCAGCAGGGCAAGGAACAGGGCATGGTAGAAGCTGGTGTAGACCACCAGGGACGCACTGAAGGCGAGCCAGAAACCTCTGGCAAGGGTCGGGCGGTCAGTAGCCCGCACCAGCACCAGCACGTAGAGCACGCTCCACTGGAGGGACACATGCTCAAGCTGCCCGTCGAGAAAGTGGGCCAGGTGTTGCGGGGCCGCCTCTACCACCACTCCGGCCAGCAGCGCCCCGGCTAGCGATTGGGTAACCCGCCGGGTCAGCCGGTAGGTCAGCCACCCGCTGAGGGCAAAGCCCAGGATAGCCGAGACCCCATAGGCCGCGAGCGGCCCCCACCCCAGCAGCACCGGCAGCGTCAGCAGTGCGTTGGTGATATCAATGGGCTGAAAGCCGAGCGAAACCCCCTGCGGCCAGTAGAGCCGGTCGGTGGAGAAGGGGGTCTGCCCATTCAGCAGCGCCGTGCGCACCCACCAGAGGTTCCACACCTTCTGCCAGCCATCCGCCTGGGCGACTGGCCCCCCCACCAGCGCATCGCCCAGAACGAGCACCTGCGGCCAGGTCAGCCAGAGTGCCAGCGCCAGGTAGAATCCCAGGGCGAGCTTATCAGGTCTGGGTAGCCATCGGGGCCTTGCCGGTGGTTCTGAACTCATCACTCGTCGCGGCTATCATCATCATGATCATGCAGGCGATACACCGTCACGGCCTGCGTCGGGTCGTTCGGGAGGGGAAACTCCTGAACGACGGTGGTGACCTCAGAGAAGGGGCGCAACACCCGGTCCGGCACCCGTTCATCGAGCACGACCGGCGGCCCCAGGCGGAGCGCGGCCATCGCCATACCCGTATAGATACGGAGCCGTTCGAGCAGCGAGGGCGACCGGTGCGGGGGGGCATCGCTCAGGGTGCGGCTGTAGAAGACGATATAGTCGGCCACGCCTGGCAGGTCCACCAGGTAGCGCACCCCCTTCGCCTGCAAGTATTCTTCTAACCTGCGCTGCTCCAGCACCGGGATAATCTCGTGGTTGAGTTTCCCATCAATGTTGAGCACCACCCGCTCGCTGTAGTATTGAAAGATGCCGGAGTTTTGCGCCGCCAGCATCGCATCCGGGGGCAGGTTGGCGGCAATCCAGCGGGCCGCCTGGTACATGGACGGCTGCGCCAGGGAGGAGGCGTGGCGCGCCTCCTGCACGTAGGCTGCAAAAAGCACGCTGTTGAACAGCACCACCCCCGTTGCCACCACGATATGGGCATGGGAGCGCACCCGCGCCAGCCAGCGGAAGCGGTGAGACGGGACGCGGAGGTGGCTGGCCCAGGCGCAAATCAGCAGCACCACGACTGCCGCAACCCCGACGTAGTAGCGCGGTCGGCCCTGCTGCTGGAGGTAGGCGTAGTAGCAGGTTAGCGCGGGAGCATAGAGCAGCAGCGGAGCCAGGTGTTCCCGCTGCTTGCGGTCCAGCGCCCCGACCAGCCCGACCAACCCCGCCAGCACCAGCACCAGCAGCCACGACGGAGCGCGGGTCAGGTCCAGAGCCGGCTGATAGGCCGCCAGTTGGAGGCCGCTGGTCAGGGCAAACGATTCGCGGAAGCTGTGCATATAGGCAATGGCCCGCCCACTGCTCGGCGTCAGGTGGCCGAATTGCAGCACGTTCCAGGCGAAGTAGGGCGCAAGCACTGCGGCTACCGTCCCCCCGAATACCAGGCTGCGCCACGGAACCTGCTCCCGGCGCACCTCGCGCCAGAGCAGCACCAGGCCGAGCATCCCCGCGGCGATGAGCGCGTCCAGGCGCGCCAGCACGGCCAATCCCGCCAGCACGCCCAATTGCC
>JAAUSY010000160.1 GCA_012032475.1 Chloroflexaceae bacterium
TCTTGATGGCGACGACCCACCATCGCTGGGTGAGCCAGATCATGGCACCCAGCATCGCAAAACGTTTGCTGGTCTGGGTGATTGGCACAAGGATACCAGAAAAACCGACGTTTGTCAATGGTTCGCTGTGGAGTGGGGGAATGGTTTTTAACACCACTTGCGGCACACGATGGTGGTTCCCACCCCTACCTGAGATTGTATCTCAAAATCATCCATGAGCCGCCTCGCTCCAGGCAGCCCCATCCCCATCCCCCGCGAGGTTGTATATCCATCCTGCATCACCTGGTCAATATCGCTAATCCCCGGCCCCTGGTCTCGAAATTCGACCTCGATACCCTTGCGCCCATTGCGGTCAATGCTCCGGGCAATCACCTCACCCGTCCCTGCATAGAGCAGGATATTGCGAGCAAGCTCACTGACCGCCGTGGCAATCCGCGCCTGGTCAATGGCCCGGAAGCCCAGGACCTTGGCGATATCCCGCGCCATCGAACGAGCCGCCACAATATCCAGGTCACTTTGGACGGTCGTCACCTTACTCTGCTGTAACATCCTCCGTTTCCTCCTCCTCGCTCTGTCGCCGCATAAGCTCCAGCCCTTTTTCCAGGTTGAGTGCGGTCAGCACGCGAGGAAGCTCCAGCCCCAGTTCCACGAGCGTGATAGCCACGGCTGGTTGGAGACCGGTGAGGATAACCCGTGTCCCCATCAACCCCGACATCGCGGCAATATCCGCAATCATGCGTCCGATAAAACTATCCACCACGTCCAGCGCCGTCAGGTCAATAATCACCCCTCTGGCCTTCGTCTCGTGAATCTTCTCCAACAGGTCATTCTTAAACTGGATAGCGGTGCTGTCATGCAGGGCTATTTGAATAGATGCGATGAGCACATTCCCAATTTTCAGGATGGGTATTCGTATGCCATTCAAAACCGTTCGTTCCTTTCTTCCTGATACCTGCAACTCCGGACAGGCTCCCCGGCTGCTCCTGTGGTCTCGCTTCCTGGTATATCATACCATGCCATGCATGATGGATGCGACGGGGTCGGTCTTACTCGACAAGCAGCCGCGTCAGCAGCAGCCGGTCGGAGCCGGGGAGCCATTCCCGGCCCGGCTCTGCGGAAGTCACCGGCAGACGCAGACCACTTTGCTGCTCATACAGCCCCATCACCACCTGGTAGTTCCCTGGGGGCAGGTCGGCCGGCAGGGGAAGCAGCACCTCAGTAGACACAAACCGCCCTGGCTCCCACGTGCGGGTGGGGTAGGGTTGGTCTGTCTGGACGTAGCGCTGCCGGTCGTCGTTCCTATCGTCACCATCTCTCACCAGGTGAACGAATATCCAGTAGTCGGAGATGGGCGCGGCACGGGTGGTCCACACCAGGCGGAAGCGCAGCGGCTGCCCCCGCCGCGCCGGGCCGTCCTGGTCGGCTCCATAGAGGGAGATAGCTTCCCCAAACTGCGCGTTCATCTGGTGGGCAACGGGTGGTGGAGCTGCATAGACCCAGGCGTAATCTACCCCATGGATGGTCACGGTGTGCAGCGGCACCCGCTGCCCATAGAACTGGTCGAAGGGCGGAGGTGGGCGACCTCCCTGCACCTGGTAGAGATAGGTCACGACATAGCCCGCTCCCTCTCTGAGCCGTCCCTCGTCCGGGAATGCGGCCCGCGCTCCCTCCCGGAGAAACGGGTTGAGTGAGGTGATCATGTGGCTGATGACCAGAACGTCCGTGATATCCGGCTGGTGGTTGAGCCACGCCGCGACCTGCTCAAGCCCCTCGCCCCACCCGACCGCAAAGGTTTGTGCGCCCTTCTGTGCCCCACCCAACACCTGGTTGAACGCACAGATGCCGTAGGGGTGCCACCAGGCTGCATTCACCAGCGCCGCCGCGCTGAGCAGCGCAACCGCCCCGAACACTCCCGGCTGCCGCTGGCTCCGACCCTGGGTGGTGCAGTCGGTGGCGTGGCGGGTGGTGCAGTCGGTGGCGTAGCGGGTGGCGCAGTCGGTGGCGCGTTGAGTGGCACGTTCTGCTCCCCAGACCAGCCCGGCTGCCGCGAGGATATTGACCGACGGAAAGACCGGCACCAGGTAGCGGTTGAACTTTTTCGGAAAGATACTCATCGCCACGACGAACAGGATAATGAACCCGGCCAGCACGGCCAGGTTGCGCCCCCCCCGTCCGCTGTCCCCGGTCCGGTGTCTCCTGCTCCCTGGAGGCCACTGCCCATGGGAGCAGCAGAAGTCCCACCAGTGCCCACGGGGTGGTCCGGAGCACCAGTGCCGCCGGGTAGAACCGCCAGTCGGGGGAGGGGTCGGAATGGCCCAGGAAAAAGTTGCCTGTCATGTGCGGCTGTGCCCCTTCGACCTCCACCCCCACTCGCAGCGCTTCATATACCCGCACCGGCGACACCCACAACGCCGGCCAGAGCGCCACCACCGTGAGCAAAGCGATACCCCCCCAGGCCAGAAACGTTGCCAAGGGGGGGGGGAGGGAGAAGGATGGGTGGGAGGCAGGGGGATGGTGGTCTCTTGCCAGCGCCAGTGCCCCCACCACGGGAACCAGCGCCAGCGCCGGTGATTTGCTGAGCACCGCCAAACCTGTGCAGATGCCCGACACCACCAACCACCCCCGGTGACGGGAGTGGTTCCAGAAGCAGCAGGCCGCCAGCAAGCTCAGGGTGGCACAGGTGCCCATCAGTCCATCTACGTGGAGCAGGCGGCTATAGCCGATGATAAAGGGGTCGGTGGCCCAGAGCAGCGCCGCCAGCACGGCGCTCGTGGGGGCGAAGAGCCGCCGCAACATCCATAGCCCAGGAGCACCCCGGCAACGTGCGCCAGGGCTATGGGCAGCCGGTACAGCGCCAGGATGGTGGGGAAGGTTTCATGCTGAAGGATACCTTGCTCGAACAAGAACTTGCGCAGGGTGATGCCCGCACTGCCCAACCACATCGTGGTGACGCCGGGGTGGGTCGAAATCTCCATGGCCTGGAAATTGCCCGAATGAAGCGCCCGCAGCAGCGCTTCCGAACGCCCGAACCAGAATTCCACTTCGTCGTGGGTCACGAACTGACCCAGGTCGGCGACCCGCAGCACCAGCGCAACCAGGCCAACCAGCCCATAGCTCAGGAAGACCGCACGTTTGCGAAAGAGCGTCATCACTCTATTATACCAGTATACCAGCGATAAGGTCTCCTAACATCTGCTGCCCCATGCTACAATGGAAGTAACACGACGGTATAATTGCTTATGGTCACGTTCGTTGCTCCAAGGTATCTCTGGCTCCTGCTGCTGCTCCTGCCGGTGTGGGCACTGGCGCTGGTCGTTCCGCGCTCACTCCCTGGCTGGCGCTTCTGGGGGAGCCTGCTGCTCCGCAGCCTGGGCGTAGCTGGCCTGGTGCTGGCGATGGCGGGCACCCAGTTCCGTCAGCCGGTGGACGATCTGGGGGTTGTCTTTCTGCTCGACGTGAGCGAGTCCATTGCCCTGTCGCAGCGGGCCCGCGCCGAAACCTACGTCCAGCAGGCACTATCGCAGCTTTCGCCGAACGACCGGGCCGGCATCGTCGTCTTTGGCGATGCGGCGATAGTTGAACGCCTCCCCAACGACTCGCGCCTCCTGGGGACGATGACCACCCTGCCGAACGGCACCCGCACCAATATTCAGCAAGCCATTCAGCTTGGGCTGGCACTGCTGCCGACCGAGATGCAGCGGCGGCTGGTGCTGTTGAGCGATGGCCGCGAAAACTACGGGGATGCTCGCGAAGCCGCACGCCTGGCCGCGGCTCAGGGGGTGCCCATTGATGTGGTGGTGCTCAGCGGCAGCGCCGACGGTCTGGATGCCCAGGTCAGTGGCCTGGAGCTTCCTTCGGTGGTTGGGGAGGGGCAGCAACCGCGCCTGGTGGTGCATCTCGACAGCCGCGGCCCGCCCGGCGCTTCTGGCTCATCGGCACCGTTCTCGACCGCGGCCCGCCTGGTCGTTGAGCAGCGAATATCCCCCGCTTCGCCCGGCCTTGCTCCCGTTGCTGGGAGGCAGGAGTTAGCGTCTCAGGAAGTGACGCTCACCGGCCAACCCCAGACCTTCGAGGTGCTCCTTCCCCCACCCACCGAGGTATTCAATCGCTACGTGGTGCGCCTGGAGGTCGAAGGGGACGCCCGCCCGGAGAATAACGCCGCCGAGGCGTTTACCTTTGTGCAGGGGAAGCCGCGGGTGTTGCTGGTTGAGGGCACCCCCGGCGCTGCCGAAGCCCTCCAGCGGGCATTGGCAGCGGCAGACCTCGTGACGGAACGGGTTGCCCCGGACCGTCTGCCCGGCGGCCTCTCCTCCCTGATAGCCTACGATGCGGTCATCCTCGTGGATGTTCCGAAGCGGGCGCTGAGCGAACGCGCCCGCATTGACCTACGAACTTATGTGCGCGACCTGGGGCGCGGATTCGCTATGGTCGGCGGCAGTCAGTCGTTTGGAGCGGGGGGGTGGCGCGACACGCCCGTCGAAGAGGCGCTGCCGGTCTTTATGGACCTGCGCACGGTGGTGCAGCGCCAGCCGCCGGTCAGCATCGTAGTGATTATAGACGTGTCGGGCAGCATGGGAGCGATGGAGCCGGAGGGGGGGCACACAAAGATTGAACTGGCGGCCGAGGGGGCAGCACGTATTGCCGAACGCCTGCGCGACGAGGACGAGATAACCATCATTCCCTTTGACACAGCTCCGCACGACATCGTTGGGCCGGTGCCAGGAACGCGCCGCGACGAGGCAATTGACCGCGCCGCGACGATTCGGGCCGGGGGCGGCGGTATCAATATCCACGATGCCCTGCACAAGGCGTCGCTCATCATCCGCGAGCGCCAGCACCCCATCCGCCACATCATCACGATTACCGATGGGAGCGACACTGTGCAGCAGGAAGGTGCTCACGCCCTGGTTGATGACCTGCGGACCGAAGGGGTCACGGTTTCGGCCATTGCGGTCGGGACAGGTAGCGATGTTCCCTTCATTGAGGAGATGGCGCAGCGCGGAGGGGGGCGTTTCTTCCTCACCGAACACGCCAGCGAGATTCCGACCATTCTGACCAGCGAGGCCCAGGCGGTCATTCAGCCATTGATTATCGAGGGCGAATGGGAGGTGCTCCGCGGCCCGCCTCATCCCATCCTGCGGGGGGTTGACGGTATTCCCCCACTCTATGGCTATGTTGCCACCACCCCCAAAGCAAGCGGGCAGGTGCTCCTGTCCACAGAGCGGGGCCACCCGCTGCTGGCGGCCTGGTCCTATGGTCTGGGGCGCAGCGTTGCCTGGACCTCCGATATGCAGGGGAAGTGGGCAAAGGAGTGGATGGGGTGGCCCGGCTACCAGCGTATGGCGACTCAGATGGTGTCGTGGCTCCTGCCGTCCTCAGACCCGCAGCGGATGACACTGGAAACGCGGGCCGACGAAGGGTCTCTGGCACTGAGGGCCTACGTCCGCACCGAGAGCGGCGCACCGGCCACTGGTCTCAGGGTGACGGGGCAGATGCTGGCTTCTGGTGGACGGAACCTTGATATCACCCTGCGCGAAGTATCGCCGGGGACCTACTATCTGGCGGTGACCGATGCGCCGGCGGGGGTCTATCTGGTGCATCTGCTGGCCGCCGATGCTCAGGGACAGCCCCAGGCCGGCGTCACCGGGGGGGCGATGGTGCCCTTCTCCGCCGAATACCGCAACTCCAGCGGCAACCCGGCGCTTCTGGCATCACTGGCGGAGATGACCGGCGGACGGAATACGCCTCCTCCCGACGCGGTCGCTGATGAAACGGACCAGCAGGCCGGGCTGGTGCGCAGCTTTCATCTGCCGTTGCTGTGGCTGGCGTTGCTGGCGCTCCCGCTGGATGTGGCAATTCGGCGGATATTCGGGCGCAACCGCGGGCTTATGCAGCGTCCTCGCCCCGTTCCACAGCGGCAGCAGGCAGCAAAGGAGGGGCCGGTGCCAGCCCATTCCCGACGACAGCGGCGAGGGAGCGGTCTGCCACTGCCAACGGCCCCCCCGCCGGACGACCCGCTGGAGCGCCTCCGTGCGGCTCAGGAGCGGGCCCGCCGCCGGGCGCGGGGGGGAGGAAGATTGAGCAAAGGCCCCGTATCCGGGGTCAAATCTCGTGGAAGAAATAGGATAGAAAGGTGATGAGCGCCAGTTGCACGTCAACCCCTTCCCCGCCGGGGATGCCCTGGGGGTGGCAGTTTGCGCACGATGGGTTCTGCGGGCGGTGGGGAATGCGCACCCCGTGGATGCTGTGGCAGTCTACACAGTGGCGCTGGTAGGAAGTTCCGCTGTGGCAGGTGACGCACGACGGGTTCGAATCGTGCAGCATCTCCACCTCATGGGTTACATGGCAGTGGACACACGAGAACCGCGGCCCCTTCGCACGGTCCGGTGCCAGCGGCGAATGAGGGGGAAGCGGCGACGAGCCAGGAGGGAACGGCAGCAAGGGGTTCGGTTCTTCGTCTCCCCCCACGGGCAGTTCCTCCCCTTCCCGTGCAAGCCGCACCGACTGGAGGATAGCAGCGAATGCCGCGTCAGCATCCCAGGCGTCGGGGGGCGAGGCCAGACCCATTAGCACAAACACGTGGGACTGGTCAACCAGAGCAATGGCAAAGCGCCCGAATACGTCGCCCTCAATATCGCCAAAACCGTTGCCCTGAAGCGTTGCAACCTGCCCAGGAGCCTCGCGCAGGTTCCATACCCCAATATCGTGGAGCATCACCCCCGCGGTCTCCTGTCGTATCGTCTCGGATATCACCTGGAAGAACGTGTCGGTGACCGTGAGCGTGCTGGTGCTCACGTTCGGGATGTTCAGGTCGCTGAGCGTTCCGGAGGCCATCGCAATCACCGGGCCGGTCCGCCCGACTGATTCATCCCCGATGGGGCGGACCGCCACCCTCCCATGGAAGGCCAGCGCCTGCCACCCCTCCGGCAGGCGAAAGGCGTACCCCCCCTCCTCAACCACCACCAGGCCGCTGGCATCGGGCACCACGGCCTCGCCCGTCCCGATAGCAACTTCCTGAAGGGTCTCAGGTTCGGGGGTTGCTGCCGCGGCAAGATCTGCGGGCGCAGTGGGAGAAGATGGACCGTCGGTGCTTCCCTCGTGCAGTGTCAGCAGATAGGCCACCAGGGCATCAATATCTTCCGCTGGCAGCATCGTGCCAAAATCCTCCCCCACGATGCTGAGCATGACCCCTGCTTCGAACCCTTCGACCACGAACGCATCGTGCGTGACGATAGACTGGCGCAGGTAGTCGCTGGCCGAGAGGCCGGGCACCCGCGACCCGGCCCGGTCCGCCACGCCGGACATGTTCGGGCCAACCAGCACCCCGCGGTCGGCCTGGAAATAGTGGCAGGTGGTGCATGGCCTGAAGTTCGGGTGCGGGGCCGACTCCAGCCCGTGGAAAAGCGCCTGCCCGCGCTCGACCAGCCGCGCTTGCCGGCCCACCGCTGCCCCTTCGGACACCGTCCGTTCGATGGCCTCGCGGATGGGGATATGCACGACGTCGCTTTCCCGGTCAATCCATCCATAGCTGTTGAGCCTGGCCGTGTCTGCGGCCACCACTTCTTCCTGCTCGCGCAAATCGGCCTGGGCCGCATCACCATCATCGGGGGGGCGGGGGAAGTGCCCGGCGAGCATGACCGCGATAGCCAGGGCCACGAAGAGGTGGGTGACGAGGATGGCCCCGCGCACCAGCGCCGCACGCTCAGCCTCGGCAAACGTTGCGGAACGGTGCAGAGAGACCAGTCCACCGGGGGACAGGCTGGCAAGGAACGCCCGGACCCTCTGGAGCCGGCGGGTTAACCAACGCTTCGGAGCATTCAGCAAGGAGGTGTTCATACCCATCTGGTTTCTTCACCGCAGAGGACGCAAAGGACGCGGAGGACGCAAAGGACACAGAGGACGCGGCGGAACCAGAGGGCAGGGAAACCCTCTGCGCCACGCTGCGCCCTCTGCGGCTTTTTGCTGTTCTGGGGGCAAACTGGTATCAGCACACCAGTCACGGCCCCTACACGATTGGGAGGCCGCCTTCCTTCTGGATGACGACGACACTCGGCCTGGGCGGAACCGTGCCATCCGGCCAGGTGCTCACCGGCTCGGCAAAGTTGCCTCCCTCGCCGGGGTGCTGAACGGCAACGAACAGGCTGGTGTTGTCGGACGTGAACAGCGGCCCGCAGGTCTCGCTTCCAGCCACGCTAGAGAAGAATTGCTGCACATGCCCCCGCTCCGGCCCTTCTACCGGTATCATATGGAGCGCGTCGTTGTAGCCGATGGTTCCCGCCTGCCCGTCCGTGGCAATCCACAGGTTGCCGTGGTTGTCAAACGTACAGTTGTCGGGGCAGGAAATCGGGCTAACGCGGGTCTTGTCGTATCCGGCGAAGTAGGTGGACTCGTCCGACGGGTTGCCGCAGATCAGGAAGATTTCCCAGGTAAACGTGGTGGCAGACGGGTCATCCCCTGCTTCGGTCAGTTCAATCACATGGCCGGTCTCGTTGTTGGCGCGGGGGTTGGCCCCGTTCGTGTCGCCTTCCTCGCGCCTGGTGTTGTTGGTCAGCATGAGGTAGACCTTCTTGTTCACCGGGTTGGTTTCCATATCCTCCGGGCGGTCCATCCGCGTTGCCCCCAGCGCATCAGCCGCCAGACGCGTCTTGATGACCACATCGGCCTGCGACTCAAACCCATTTTCGGCGGTCAGCGGCCCTTCTCCGAACACCAGCGGCATCCAGACCCCGGTGCCGTCGTTGTCGAAGCGGGCGACATAGAGCGTTCCCGCGTCCAGCAGGCTCATGTTCGCCTCGCGGTTGCCTGGGGTGAACGTCCCTTCGGTGACGAACTTGTAGACATATTCAAACCGCTCGTCGTCGCCGCTATAGACCACCACCCGGTTGTCCGGGGCGACCACAAACGTCACAGCCTCATGGCGGAAGCGCCCCAGCGCCGTACGCTTCTTCGGGGCAGACCCGGCGGTGTAGGGGTCAATCTCGACGACCCACCCGAAGCGGTTGGGTTCGTTGGGCACCTGGGCCAGGTCAAACCGGCGGTAGAACTTTTCCCACTGATATTGCGAAACGCCGGCTGGCAGGCCATAGCGCTCGTGCATGGCCCGCAGTGCCTCGTCGGTTACAGTGTCCAGGTTGGCGAAATACTGGTGGAAATTTTCCTCGGCCGTGCAATACGTCCCCCAGGGGGTCCATCCGCCAGCGCAGTTGTTCAGCGTGCCCAGGACAGACTGCGCCGCAAAGTCGTCGCCGGTCTCCAGCAGGGGGTGCCCTGCCGCTGGCCCGGTCACCTCAATCTGGGTAGTGGCAGTGATGCGCCGGTTGTATGGCGACTCTCTGACATACGTCCAGGTTCCGTCTGCGCCGCGCTGAATTTCCACAAAGGAGACCCCGTGGGCCGCAAGCTGAATGTCAACCTGCTCCTGGGTCGGCCCCGCATCGGGGTTGAAATCCCTGAACATGAGTTCCGGGTTCGTGTATTCGTGGTTGACCGCCAGAACGCCATGGTCCGAGGCATTGCTCCCGATTGGGAGCGGGAAGAACGCCACCATATCGCAGTTATAGCCAAACTGCTTCGACTGCGCGTCGGCAGTCTGGGCGTCCACGGCAAAGTCCGGCGCGTCGGCGGTCAGCGGGTCACCCCATCGCAGCAGCACGGTGGTTGTATACCCGGCGGGAACGGCGAGCGCGTCCTCGGTCGTTGGTCGTGGCTGGATAGGCTCGAATGCTCCGACTGCGGCTGGTTCGGGGGTGTTCGTTGCGGCGGGGGTGTTTGTCGCGGCGGGGGGGTTCGTCGCCGCCGGAGGCGTGGTCGGGATGGGCACGCTGGTTGCCATCGGGGTGGGCGGGGCCGCCGGAGCCGTGGGAGGCGGCGGAGGTGGCGGTGGGGAAGTTGCTTCCTCCCCACAGGCGGCCAGAAGGACCGGGAGGGCCGCCGCTGCCGAACCCTTCAGAAAAGCGCGTCGGCTGAGCCGCTGCCGCAAAATGACGTCGAACGTCTCGCTTCGATCTGTCAGTGACTCCGTCTGCTCCGGACCGTGTTCCTGTTCACTCATCGTGAGATACCTCCTTCAAATGGACAACTAACTTTCTGGACCTCTGGACCTCTGGACCTCTGGACCTCTGGATGCCTGGACATGACCCCGGTGTGTGATAGATGGTATCGTAGGGTAGATAGATGTTCCAGGGACGAAGGTTTCAGAACTCGACCCAATCTTAACATAGTTTCAGGTTGTTGAAAAATATGAATGTTTTGTGAAACTATATGAAGAACAGGTGAAGAATGGGGGAAGGATAGATGAAGGAACCGTTTCTCCGCTCCGGTCGTTCCTGGTTTCCATGTTTGCAGGGGAGCCTGTCGAGTGTGATACAATACCCCATGGTAGCGTCGGCCCCCGTGACGTTCATCGGGTGTACGAGTGGCCGGCCATACCAGCGTACGGATAGCAACAGAAACCCTGTGTCGGCGTCGGCACACAAGGAGCAATCCCAGGAATCGTCGGCGTCGGCGCTCTCTTTCTCAGTTTGCGTTTGCTGTTCCTGTTCGGCCATTCTCCCTTATTCTTATGATGAAAGATACCCCAGGAACCCTGCCCCCCCAGACGCTCATCCAGGAGCGCTACCGCGTGGTGCGCCAGATCGGAGAAGGCAATATGGGCGCGGTCTATGAAGCCTATGACGAGCATCTGGCGCAGACCGTCGCGCTGAAGCAGACGCGCACCCAGGGTGACCAGTTCAGCAAGGCCTTCGAGCGCGAGGCAAAGATACTGGCCGGGCTGCGCCACCCGGTGCTCCCCGATTGTCATAGACCACTTTACCAACGCGTACGGGCAGTTTATGGTGATGGATTTCATTGCCGGCGAAGACCTGGGCACGCTGCTCAAAAAAACGGGGCCGCCCCTTCCTGGTGGATGCCGTGCTGCTCTGGGCCGACCAGGTCTTGCACGCGCTGGAATACCTC
>JAAUSY010000161.1 GCA_012032475.1 Chloroflexaceae bacterium
CAGGACCTCACCGACGGGGTAGACTCGGCCTGGCGAAACCTGTCGGAAAGTGTCGAGCAGGCGTCCAGCGATTCACCACCCGGCACCAGCATGGAGCGTGAGCCAGAGGAGGATCGGGGGGGAGACCAGATGGGTGGCTGCAAGAACCTGCTGGTTGTGTTGAACCCGGTCGCGGGGACAACCACCCCCGACCTGGTACGCCAGTCGCTGGAACACTACCTGGAGGGCAAGGCGACGTACGAACGGTATGAAACCACCGGCCATGATCAGGAGAAGGTGGGGGAAGTCGTGCGAGCTGCCTGCCAGAGGGGGGTGGACCTGGTCATCGCGGCGGGGGGAGATGGGACCGTATCGGCGGTTGCCGATGGGCTGGTACAAACCAACGTTCCACTTGGCATTCTCCCTATCGGGACCGCCAATCTCCTTGCCCAGGAGCTTGGTATTCCCCAGGACCTGGACGCGGCCTGCCAGCTAGCGGTGGAAGCCCCGGCGACCAGGTCTATTGATGCGATGCAGGTTGGGGACCGCTGCTTTATCCTGAACATCGGGACGGGGTTGGATTCGCTCCTGATTAGCGGGACGCGGCGCGAGCAGAAGCGCCGGTTTGGCCTGCTGGCCTATGTCTGGAATGGGATTGCCAGCCTGGTTGGGTACCAGCCACGCCGGTTTTCCATTCAGGCCGATGACCAGCACCGCCGGGTTCATGCTGCCGAAGTTATCCTGACCAATGGCGGGTTTCTGGGGCTTCCCATCTTGCGCTGGGGGCCAGATATCCATCCTGACGATGGGGTCATCACGATTTGCATTGCCAGTGCGCGAACGCTGCTCGATTATCTGAATATTGCCTGGCACATGCTCCGAGGGCAGCACCGTCGCAGTCGCCACATGCGCTATCTCTATGCCCGGCGCACGATTAGTGTCTACGCCGATACGCCGTTGCCAGTCCATGCCGATGGCGAGATTATTGGCACCACGCCAGTACAGGTCCGAGTGGTTCCCAGGGCGGTTCGGGTGGTCGTCCCCGCCGGGCGGGGCAATCACCGGCCCGGCTGACACCAGGCGAATCATGCACAAAGAGTCCCGTAACCATGGTCATGGCTTACCTCCCAGTCCCTCGCGGCACGGTGCCCGCCTCGAACAAACGGTTTGTAGTAAGGAAAGCCGGCACCGCGCCGGCTTCCCTGGTTATTGGTATGTGCGTGGGGTTGAAAATTCAGGATGGGGCGACGTCGCTACCCCCCCGCTTCCCGGCTCAGCCTGGCTTCCAGCGTTAAAGATTCTAACCCTGGTTTGAGGAGAACCGAGACCGGGCAGTTTTCTTTGGCGGCTTCAGCCGCCTGCGAGAACCCTGCTTCGTCAATACCTGGAACAATGCCTTCGACTTGCAAGTGTATTCTGGTGATTTTGAAGCCGGTTTCATTCTTACGAAGGGCGATAGTAGACCTGGTGGTGATGCTCTGGGGGGTGTGCCCTTCCTGGCTCAAACCGTGGGCCAGCGCCATGCTCAAGCAGGAAGCGTGCGCCGCCGCAATCAATTCTTCGGGGTTGCTGCCCGTGCCATTTTCGAACCGCGAGGGAAAGGTGACCGGCGCATGCTCGACAACTCCGCTGCCGGTTGAAACCGATCCTCTCCCCATCTTCAGGTCGCCACTCCACCGCCCGGTGGCGTACCGCAGAATATCCGCCATAGTTTTCACTCCTTTACCAGTTCGTTGAACGACCTGCTGCCATGTCTTTCAACTCCTCTGACCGGAAGGGGTAGCAATTTCTGTGCCAGGTTAACTGCTCCCTATCCAGAGCTGGTATGACCCGATACCAATCTGGCGTCGGAAGAGCGAGAGTCCCCGAATGGCCCCGAATGGCCCCGAATGGCCCCGAATGGCATGAATGGACTCAAATGCACCGCCCTGAATTGTGCTATACTAGGGCGCAAGGTGGGACAGAAAAGCCCATCTGCTGGCTTGCCATGGCGTTGAAGCCCTCCAGCGGCAGGCGCATGAGCATCCCGTTTCGAACCCTGGGCTGGTGCTTTCCGAACCTATGACCGTTCACGCTTCGCCCACCACGCGTCACTGGTGGCCGGGCTTCCTGTTCATCGCCATCGCGGCGTCCGGGTTTCGCCTCCTCGACCTGGGGGCGTTTGTGACCGTAGACGAAGTAAAATTCTGGATACCCCGCTCCCACCAGTTTCTCCAGGCGCTCCAGACCGGGGCGCACGGGGATATCCCCATCGTCGGGCATCCGGGAGTAACAACCATGTGGCTTGGGAGCGCGGGGGTGTTTTTCTCTGACGCCCTGTTCGACCACGGCATCCTGCACCAGGAAACCTACCCCACCCTGCTCACCCTCTACCGCCTGCCATCCGCCCTGGTGCATATCGGGGGTATCCTGGTGGGATATGCCCTGCTCCGGCGGATGGTTCCGGCGTCGGTGGCGTTCCTGGCGGCCCTGCTCTGGGCAACGGACCCTTTTGTGCTCGCGTTCAGCCGCGTGCTGCACGTTGATGCCCTCGCGGGGACTTTCGGCACGCTGAGCCTGCTGATGGCCTGCTCTGCCTGGTCGGGGGCCGGCGGTCGGAGGTCGGGGGGGAGCAGAGGGCTGGCCGCTCTGTCGGGGGGATGCGCCGGGTTTGCCCTCCTGAGCAAGCTGCCCGCCCTGGCGCTCGCTCCGGTCGTGGGAGTACTCGCCTTCGCTGTGCCCCTGCGTTCCCTTGCCCGTCCTTCTATCCTCCGCTCGCTGCTCCTGCTGCTCATCTGGGCCGGAGGAGCCGTAGCCACCGTGGTGGCGTGCTGGCCCGTGTTCTGGGACAACCCCATCCAGGCCTACCATGCCCTGCGGTACGGCATCGAGTCGGAAGGCGGACAGCCGCACCTGTGGGGCAACTTCTTCCTGGGGCGTCCGGACGAGGTCCCAGGGCTTTCCTACTACCCGGTGGCGCTGGTGCTGCGCACCACCCCCTGGACGCTGGCCGGGGTGCTGCTGCTCCCGCTGGCCTTCCGGGGGCGGGGGTCGGGAGATGGCGAAGAACGACGGACAGAAAGCCGGAGCCTGACCGCGCTGGCGGGTTTCGGTGTCCTGTTCGTCGTCGGGTTGACGCTCTTCCCCAAAAAGCTCGACCGCTACCTGGTGCCAGCCTTCCCCGCCCTCGACATCCTCGCTGCTGCCGGCCTCGTGTGGGGAATAGAGAAGCTGGCCCGGAGCACCAGGCGAGGGACCCAGGGCGTGCGGTACGGTAGCCTGGCGCTCCTGGTGGTCGTGTCGCTGCTCAACGCAGCCTGGTACCACCCCTACGCCATTGTCGCTGGCAACCAGGTGTTTGGAGGCGCACGGACCGGGGCGTGGGCGTTTCTCAGCGGGTGGGGCGAGGGGCTTGACCAAGTGGCAGCGTGGCTCAACCAGCAACCCGATATCACCGAGGTCGTAACCGTCACGCGGCTGCGTTCGGTGCTCAGCCCCTTCCTCCGGACGGGAGCCTATGCCACCGCTGAGCAAGGCCGCCTTCCGGATGGAGCCGGCTACGTCGTCATCTACCTTCGAGACTTGCAGCGCCCACTTCCCCCGCCCTATGACCAATTTTACGGGCGCACCCTCCCGCTGCACGCGGTGACCATCCACGGTGTTGACTACGCCTGGATCTACCACGTCCCGCCGCGAGACCTGCCCCATCCCCTGGACGTGACGTTCGGGTCGGTGGTACGGGTCAGCGGCTACGAACTGGACCCGGCATCGGTGCGAGCCAGCGGGGTGCTGACCCTGACCATGCAGTGGCAGGCTCTTGCGCCCTTCCCCGAATCCGTAAACCTGTTCGTGCATGTGCTGGACCCGCAGGGGCAGAAAGTAGGCCAGGTGGATGTGCCCTTGAGCCACCTGGCCCAGCCGACGAAACGCTGGCAGCCGGGCCGCTACGCCCTCTGGCAGTACCCGGTGGTGCTGCCGCCCGACCTGCCCCCAGGCACCTACTGGCTCGCACTCGGCCTCTATCACCCGGACGACTTCACCCGCCTGTTGCTGGACGGCTCCGTAGCGGCCCCGCCGGATGCGCCCGACGATGGGGGCGATGTGCTCTTTCTCGAACCGGTGATGATTGAGATGCTTGAGAAGTCACCCGAACCTGTGATACCATAGGGCCATGCGGAACCGATACCAACCACCCTGGGTCTTGCTGAGCTACCTCGCCATCGGGTTGATGGCGCTGGCTCTGCGCGTGGCCGACCTGGGCGTCTTTGTGATGGGCGACGAATGGGGCTTCTGGATGCGGCGGTCGGCCACCTTTCTGGAAGCGCTGCAAACCGGCGACTTCGGAGCCACCGCTATTTCGCTCCACCCCGGCGTCACCACGATGTGGCTTGGCAGTGCGGGCATCCTCCTGCACCGGCTCCTGCTGGCGTGGGGCGTTGTGGAAGACACCTTTCCGGTCAGGCTGGCGCTGATGCAGCTTCCGGTGGCGCTGACCCACGGAGTCGGGGTCCTGGTGGGATATGCGCTGCTCCGCCGGATAGTCTCCCCGCTCGCGGCATTGCTAGCGGCGCTGCTCTGGGCCACCGACCCGTTCATCATCGGGTTTGACCGTCTGCTGCACGTTGATGGCCTGAACGGGACCTTTGCCATGCTGAGTTTGCTGGCGGCGTGCGTCTACTGGAACCACGCCCGGTGGCCCGGCTGGCTGGTTTTCTCTGCGGTCTGTGGGGCCCTGGCGGTGATGAGCAAGTCCACCGGGGTCGCAGTTGTTCCGGTGGTCGGGGCACTGGCACTCGTCTCCGACTGGCCCCGCCCCCGGAGCACCCCCTCGCCCGACGAGATGCCCGGACCCTCCCCGGAAGAAGAGGAGGAGGAAGTTCATACCCCACGCTCCTGGTTCCGGTGGTCGCAGTGGTCGTGGCTTTTGCCGCTCATCGCATGGGGAGCTATCTTTGTTCTCACGATGGCGGCAGTGTGGCCGGCGGTCTGGTCGGCCCCCGCAAAGGTCGTGGAACTGCTGCGGGTTGGCGTGGAGGTCGAGGCAACCGCTCCCCATTCGAAGGGCAACTTTTTCCTGGGGCAGGACGACCGACGCCGGGGCCGCTCTTCTACCCGGTGGCGCTGGCCCTGCGGACTACGCCCTGGTCCCTCGTGGGCTTGCTGCTGCTCCCCCTGGCCTTCCGGGGACCGGGGGGAGGGGACGAAGAACGGCGGTCAGAAAGCCGAAGTCTGGCCGTGCTGGCGGGGTTCTGTATCCTGTTCATCGTCGGAGTGACGCTCTTCCCCAAGAAGCTCAACCGTTACCTGGTGCCTATCTTCCCCGCCGTTGATACCCTGGCGGCCTTCGGGTTGCTCTGGGGAATGACCCAACTCGTGCGGAGCGTGCGAGGGAAGGCGGGGAAGGCAGGGAAGGCAGGGAAGGAGCCGTGGGGGACCTACGGGTTGGTGAGTCTCCTGGGAATCGCTTCCCTGGTCAATGCGGTGTGGTACCACCCCTATGGGATGGTCTATTTCAACCAGGCGCTTGGCGGCCACCGCGCTGGCGCAGACACGTTTCTGGTGGGGATGGGGGAGGGGCTTGAGCAGGTGGCGGCGTGGCTGAACCGCCAGCCGGACAGCACCGGCGTCGTGACGCTGAGTTCCACGGTCTATTCGCTACGCCCCTACCTGAAAGAGGGGGTCTATGCCAGCTCCGCCAGCGGGGAAACGCTCCCCGACCGGACCGGCTACGTCGTGGTTTACGTTCGCAACGTCTGGGGGGAACCACTCCCGCCCTTCGACCAGTTCTACCAGCGGGTGCCCCCGGTCCACGTCGTCACTATCCACGGGGTAGACTACGCCTGGGTTTACCAGGTGCCGCAGGCCATGCCCCACGAGCTTGAGGCCGATTTTGGCTCGTCCATCCGCTTGCAGGGCTATGATATCAGTGCATCGGCGGTGCGCACCACCGGCGTGCTGACCGTCGCAACGCAGTGGAAGATGCTTGCGCCCCTGCCTGAGCCTGACCCTGACCCGCTCCTACTCTTTCTCCATGTGCTGGACGAAGCAGGGAACCTGGTGGGGCATGCTGATGTGCCGCCGGGCGGCCCCGACGCGCCAACCACCACCTGGCAACCCCACCGCTTCTACACCTGGGTGCATCCGGTGGTACTGCCGCCCGACCTGCCCGCTGGCCCCTACTGGCTCGCGCTCGGTCTCTACCGCCCGGACGATTTCACCCGCCTGCCGTTGCGCAGCTCTATTCTCGCGCAGCCGGGCGCACCCGACGACGGGGGGAACGCGCTGGTGCTGGAGCCAGTGGTGCTGGAATAGTATCAGACCGGGTGGGGATGAAGGAGCAACCAGTATTGTGAAACTGCCACCAGATGTTATCATTCCACGTGAGAAGCTGACAGACTATTTGCTGGTCTTCCGTCTAAAGAGTGATAAATCACAATTCCTGGCACAGGCAGGTTTCACCCGCTCAAATCCAGATGCGCTAGAAAAAGCCATCCGGGAGATGATCGCTACTCATGATGCCACGCTGGATCGCCAGGATCGTTACGGTAATTTTTACCGTGTTGAAGGAACCCTCAGAGGGGTGAATAAACGCGATATTCTGGTGGTCACTATCTGGATTTTGCAAATAGAAAAAGATGCCTACCGTTTTGTTACCTTAAAGCCCTGGAGAAAGAAGCCATGATACAACCTGAACGGTATACCCAGGTGGTGCTTACCCGTAATGTTCCAGAAGCCAATCTTAAACAGGGTGATGTTGCCATGTATATTGACTATCTTCCCGTCACTGAAGGCGAGGCAGGCGCGATTCTGGAAGTCTTTAATGTCCTGGGCGATTCTATCGCAGTAGTCACAGTTCCTATCAGTGCCATTGCGCCGCTAAGGGCAGATTATGTACCCTCGGTACGTCTACTGGACAAGGTGCAGGCTTGAAAACGACGTATGACCGTCCCCTCCCCCGCGTCTTCCTGAGCTACCTTGCTATCGCGCTGGTGGCGCTGGCGTTGCGGGTGCCCGACCTGGACCGCTTCGTCCACACCGATGAGGTTAATTTCTGGCTCGGTCGTTCCTACCAGTTTCTTGAATACCTCCAGAGCGGCAACTACGGAGCCACGGCCATTTCGACCATCCGGGGGTGACCACGATGTGGTTTGGCAGCCTGGGTATCCTGCTGCGGCGGGCCCTGCTTGCCACCGGCGTGCTCCAGGAAGCGACGTTTTCCAACGAACTGGTCTTGATGCGCCTGCCGGTGGCCCTGGTCCATGGGGGCAGCATCCTGCTCGGCTATCGGCTGCTGCGCGGCCTCTTTCCACCGCGGGTGGCGTTTCTGGCGGCGCTGCTCTGGGCCACCGACCCCTTCGTGACAGCCTTCAGCCGCGTGCTGCACGTGGACGGCCTGACGGGGACCTTCGCAACCGTGAGCCTGCTGGCAGCCTGCGCTGCCTGGAACCCGCCCGACCAGATGTCTCATCTTCGTCTCGGTGGCGATGGAACGAGACAGAGACAGAGACGCTTTTTTCCCGTTGCTGCCTGGTTCTGGCTGGTTGTGTCGGGGGTCTGCGCGGCACTGGCGGCCCTGAGCAAGTCGCCTGGCATCGCCGTGGTTCCTGTGGTGGCGGTGCTGGCGTGGTCGGCAGCGCTGGTGCCCCTCCCCCGGTCGTCGGACACCGATGGCGCAGCTCCCCGATATCCGCGTCTGTTCGTTCGCCTGCTCCCCTTTCTAGGGTGGGGCGCGGTCTATGTGCTGACGATTCTGCTGGTCTGGCCGGCGGTCTGGGCCGCCCCGGCGCAGGTCTACCACCTGCTGCGGGTGGGCGTCGAGGTGGAGGGAGGGAGCGAGCACGTGGTGCTGAACTACTTCCTGGGCCGCCCCGACCCCGCGCCCGGCCCGCTCTACTACCCGGTGGTGCTGGCAATCCGCACCACCCCCTGGACGCTGGCCGGGGTGCTGCTGCTTCCATTTGCCGCCGGGGGTTGGAGATGGGGGGTCGGGGGTCGAAGGTCGGGAGGCCGAACCCTCGCGGTGCTGGCCGGGCTGGTTATCCTGTTCGTGGCCGGGCTGAGCCTGTTTCCTAAGAAGCTCGACCGCTACCTGGTGCCGGCCTTCCCTGCTCTGGATATCCTGGCGGCCTGCGGTCTGGTGGGTGTCTGGGAGCAACGCCCCCACGCAGTGAGCAATCCCAGGCAATCCGCCTGGCTCGTCACGAGCGCCACAGGCGCTACAGGCGTCGCGGGACTCGTGGGCGTCACGGGTATCGTTGTGGCGGTTATATCCCTGGCGGCGCTGGTCAATGCGTTCTGGTGCCACCCCTACGGGGTTGCCTGCTTCAACCAGGCGCTTGGGGGCATCCAGCAGGGCATCCGCACGGTGCTGGTCGGAGAGGGAGAAGGGCTTGGGGAGGCTGCGGCATGGCTCAATCAGCAGCCGGACATCACCGGGGTGAAGGTGACCAGCACCATGCGAAACTCGCTGCAAGTGTTTTTGCACCACGGGGCCCAGGCGGTTTCGGAGGAGGGAACCAGTCTCAATGAGAAGACCGGCTACGTGGCAATCTACCTCCGCCATGTGCAGCGGTGGCAGAACCACCCCCCGCCTCCCTACGACCGTTTCTCCGACCTTCCGCCGGTGCATGCCGTGACCATCCATGGCGTGGACTACGTGCGTATCTACCAGGTTCCGCAGCCGGTGGTGGCGCAGGTGTCCCAGGTTGGTTTCGGGCCGTCCCTGTCCCTATATGGCTACGAGATGGACACCTCGGCGCTGCGGAGCACCGGGGTGTTGTCGTTGACGGTGCAGTGGCAGGCGCGTGCGCCCGTGTCAGAAGACTACCGGCTCTTTGTGCATGTCCTGGACGACGAGGGGCAGCGGGTGGGGCAGGTTGATGTGCCGCCGGGTGGCCCGCACACCCCGACCAGCGCGTGGGAGCCATACCGCTATGTGACCTGGGTGCATCCGGTGGTGCTGCCGCCCGACCTGCCCCCAGGCACCTACCAGGTTGCAATTGGCCTCTACCACCCGGACGACTTCAGCCGCCTGGAAGTGCGGGCCGTGCCCCCGCCGGGCGCGCCCGACGATGGGCCGAACGTGCTGTTTCTGGAACCGCTCATGATCGAGTGATGAGTGATGAGTGATGAGAGGCGAGTGATGAGTGATGAGTGATGAGGCACGCCACGCACGGCCTACCCCGCGCCTGACGGGGGGCAGCTACCTGGCAATTGGCCTGGTTGCGCTCCTGCTGCACACGCTTAGCCTGGGCACCTTCGTGGCCGGGGACGAGGTGGACTTCTGGATACCGCGGTCGGAAGTCTTTCTGGAGGCGCTCCAATCGGGCGATGCTGCCGCCACCGCCGTGACGACCCACCCCGGCGTGACGACCATGTGGCTAGGTGCGGGGGGCATCGTCCTGCGCCACGCGCTACGGGCCTGGGGAGTGCTCCAGGAGACCCCCTTTCCCACCCTGCTGGCCCTGATGCGATTGCCAGTCGCGCTGACCCATGTGGCGGGGGTGCTCCTGGGCTATGCGCTCCTTCGGCGGCTCCTGCCCGCGCCCACCGCAGCACTTGCGGCCTTGCTCTGGGCGACCGACCCCTTCGTGCTGGCCTTCAACCGCGTGCTGCACGTTGATGGACTGATGGGAACGTTTACCACGCTGAGCTTGCTGGCCGCTGGGGTCTCCTGGAGCCACACCCGGCGGGGCGCGTGGGGGTGGGGATGGGGATGGATGGTCCTGTCTGGCATCGGGGCAGGTCTGGCTATCCTCAGCAAGTCGCCTGCGCTGCTGTTGCTGCCAGCCGTGGCAGCAGCAACGCTCTGGTATTCCCCCCGTTGCTGGTGGTGGCTCTTTGCCTGGGGAGCCGCATGTCTTGCAACCGTCGTGCTGGTCTGGCCGGCGCTGTGGGCCGACCCGGCGCGGGTCTACCAGCTCTTGCGGGTGGGCGTCGAGGTGGAGGGCGGCAGCCCCCATATGTTTGGCAATTTCTTTCTGGGCCGCCCGGACCCGGCGCCCGGCCCGCTCTTCTACCCGGTGGCGCTGGCGCTGCGCACCACTCCCTGGACGCTGGCCGGGGTGCTGCTGCTGCCTTTCGCCTTCAGGGGACGAGGGGCACCGGGCGGGGGGCGCGGGGTGGAAGTCCGCAGCCTGGCAACCCTGGCCGGGTTCATCATCCTGTTTGTGCTGGCGATGAGCTTCTTTCCCAAGAAATTCAACCGCTACCTGGTGCCGGTCTTCCCCGCGCTCGATATCCTCGCGGCAGTCGGGTTGGTGTGGGGAGGAACGCATCTGGTGCAGAAGGCAAAGAACCAGGCGCAACGCCTGATTGTAGGCTATGGGAGCGCAGCGCTCCTGATGGCTGCGGCGCTGCTGAATGCCGCCTGGTACCATCCCTATGAGGTGGCCTATTTTAACCAGGTGCTCGGCGGAGCGCCGAAGGGGGCGCAGACCTTTGTGGTCGGGTGGGGCGAGGGGTATGACCAGGTGGCAGCATTTCTGAACCAGCAGACGGACATCACGGGGGTGGTCACCCTGACCCAGTGGCGGACCATCTTGCAACCCTACCTGCGCCACGGGTCCCAGGCGCCAGCACCGAAGCTGGCGACACCCCCGACCGGACCGGCTACGCCGTCGTGTACATCCGCCATGTGCAGGGAGGTGGCCCGCGCCCCCGCTCGACCAGTTCTACCGCCAC
>JAAUSY010000162.1 GCA_012032475.1 Chloroflexaceae bacterium
GGCGGTCAATACGCCCGCTCAGAGCGTGGTGGGGGGCCGACCGCGGCCATAGACCGCCTGGAAAGGTGTTAACGACCCACGGGGTCGAATATCGCCGCCTGCACACCTCCCATGCCTTCCACTCGCAGATGATGGAACCGATGCTGGAGCCGTTTGCAGCCTATGCGCAGCGGGTGAAATTCAACCCACCCCGGATGGCCTACCTATCGAGCGTGACGGGGGACTGGATTACGGCTGCCGAGGCCACCGACCCCTGGTACTGGGTCCGGCACCTGCGCCAGACGGTCCGCTTCAATGCGGGGGTCGAGGTGTTGTTGCAAGCGCCGGGGCGGGTCTTCCTTGAGGTGGGTCCCGGTCGAACGTTAAGTTCCTATGTGAAACGGCATCCGCAGCGAACCGCCGACCAGGTGGTGCTGAACTCGCTGCGCCATCCTACCGAGCAGCGCTCCGACGAGGAATATTTGCAAGAAACCGTTGGGAAGCTCTGGTTGACCGGGGTTGCCATAGACTGGCCGGCCATGCACCAGCACGAGCCGCGGCGGCGGGTTCTGCTCCCCACCTACCCCTTTGAGCGCAAGCGGTACTGGATTGAGCCGCAGTTTCGCCCTTCTCCCACCGGCGACCACCATGCCCCCATGGTTCCCATTTCTGTGTCGGTGCCGCCTGAAGATGAGACCGCCGTCTCCGGCCCGCAGTCCGTCCCGCTGCCCCCCAAAGACCGTCCACGGAACGACCTGGAACGGACCCTTGCGACGGTGTGGCAGCATACCCTGGGGGTCGAAACCATCGGGATACACGAAGATTTCTTCGACCTGGGGGGCGACTCGATGCTGGCACTGCTGCTCATTTCCCGCATCCAGACGGCCACCCAGGTCCGGCTGCCCCGGACAGCATCCTGCGGTTTCCCACCGTTGCGGTCTGGCCGAGCGCATGGCGGGCGAAGTCTCCGGAGTAGCCGACCAGCCGGGGCAGCCGGGGCAGCCAGCTACCCCGCCACCATCGTCGCTCCTGGTCGAACTCCGCCGGGGAGGGAGAAAAAAACCGCTCTTCCTGGTTCATCCCATCGGGGGTGGGGTCTACACCTACCGCCACCTGGTGCCACACCTGGAGCCGGACCGGCCCGTGTATGGGATACAGGCACCGGGTTTCGATGGGAAAAGCGAGCCAATGAACCGTATTGAGGACCTGGCCCGCCACTACCTCGAACTGGTCCGCGGGGTGCAGTCGGAGGGTCCCTACCTGCTGGCTGGCGCATCCTTTGGCGGCGTAGTCAGTTTCGAGATGGCGCAGCAACTCCAGGAGCACGGGCAGCGCACGGCCTTGCTGGCGCTGCTCGATTCGCCCGACCTGGAAGCGCTCGCCCGTGAATCCTTTGATGAGGTCATCATCCTGACCGGCCTGCTCAGAGAAGGGACGGACCTGCCCGTGCCAGTGCTGATGGACACCCTGCGCTCCCTCGATGCTGAGGCTCGTTTCCGCTATGCCCTGGAACAGGGGCGCAAGGCCAGGACCTTCCCCGACCATTTCGAGCTATCGGAGCTGCAACACCTCGTCCACCTGATGGACCAGCATTTTCAGGCGCTCCGGAGCTATCGGCCACGGGCCTATTCCGGGGAGATGATCTACTTCCGCGCAGCCGAGCGCGATGCGCTCAACCCTCCCTACCCGGAAAAGAGCTGGATACCCCTGGCCCCCGAAGGAGTGAGTATCCACGAGGTGCCTGGCGGTCACGAGAGCATGACCCGACCGCCGCACGGGCCATCGCTTGCGGCAAAGCTGAACCGCTACCTGGTTCGGCTGGAGTGACAACGAATTCGCTGCGGAATTACGTATAGGTACGCATAGCATCTGCCCCCAGAATCTGATAAGCTGAGACTACACCCTCGTTTTCGTTGCAGAGGTAGAAGGTAGGTGGTATCCCTCGGTACGAAGCAGAGACGCCTGCCGATGTCAGGGTACGTAGGTAGTAGGGATGGGAAGAAGGTGGGCAGATGTCGGTATCAGGCTTGCGGACCCGTTTGACGCTGCTGGTGCTCGTCGTGGTGGTCCCCCTGACCGGGCTGACCCTGATCAGAGCCGCAGTGCAGTACCAGGCCAATCAGGAGCGGGTTCAGCGCGGTGCGCTGGACCTGGCCCGGTCGGTCTCGATGCAGCACGATGATTACATCGAAACCACCCGGCAGTTGCTTCTGGCGCTGTCGCACCTTCCCGATGTGCGCAACCAGCGGACCACCGCGTGCAGTGCGCTGCTGGCTTCGATGCACGAGCAATACCCGCTCTATACGGGATTCTACGTAGCCGACCGTCAGGGGAACCTGACCTGCTCGCCGCTCCCGGTTTCTGGCCTTCCTCCAAACTACACCGACCGGGCGTGGTTTCAGCGGGCGATGCAGGCCGAACCTGGCACCTTTGCCCTGGGGGAGTATGCCATCGGGCGGGTGAGCGGGCTGCCCTTCATCGGGGTGAGCCTGCCCATCTACGATGGCGGTGAGGTCGTGGGGGTCATCACCGCGGGGTTGAGCCTGAATTGGCTCAACCAGTACATCGGGTCGCGGCCGGTGCCGCCAGGGACGGTGGTTCGGGTCATTGACCGCAACGGGACGATCCTGGCGCATGTCCCCGACCCGGAGCAGTGGGTCGGGCAGTTGCTCTCGGATGGGGCGCTGCTGGAGACGGTCCGGTCGCAGGGCGAGGGCGTGACCAGGACGTCGTCTCAAGAGCCGAGGCAGGGGACGGGAGCTGGCCCGCAGACTTACCTGACCGGCTTTACCCCCCTCAGCGGCAGCATTGACGGTGCCTGGGTCATCGTGAGCACGCCGCAGGATATCGCCTTTTCCGTGGTCAACACGCTGATGTGGCAAGACCTGCTGGTGCTTGGCTTCGTCACGGTGGCGGCCCTGATGGTGGCATGGGTGGGAGGCACCTGGTTGGTGGTGCGCCCGATTGCCCGGCTGGTAGCGGCGACCAGGCAACTGGCCGATGGTCACCTGTCTACCCGGACCGGGCTTCCCTATACGAACGATGAACCGGGGTATCTGGCCGCGGCCATTGACCAGATGGCCGCATCGCTCCAGCAGATGTACTGCCACATGGAAGACCTGGTTGCGAACGTACGGCAAATCTGTCGCAGGCCAACCAGGCATTGCAGGCCGAGGTGGCCGAGCGTGAGCGGGCAGAAGCGGCCCTGCTGCGGGCGCAGAGCGAGCTGGAGCAGCGCGTTGCCAGCCGCACGGCGGATCTTTCCGAGGCGAACCGGGTTTTGCAGGAGGAGGTGGCCGAGCGCCGGCGGGCCGAAGAGGCGCTGCGCGAAAACCAGGCGCTGCTGCAAGATATCATTGATCATTCTCCTGCCTATATCTTCGTCAAAGATACCCAGGGAACGGTCCTGCTCATCAACCGCTGTCTGGCCTCGCTGTTTCAGCAGCCTCCGGAGCAGATGAAAGGCCGACCGCAGGAAGACCTGTTTCCCCCGGAGCGCCTTGAAACCTGGAAAAAGGAGGACCAGCAGGTGATAGCTACGGGCAGTCCTCTGAATGTTGAAGAGCAGTATGGCTTCAATGGGTGTCTGTATACCCACAGCATCGTCAAGTTTCCGCTCTACGAGAGGGACGGGAAGGTCTACGCGGTCGGGGGTATCTCCACGGATATCACCGTCCATAAACAGAACGCGGTTCGGCAGGCAACCCGGCTGGCGGTCACACGGGTGCTGGCCGAAACCACCACGGTTGGCGCGGCTGCCCCCCGGCTGCTCCAGGTCATGTGCGAGCATCTCGGTTGGCAGCTTGGGGAGATGTGGCAGGTGGATGCAGCAAGGAACGTGTTGCGCTGCACCGCGGTCTGGGCCGAGCCATCGTTGGCGACCACGGCCTTTGCCCAGGCCCCGCGGTCGCGCACCTTTGCCCAGGGGGTCGGCTTGCCGGGGCGCGTATGGGACAGCGGGCAGCCGGGCCGTCTGGACGGGCGTGCTGCGGCTGGTCTTCTCTTCGGGGCAGAGGTGGGGGCGGAGGCGGAGGTGGAGCAGGCCGGGTTGCAGAGCGTATGTGCCTTTCCGGTGGGGGTGGGCGAGAACTGCGATGGGGTGATGTGCTTCTATTGCCAGACGTCCCGCCCCTTCGATGAATCGCTTGCGGAGATGATGGCCGATATCGGGCAGCAAATCAGCCAGTTTATCAAGCGCAAGCGGGCCGAAGCCACGCTGAAAGAGGAACGAGCGTCCCTGGCGCGGTTGGTCGAGGAACGCACCGCCGACCTGAAGGCCATCAATGAGGAACTGGGCCGCGCCGTGCGCTCCAGGGACGAGTTTCTCGCGATGATGAGCCACGAACTGCGCACACCGCTCCACGCCATTCTGACCCTCTCGGAATCGCTCCAGGAGGGGGTCTATGGGGACCTGAACGAGAAGCAAGGCCACTCGCTGCGCACGATAGAGGAAAGTGGTCGCCACCTGCTCGACCTGATCAACGATATTCTGGACATTGCCAAAATCGAAGCCGGCAAGGTGGTGCTTCGGCCGCCGGTGACGTTAGAGTCCTTGTGCTGCTCTAGCTTGAAGCTCATCCGAGAGGCTGCCCAGAAGAAGCACCTGGTGGTTTCCCACTCCCTCGATGCGGCGGTCCAGACTATGCAGGCCGACGAACGCCGCCTGAAGCAAATCCTGGTCAACCTGCTGAGCAACGCGGTCAAGTTCACGCCCGACGGTGGAGCCATTGGCCTGGAGGTGCGCGGAGATGCCGGGAAGGGCGTGGTCCATTTCACCGTCTGGGACACGGGAATCGGGATTGATGCCAGCGAAAGCGCCTGTTGTTCAAGCCGTTCGTCCAGATAGATAGCAGCCTGTCGCGGCAATATCAGGGGACGGGGTTGGGGTTGGTGATGGTGGCCCGGCTCACGGACCTGCACGGCGGCTGTGTGTCGCTGGAAAGCGCGGTCGGAAGGGCAGTCGCTTCACGGTTTCGCTTCCGTGGCAAGGCAACGGGCACGGGCACGAGCACGAGCATGGGCACGAGCACCGCAACGGCAATGGCAACGGGGAACCGGTGGGAGGGGGCAGACGGAACGGGTTGGTCCCCTGCCGGGATTGGGCGGAAGGGCAACCGCATCGTCCAGTCCCCTGGGAGAGGGCATGGTCTTCCTCGATTTTGCTGGTTGATGATAATGAGACCAGCATCGTGGCGATGAGCGACTATCTGCGGGTGCATGGCTACCAGGTGGTGGTGGCCCGCGATGGGGTCGAGGCCATCGCGCAAACCAGGATTCACCGTCCATCGCTCATCCTGATGGACATTCAGATGCCGGTGATGGACGGCACCGAGGCTATCCGGCAGATTCGGGCGATTCCAGACCTCCCGGCGATCCCGATTATTGCGCTGACCTCGCTGGCAATGCCCGGCGACCGCGAACGCTGCTTGCGGGCCGGGGCGAGCAGCTATGTGAGCAAGCCGGTGAGCCTGCAACGCCTGGTCCAGCTCATTGAGCAACATCTTTTGCCAGTGGGATGACCAGTCTGACGACCACGCCTGGCCCTGGTTCGCGGTTGGTCATCGCATAGTGCCCGCCCACGTTCCAGAGCAGCGCCGCTACCATTGCCAACCCCAACCCCATCCCTGGGACACTGCCGCTGAACCCCTTCTCTGCCTGGTAATAGGGCATCCAGACGCGGTCAAGCTGCTCCGGCGAGAGCGTGACCCCATCGTCGGTCACCTGGATGCACGCCTCGCTACCCCGCGTGCTGGAGATGGCAACGGTGATGGTGGGCGTATACGTGGGGTGAAATTTTCTGGCGTTCTCCAGCACCTCGCGGAGCAGCACCTCGATGGCCTGCGCCGAAAGCACCAGCCGGGCATCGGGCAAGGCTCCCCCCGTGACGGTCAGGGCTTCCAGGTTCATTTCTCGCCTGATGTGCTCAATGAGTTGAGGCAGCGTGGCGAGGGGGTAGGCTTCGCTGGGGGTGGGCTGTTCGGTCATTCTCAGGTAGTCGCGGACTTCCTGAATCTGGCTGCAAAGGCGCTGCGCACTCTGAAAGACAATATCGGTAAACTCTTCGACTTCCTGCGGAGAAAGGTGGTGGGAGCCGCTCTTGAGCAGGTGAATACTGTTGATCAGGCTGGCCTGCGGAGCGCCGAGCTTGTGGGTGACCAGGGAATGGAAGGTCCACATCTGGCGCTTGCGGGTGACCTGCTCGGTGACATCGCGCATCCGGAAGAGCTTCTCTTCGTGCAAACTGGTAGGCAGGTCGAGGTGGTCTACCTGGAGCCACAAGGCCTGGGAGGTGGCAGTCTCCGGGCGCACCAGGTAGCACAGAACCTCTGGTACGGGTGGGACTGTTCCGTCCGGGGCCTTCGGGGGATGCGGGGTGTGGAGAAGGAGCCGGTTTTGCCAGGCTTCTTCTGGCTCGCAGCGGTAGTGCTTTCGGACCAGCGCCAGAAAGGGTTCGTTATCGGGAAGCGTTGCATCCGCGGTATCCTCCGACGATGGTGGGGGGAGGTTGAGGTAGCTGCGGGCCTGGGAGTTGGCATACTGGATGGTGTCGTTCCGGTCGACAATGACGAAACCATCTTTCGCTTGCTCAATGACCCATTCAAACCTGGTTCGCTCGTTCATCAGCCGCCGGTAGCGGTTGAGGTGGGTAATAGTGCGCACGCGCAACCGCAGTTCGATGCGGTCGAAGGGTTTGGAAATGAAATCGTCGGCTCCCGCCTCGATACCTTGCAGGCGCGAGTCGCGGTCGTCCAGCGAGGTGACCATAATCACCGGGATATCTGCGATGAGGGGGGTTGCTCGGAGTTGCCGGCACATTTCGAAGCCATCCATCCCCGGCATCATAATATCGAGCAGAATGAGGTCGGGCATCCGTTGCGCGGCCAGGCTCAGGGCTTCTGCGCCGGTGCTGGCGAATACCAGATGATAGCCCTGGTTGGTCAGCAACGATTCCATTGCCTCACGGCTGATCGATTCATCATCAACGATCAGGATAGTGCTTGCATGGTTCATGAACTTCTCCGTGAAATGGGATCCCGGTATAAGTGTAGCACAGAGCCGTATCTTTCGACAAGTGAGCGGGTATCCTAACCGAATCTTAATCTTAACGACTGGAGCAGATTCGCCTTTTCTCGAAGAACCGTTTACAATAGGTATACAGAAGCCTGAGCAACGTGAAGAGGTGAAAACCACGAGAGGCTGCCTATCATGCCTATCATGAGCGACAGCTATGCCAAGCAACTTGCTGCGACGCTCAGACAAAAGACGGATGAACTCATCTGGCTTTTTATCGAAGCAGAAGGACGGCTTGCGCTCAGCCGCGAATGGACCGAAGAGGCTCACCAGGCGGGCGACCCGGAATGGGACCTGCGCTATCAGCAAGATATCGCCGTGCTGGAGTCCGCGATTCAGCATGTTCGGGAGCAGTTTGAAACCGTTCTGGACCTGCACCACCAGCGCCGGCCGTCCGGTACCACCGCAACGATGACCATGCGGCAACTGGTTGAAACGCTGCACGGCAACCGTGCAGAAAGCGATTTTTCCTGACAGCTTACGTACGAGGGCAAGGACAATCTATGCAACACACGAGTACTATCTTGATTGTAGATGACGACCCCATCAGTCAAAAGACGCTCAGGGCGTTGCTGTCAACCCAGGGGAACTATGAATTGGTCCTTGCGGGAAGTGGGATGGAAGCCCTGGAGCTGGCGGTCAAGCTCATGCCCGACCTCATTCTGCTGGACGTGATGATGCCGGGGATGGATGGCTTCGAAGTCTGTCGGAGATTGCGGGACGACCCGCTGCTTTCCGAAGTTCCGATTATTATGATTACGGGGTTGGACGACCGCGAATCGCGCTTGCAGGGCATCGAAGCGGGAGCCGACGATTTTATCATCAAGCCGTTCGACCCCCATGAACTCCAGGCGCGCATCCGGACGACCACGCGCCTCAACCGCTACCGCCACCTGATGGAGGAACGCGCCCGGTTCGAGCGGGTCATTGAGCTTTCTCCGGATGGTTTGATGATTGTAGCTGACACAGGGGTGATTCTGCTGGCAAACCCGGCTATGGTCCGGATGCTTGGCACAAGGGACGGGGCGACCGATCTGGTCGGAAAGCCTCTCGCGGCCTTCATTGCCAGAGGGCATGAAGAGAACCACGAAACCTTCCTCTATCATCTGCTCGAAGACCCCACGAGTGTGGTGCGCTTTGAAACGATGATGCTTGGCCTGGACCAGCGCCAGTTTCCGGTGGAAATCACCGGGGGATACATCCTCTGGAATGGTATTCCGGCGGTCCAGATCAATGTCCGCGATATTACCGCACGGAGACAGGCCGAAGAGGAAATCGAGCGCTCTCGCAACGAGTTGGCAATGGCCTATGATGCTACGCTGGTCGGGTGGGTCAAAGCGCTGGACCTCCGCGACCGTGAGACCGAAGGCCATTCGCAGCGCGTGACGGAGATGACCGTCCGCCTGGCACGGGCCCTGGGTATCCAGGGGGAGCAGCTTGAGCACATCCGGCGGGGGGCACTGCTCCACGATACGGGGAAGATGGGCATTCCGGATCGTATTCTCTTCAAGCCCGGCCCCCTCACCCCGGAGGAGTGGAACTTGATGCGCCTGCACCCGGTGTATGCCTACGAGTGGCTTTCGCCCATTGCCTACCTCCGGCCATCGCTCGATATCCCCTACGCTCACCATGAGCGGTGGGACGGGAGCGGCTACCCGCGTGGCCTCAAGGGAAAAGAAATCCCCCTGGCTGCGCGTATCTTCGCTGTGGTGGATGTGTGGGATGCCCTGCGCTCCGACCGCCCCTACCGGTCGGCGTGGTCCGAAAGCCGCGTGCGCCAGCACTTACGCGAACTGGCCGGTATTCACTTTGACCCGGAGATGGTCGAGGTGTTTCTCACGCTGCCCACGCCCGAAGAACCTCCGTCCTGGTAGTGGGGTGTGGGTGTGAATAGCAGTGGTGAGCGGGAGGAGGGAGCAACTGGCCTGCTTCGGCCCCGCCCTACCGGCGCATCTCGGTGATACTATTCTGCGCCCGAAACAACATCCGTCGCGTTTCCTGCACCGGGTCCCAGAACCAGATTTCGGAAGGACTGGCGCGGGCCGCGAGGTTGGGGCCGTGCGGGCCCGGCTGCGCCCGAGCTGCCACCACATAGACCAGGCCATTGGAACCAGTCGCCACGGCATCGCCCAGGGTTCCCATTGTCGTCCCAACCGCTATCAACTGGTCTCTGCCCCGGCTGCTGCGGTGATAGACCTCGTAGTTCTGAACGAGGGTGCTCTCGCACCCCGTGGTCACATAGAACAACGACCCATCCTCGCCCCAGGCCAGCGGGCGCGTCCAGTAGCCCCGGTCAATGACATCCTGCTCGGTGCCGCTGGCGTCCAGCAAGAGCAAATCGGCTCCTGGTTCGTCGGCGCGGAGGGCCTCCACCGCCATCGCCTGCCCGTCTGGCGAGACCAGCGGCTGCATGAACGTATCGTAGCGGTAGCGGTCCTGCATCACCTGAATGTCCGAGCCAATGTCGCGCTCAACCCCGTTGGCAAGGTCTAAGAGAAAGATGGTGCTGCGACCGTCGGGAGCGCTGGCGGCATAGGCCAGGGTGGCATCGTTGACCCACTGCGGGCCAAAGCGGTTCCAGCCGCCACCCCGTGCCACCACCTGCCCGGTGGTGGTCAGGGCCGAGGTGCCCGGAATGAGCAGCGAACTCGCCACGGGCACAATCTTGATGCTGCGGCTTTCCGGGGCGATACCGGTTTCATCCAGGCTAAAGGCGAGTTTGGTCGCATCGGGGCTGAAGACCGGGTCGGCACAGTTGACCCCGGTCTCAGCGACCCGTCGGGCATTCGTCCCATCGTGCTTCATGATCCAGAGCGAACCGGGTACGGCAAAGCTGGTTTCGGCCAGGCTGATCCCCGGCTCCTGAGAGCGACAGAACGCCACCATCTGACCGTCATGGCTGAGCGCCAGGTCGGTTTCATCTTCGAGCGATTGGGTCAGGCTGACGACTCCGGTCGGGTCCATGCGCCAGACATCCCCATCGAGCAGGAAAAAGAGCGGCTCGGTCAGGGTGGCGGCTTCTTGCGGTTCGGGCGTGGTCAGGGCGTCGGTCATCTTTGCCGCCGATGCCGACCGGGCGACCTCGACCCGAAGCTGCTTCTGGTCGTGGGAAAGCGCCATGCGATAGATGGACGGGTGCTGGATGGCGACCATCAGGGTAGCCCCGGCTTCGTCGTCCGAAAGGCGAAACCCAACATTGCGGATCATGCTGGTGTGGGTAAAGACCCGCGACTGGTTGATCAGCGGCGATTCAAGGGCGCCATCGTGGAGCCAGTTGGGAAACGTGATCAGCAAAACATAATCCGCGGGCGCAAATGGCTCCCCCGTGAGTTGGAGAAAGTCCCGCTCGCTGAGCAAGACCGCACGAGCGCTCACCGGCACCGAATCCTCGGCCATATCAAAGCCGATGGTCAGGCGTTCGAAGGCCGGGAAAACCGCCACCTCGACGGTTTCGGATATCGTTGCCGAGAAGCGCCCGCTTTCCAGGTCGCCTGCATCCTGGGTGCAAAAGGAGAACCCTTCGAGGGCCGGGTCGGACGTTGGCGTGGGCGGCAGGGGGGTGGAGGTGGGGAGGGCGTGGGCG
>JAAUSY010000163.1 GCA_012032475.1 Chloroflexaceae bacterium
GAGTCTGGCAGAGCTAGAAGAGAAGGCCGGGCGTTCGCTCCAGGGGCTTGACCTGCACCGGCCCTGGGTTGACGAAGTGACCTGGGGAGCTCCCGACGCCACGGCACGATGCGCCGCATTCCCGACGTGGCCGACTGCTGGTTCGACAGCGGGGCCATGCAGGTGGCGCAGTGGCACTATCCCTTCGAGAACCAGGAACGGTTCGCGTCGGCGCACCCGGCCGACTACATCTGCGAGGCCGTTGACCAGACGCGTGGCTGGTTCTATACCCTGCACGCAGTCAGTACGCTGCTCTTCAACAAGCCATCGTTCTTACACGTCATCTCCCTGGGGCATATTCTCGATGCGGAAGGGCGGAAGATGAGCAAGAGCCTGGGGAATGTTGTAGACCCGTGGGCGGTGTTCGAGCGCTACGGGGTGGATGCCCTGCGCTGGAATCTCTTCACCGCCAGCCCGCCCGGCAACCCCCGCCGCTTCAGCGAAGAGCAGGTGGGCGAAAGTTTGCGCCAGTTCTTGCTGACGCTCTGGAACACCTATGCCTTCTTCGTGACCTATGCGAACCTGGACGGCTGGACACCAGCGACAGGGGGCGGACCGGCAGCCGGCGGGGAAACAGGCGACGATTGCGACCACGGTCACGAGCCGGTACTTGCCCTGGCCTTGATTGACCGGTGGGCGCTGGCGCGGCTGCACGCGCTGGTGCGCGATGTGTCCGCCAGTATGGAAGCCTACGACGTGATGACCGCAGCGCGGGCCATCGAGCGCTTTGTGGATGAGCTGTCGAACTGGTATGTGCGGCGCAACCGCCGGCGCTTCTGGAAGAGCGAGGCGGACGCAGACAAACAGGCCGCCTACCACACGCTCTATACCTGCCTGGTGATGGTGACCAGACTGGTGGCTCCCTTTGCCCCCTTCATCAGCGAGAGCCTCTACCGCAACCTGGTCGGTGAAGTGAACGCTTCGTCTCCAGAGAGCGTCCACCTGAGCCGCTGGCCCCGCCCCGAAGAAGCGCTGATTGACGACCGCCTGGTTGCGGATATGCAGGTGGTCATGCGGGTGGTTTCTCTGGGGCGTGCGGCTCGCAAATCGTCGGGGATGAAGGTGCGCCAACCACTGAGCGAGGTATGGGTCCGGGGAGCGACCCCTGGTGACATCGAGGGGATACGCCGCTTTGAGGACGAGGTGCGCGACGAGCTGAACATCAAAACGGTACGCTACCTGGATGCCTCAACCGACCTGGTAGAATATCATTGCAAGCCTAATTTGCGAGCCGTGGGCAAGAAGTATGGCAAGCTCGTGCCGACGCTCACGGTGGCGCTGCGTGACCTGAGCCGGGAGGCATCCCGCGCTCTGGCCCACGCGGTTGAAGAGCAGCGGCCCTTCTCGCTGGTGGTTGCGGGGCAGACGTATGAACTGCTGCCCGAAGAGGTGCTGGTCGAGACCAGTTCGCCCGATGGGTACGCCGTTGCGGAAGGCGATGGGATGCTGGTTGCGCTGAATACCTCGCTGACGCACGAACTGCGGCTGGAAGGGGCCGCCCGCGACCTGGTGCGGAATGTTCAGGATGCCCGCAAGAGCGCGGGTCTGGCAATCAGCGACCGTATCCGGCTCTACCTGGATACCCACAGAGATGGCAATGGGGTGAGCGAGCAGGGCGAAGGGTTGTTTCAGCCGATGATGGGCGTCTGGAGCGAGTATGTCCGGTCCGAGACGCTCGCGGTCGAGGTGCTGGCCGGGACAGTTCCCGCCAATGCCTATACAGAGACCATTGAGCTGGAAGGAGAAACGGTGACGGTGGGAATTGTCCGGTGCGAAGGGGATGAAGCGTCGGGCGCAGGGTGTGAAGAATGAGCAGGTGAGGTAATGGAAGAACAACGTTCTCGCTGGTGGCGATGGATTGGATTAATCGTGATTGTGGCGATGCTGGCAAACGCCCAGGTAGTCCCATGGCCGATACTGGCGCTGCTGCTGGTCGGGGGCGGGGGCTACCTGCTCGTTTCTGGCTGGCGGGTGTGGAGCCAGGGGCCGGGGCCAACCCCGCCTCCGGCGGTCAAATACTGGCGCGGGCAGCGGGTTGAGCTTCCCAGGGAGGAACAGCGAGGTCGAGGAAAACTCCCACCGCTGCGGGCGATTGCCCCGGCCCTGGTCTACTTCCTTCTGGGGGGGGCGCTCGTTGCCGCGGGAGCGGCACTGGTGCTACGCCAGGTGACCGAAACCTCCGGGGTATAGCCAGAAACCAGGGGGGAGAATAATCTAAGGGGACTGGGAAGACCAGTCCCCCTTAGATCAAGAGAAGAGAGGAGAAGGAGATGGTTGTAGTATAGCACGTTGGTCCAGGTTTGTTTGTGTCCTGGATTACATGGTTCTGCGGTTTCCCTTTTCCCTCCCCAATGATAATGATAAGGTCATCCACCCGCCGGCTCTGACGGTTTCGCCCCGCGTGCTTCATACTGGCGGCGGTAGTAGTCGCGGTATTCCCCGGACTTGATGGGTCGCCACCAGTCCTGCCGCTCGCGATACCACTGGATGGTCCGGCTGAACCCCTCGGCAAAGCTGGTTTGCGGTTCCCAACCGAGCGCCCGGAGCTTCTCCGTATCCAGCGCATAGCGCACGTCGTGGGCCGGGCGGTCGGTCACAAACTGAATGAGGCTATCGGGCTTCCCCAGGGCTTCCACAATCATGCGGGCCACCTCGATGTTCGTCTTCTCCTGGTTGGCGGCAATGTTGTAGACTTCCCCGACCTGACCGCGCTGGAGCACAGTGTCAACGGCGCGGGAGTGGTCCGTCACATACAGGCGGTCCCGCACCTGCATCCCATCGCCATAGAGCGGCAGGGGAAGATCGTCTATCGCGTTGGTGATAAAGAGCGGAATGGCCTTTTCGGGATACTGGTAGGGTCCGTAGGTGTTCACCCCGCGGGTGATGGTGACCGGCAGACCGTAGGTGATGGCGTAGGATTGCGCCAGCAGTTCGCCGCCGGCCTTGCTGGCCGCATAGGGACTGGTCGGTCGGAAACCATCGGTCTCTTTGAAGCTCCCCTGGGGGATGGGGCCATACACCTCGTCGGTCGAGATGTGGTGCAACCGTTGAATCTTGAGCGCCTTTGCGGCTTCGCACAGGACATACACCCCGTAGACATCAGTCTTGACGAAGGCGTCCGGGTCGAGAATGGAGCGGTCAACGTGCGTTTCTGCGGCAAAATTGACGATGACCTCAATGGCGTAGCGCTCCAGAGTCTCACGTACCTTTGCCAGGTCGCAGATGTTGCCATGGACGAAGTGGTAGCGCGGGTGGTCGGCAACCTCGGCAAGGTTCTCTTTCCGCCCGGCGTAGGTCAGCGCGTCGTAGACCACCACCTGGGTGTCGGGGTAGTGAGCCAGCAGGTATTTGACAAAGTCGGACCCCATAAAGCCGGCTCCACCGGTCACCAGCACCTGGCGCATAGAGGTACTCCTTTCCTATCCTGGTGCGAGAACGCCATCTGGTTCTGGCGCTAGAACGCAATCTGGTCAGCGGGCACATCTTGCAGCCCGGCCCAGGGCGAACGCATATTCTCGGTGTCCAGGTGGCGTTCCAGGCGCAGCGCCACAATCAGCACGATGGAGACCACCAGGAACGTCAGCGAGGAGCCAAACACCGTCACATAGCCGACCGCCACATTGCCGGTCATATCAAGCCCGATATCGCGCACGAAACCGCCGCCAATGGTGCCAAACCCCTGCGCCAAGCCCTGCATCACCCCCCACAACCCGATGAACAGCCCGGCATGGCCCATGGTTGTCATTGCCATCACCAGGGCAATGCTAGCGACAATGAACATCCCGCGGCCCATCCCGATGAGCGCCACGCCCCCCCGGAACAGGTTGACGTGATCGGGGCCACCGGCAACGCTGACCGTCAGGAAGCCCAGGGCCCCAATGAAACACCCGGTCTTAATCAGGGTCAGGGGGGAATGCCCCTTCCAGAGGAGCCAGCCGGAGATACTAATGGTGAGCAGCATGGCTAATCCCCATAGCGCAGTCAACTGGGTGGTCGCGGCGACGCTCATCCTGAGCACCTGCCCGCCATAGGGTTCCAGGAGCACGTCGTGGGTGGCGAACGCGGTGGTAGCGATGAACAGGATGATGAACAGGTTCCGAAGCTCCATCTGGCGAGCCAGCAGTTTCAGCGATTCCCACAGCGACATGCGGATGCGCGTTTCCTGCGTATAGGCCACTACGGTGCCGTCCGGGTTGAGTTGCTCCTTGCCCCACAGCGCCGCAACCGTCATCACCAGAAAGACGACCGCTGACCCTTGCATCACCTGGGCCAGGCGGGTTTCGCTGTAGTCTTCCAGCAACCTCCCCATGACCATGGCGCTGACTACCGTGCCCATCACCAGCATCACCCACAGCACAGCGAGCACCTTGCCGCGCTCTTTGGGAGGGGTGATATCGCTTACCAGGGCGAGGTAGATAGTCTCGACCATGTTGGACCCAAGCCCGTAGGCCAGGAAGATAATGGTACAGACGATGAAGCCGGCGATGAAGGGAAGCTGCCCCCCTCCCAGGATGAGCAGCGAAAACGGAGCCGCCGCCAGACCGCCGTAGGTCAGGATGGCCCCGAACAGCAGGTAGGGGGTGCGCCAGCGGCCAAGCGCCCGCGACTGGTCGGAGCGGAAACCAATCATCACCCGCACCGGAGATACAAAGTAGTGAATCGCAATCAGGAAAGCAACGACCACCGCGGGTATACCGGTTTCATAGATGAGCACGCGGTTGAGCGTTCCGACCAGTGGGGCGAGCGAGGCCCCCATCCCAAACTGAAACAGACCCAGGCGAAAGACTTCCAGCCATTGTTTCGCCGTGGGGTGCTGGTCAAGCCATGTCTTTGAGGGACGAATCAGCCAGACCAGGAAAAAGTTCTGTATGGCATCGAAAACCTTCCCGATGGCATCCATGTAGTCTCTACTCCTTCGAAATCACCGCAGGGCAGCAAACGGCCCGTTCTCCTTCTCATCTCATCCATGCATAGGCATCCATACCGTCGCCCTGCCAAGGCCCTAGTGCTGGCGATATGATACCACAGGTTGGGCCAATGCAAATTGCTCGGTTCCCAGTTCTGCTAGTCTCACGAGCTAGAGCAACCCTTCCATCACCTGAACCACCACGCGCCCACCTGGAATATCAAGCAACGTCACGACCTCGCGGATGAGGGGGATAAGGGCATCGGGTTGACCGGGGCGGGCAATCACCAGCACTTCGTGAGCGCCGGTTTGCAGCACCTCGCGGACGCGGCCTACCTCGACTCCGTCGGTGGTTTCGACGCGCAGGTGGTAGAGTTGATGGAGGTAGTATTCATCGGCTTCGAGGGGAACTGCGTCATCTTCGTGGATGAAAACTTCGGCCCTGCGGAGGGTTTCCGCTTCGTCGCGGGTGTTCACGCCCTGGAGCGTCAGGATGAGCAGGCCGGGCTTGTGCATGGAAACTTCGAGCAGGCGGCAGGCGACTGGCGCGGAGGGGAGGGGGCCATACGGGCCGGTGCTCCGGGGACCAGCGCCAACAGCGCCAACAGCGCCAATATAGATAGTCCGAACCTGGTGCTTGAGGTGGTCAGGCTGGTCGGTAATGGCTTTGAGTTTGACCTGGCCTCGCACCCCGAAGGCTCCGATGATGTACCCGATCAGCAGGAGGGCATCGGGGGCGACGCCCGTGGTCTGTTGGGTGTTTTCGGTCATCAAGTCCATCGAGTCCATCGAGTCTATCAAGTCTATCAAGTCTGTCATGCCTCAACTGGCGCTACTTGATATCAATGTGGACCCGTTTATTCTGGCGGGCCGCGGCGACTCCCATCACATCCCGAATAGCTCTGGCAATCCGTCCATTGCGACCGATGACTTTTCCCCGTTCGCCGGGGTGGACCGAAAGCTCGTAGGTAACGGTGAAGCGACCAACCCGCTCTTTTATCTTCACTTCGTCGGTTTTGTCCACCAGGTTTTGGGCAATGTATTCCAGTAGTTCTCTCATAGTTTTCGTTCCCCCAACCGCAAACGGCCGGGGTGGTTGCTGACAGCGCTCAGATGGGAATGGGACCGCAGAGACGCGGGGCCGTCAGCGGGAGGAAATCCCCCCGCGCTTTCTGCGTCTCTGCCAGCATGCCTGCCAGGGGCGACGAACGCCAGACGGCCTGGGGAGCGCATTCCGCGGCGCACCCGCACGGCGGGGGTTCGTCTGGTTCCCTTTCCCTGGCCGGGTCTTTCCACCAGATCGCTTCTGGGGGTATGGTTAGTTTCCAACTGCATCGTGTTCGGCTATTTCTTCTTCGGGCCGGGGAGAATGAGCCGGAACCGTTTCTTCGGCTTCCCCATTCACCGCTTCGGGCAGGGGAGGTCGGGAGGGGAAAGGTTCCTCGTTCCCTTCGTTCCCGTCCTTGCGCAAGCGCGGAGCCTGCGAGGAAACCGGTGCTTCGGTCTTTCCGTTGGTGATTTCAACGCTGCCATCGGCAGATTCGGAGAGCAACTTGCCCTCACTATCGAAGATACCGACTTTCCGGAAGAGATACGAAACGGTGTCGGATGGCCTGGCCCCGACCCCTAGCCAGTAGCGGGCCCGGTCGGTTTTGATGTTCAGCACCTTTGGTTGCTGCACCGGGTTGTAGTGTCCGATAATTTCGATGAACCGTCCATCTCGTGGCGAGCGGGAGTCCGCCACCACGACTCGGTAGCTTGGTTGTTTAGTCTTGCCCGTGCGGCGAAGACGAATTTTGACCATAGTGTCTGTAGACCTCCTTCATGTGTTTCCAGATAGCTTGTTCGCTTGTTCGTCCTGTTCCCAGGAACCAGCGGTTCGGGTGCCAACCGACGTTGGCACCGCTACCGTGTTACCGTGTTACCGTGTTACCGTGACCGTCACGATACGTCCGGTCCGTAATATCCGTTCGGTTCTCGCTAGCGCAGCATGCCCATCAGGTCGCGGGGGTCTATCTGACCCCCGCCACCGCCGCCTCGACCGCCCTTTTTGCCTCTGCCGCTCTTGCCCACTTTGCCGCCAGTCATCTGTTTCATCATCCGTTGCATCTGCTGAAACTGCTTGAGCAGGGCATTCACTTCTTCGAGCGAGGTGCCGCTCCCTCTGGCAATCCGTTCGCGGCGGCTTCCTTTGATGATGGGCGGGTTCCGACGCTCTTCGATGGTCATGGAGCAGACCATGGCCTCAACCCGCTTCAGGTGCTTTTCGGGCATCATGTCCGGGTTTTCTTCCATGGCCTGGACGACCTTTCCGAACCCCGGTATCATCCCCAGGATTTGCTGGAATGGGCCGAGCTTGCGCATCTGGTGCATGGCGTTGAGGAAATCCTCAAAGTCGAACTTGCCTTTGCGGAGTTTCTTTTCCATCGCTTTGGCTTGTTCCGCGTCGTAGATTTGTTCGGCCCGTTCGATGAGCGAGAGCACGTCGCCCATTCCCAGAATACGCGATGCCAGCCGGTCGGGGTGAAATGGCTCCAGTGTGTTGCTGTCAATTTTTTCGCCGGTGCTGAGAAATTTGATGGGCACGCCGGTGACGGCCCGCACCGACAACGCCGCTCCTCCGCGAGCATCTCCGTCCATTTTGGACATCACCAATCCGGAGAGGTTGATGCGCTGGTTGAAGGCGTCGGCGACCTTGACCGCTTCCTGGCCGGTCATGGCGTCAACAACCAGGAGACGTTCGGTGGTTTGCACCGTGGCATCAATTTGTTCCAGCTCTTCCATTAACCGCTCATCTATTTGCAGCCGACCTGCTGTGTCAATGATGACGACGTTGACGAGGTCCTGGCGGGCCTTTTCGATGGCGCGGCGGGCAATGTCCGGCGGTCGGGCGTCGGTCCCTTCGCTGTAGACGGGGATGCCAAGTTGTTTGCCGAGCGTTTCGAGCTGGGTGATGGCCGCGGGGCGGTAGACATCGCAGGCAACGAGCATCACCCGTTTGCTTTTTTGTTTGCGCAGGTAGAGACCGAGTTTGGCCGCGAGGGTGGTTTTCCCGGTGCCTTGCAACCCGACCAGCATGATGATCGTTGGGCCGGGTCTGGCTTCGAGCAGCGGTTCGTTCTTTTCACCGAGCAGGTTGATGAGTTCCTGATGGACGATTTTGACCACCTGCTGGCTCGGGGTGAGGCTCTTCATCACTTCTTCGCCTATGGCCTGCTCGGTGACCAGGGCGACGAAGTTTTTCACCACTTTGTAGTTGACATCAGCTTCCAGCAGGGCAATCCGCACCTGCTTCATCCCTTCGCGCACGTCTTCTTCGGTGAGCACGCCTTTGCTTCCAAGTTTCTGGAAGACGGTCTGAAGACGGTCTGACAAACTTTCAAACATAACGATGCCGTTCCTGCTTCTTGCAACAACTGCCACCACCCGCAGGGACACGGGGTACCCTGCATTACCACTAAGGTTTTATTATAGCACAGCTTGTCCATTGTCGTCGGTCGTCGTCTGTCCCTGCTTTTCCATCACTCTTATACCACTCGGAAATTCCACCAGTTTCTGCCCTTGTCTGTGGGTTGGGCGACAACCTGGCTACACCTGGCAACCTCTGGCAACCCGAAAAAAGATCGCCTCTATGTTGGCGGTTTCGAAGCCGTTTATCAGCAAATGGAAGCACTGCTTCATCGAGCACGGTGCTGAAGGGTTGCGCCTGGGCTACCGCAGTTCGACGGGCTATCTCATACCAATGTGCATTTTGATGTAGAGCGTGGGGATGGCTACAGATTGAGTGAAAATGGGGTGAGATATGTTACGCCATAATGCACATTGGTATGAGCTGAACCCCGTTGAGCATCTCTGGGATCATTTGCGGGAGCACGCCCTCCGCAACACCGTCTTTGACACCTTGCAGCAGGTGATGCATGCGTTGGTCGAGGGGGTACGGGACCTGGCGGCGAACGCCGCAGTGCTGACTTCCATGACCTTTTTTCCCCATCTGAGAATACTATGACAAAACGCAAATTGGTATCACGCAGGCCAGCACGGGGGGAGGCGGCCCCGCCTATCAGTATGGCTACGATGCGGTGGGGAACCGCACCGGTCTCTGGGAGAACGGCCAACTTGTCGCCAGCCACACCTACAACGCGGCCAACCAGGTGGTCGGGTGGCAGTACGATGCGAACGGCAACCTGCTGGACGATGGCAGCCGCAGCTTCCACTACGACGCTGCCGACCGGCTGGTGCAGCACGATGGGACGAGCTATGCCTACAATGGGAACGGGGTGCTGCTCCAGGCGACGCGGGACGGCACGACAACGCGCTATACGCAGGACCTGGCCGCGCCGCTGAGCCGGCGGGTGCTCCAGGCGACGGCAGGGGTCTCGACGACCCACTCCCTCTATGGGGTGGCACGGCTGGCGGCGCAGGAGGGGGCGGGCCCGAGCACGTGGGAGGTGGCGGATGTGCTCGGTAGCGTGCGCCTGCGGGTGGACGAGGCGGGGGTTCCGTCGGCTCCCCTCAGCTATACGCCCTTCGGGGTGCCGACGGCGGAGACCCCTGACCCCTTCAGCTTCACCGGCGAGTTGCACGTCCAGGGGTTGGTCTAAAGGTGGGCGGAGCAGATGGCCCAGCCCCTCCCCACTGGTGGTGCAGCTGCCCGTGGACCGGTGCGCAGCAGTGCGCTGATGGATGGGCTTCCAGAGCCAGGTCAGGGAGAAACAGAGCGTGGGATCGCTGCGGGCTTCCTGCGGGTCGAAGTCGTGGGTCCCGAAGAAGAGGTCGGACGAGCCGTCGTCGGTGCGGAGCGAGAGGGCGCAGCCGCCAATATCTCCGATGGAGCCGGAGCCAGGGGGTGCTGGCCGATGCCCGTGCTCGCGGGATCGTGCTCCGCAAAATCTGGGTGGACCAGACAGACGTATCGGGGCGACCTGGCCGACTGGATGGCCCAGGATGGGTATCCCACAGAGTTGGAAATCGTTGCTTGTCCTCCAGGTCAGAAGAGGTTCCAGGTGCGGCCGCGACAGTGGGTTGCCGAACAGTCGTTTGCCTGGTTGACGTTCAACCGGGAGTTGGTGCGCGATTATGCCTATGACCCACGTTCGAGCGAAGCCTGGATTACCCTGGCGTCGATTCGGCTCATGCTGCGTCGCCTGACCGGGGCGGCGGATGACCCGATGGCATGCAATTCTAATTAGAGACATGCTCTCAATGAGGATTACTGAGCACTTGAACGGTGCGCAAGCCCCTCGCCAATCAATATGAGGAGGAGTTTCAATCCTCAATGAGGATTACTGAGCAGAGGATTACTGAGCACTTGAACGTCGGGGGCTATTTGTTTGAGAACCTTGCCTAATTAGTTTTCAATCCTCAATGAGGATTACTGAGCACTTGAACGCATCCATCTGGTAGGCCAAGACTTGCTCAATGTCCTTGGTTTCAATCCTCAATGAGGATTACTGAGCACTTGAACCTATCTACGTTGATGGCCGACTTGCTGTCGGTTGACGTTTCAATCCTCAATGAGGATTACTGAGCACTTGAACAAGCCGCGAAGCCAGTTGCTGTCCGCAGATCATCGAGTTTCAATCCTCAATGAGGATTACTGAGCACTTGAACATGGATCCACCGGTAGTCTCCG
>JAAUSY010000164.1 GCA_012032475.1 Chloroflexaceae bacterium
GAGCTTGGCTTTCGCCCGCTGGTGCCTCTGGGAAATACCGTTTCCGCATCTCGCTCCTTTCTCTCGTGTGCCTAACGAGCACTCCTGCTCACTTCTGGGTATCTTTTGCCTATCTAGCTATAGCTCCTATCTCCTCCTATGGAGTATTCCGAATAGGCGTGGTCGGGTTTTCCGCAAACCATTGTTTGTTGTGCTGCGTCGGGTAGCGCAGCGTATGGACTGGCGGCCACTGCCAGATGCGCCGCAGGTCTTGCAGCGTCACCGAGGTGGCGTTGCTGGTATAGGGTTCAATCTGCGCGGCAAGGTAGGGGGTCAGTGTGTCGCCCTGGCAGGTCTCTCTGGCATACCGGATGATTCCGCCGCTCCCCGCACGGTAGCGGGCCTGATAATCCACCAGTTCTATCGCGGTGAGCTGCACCTGCACGCTGCCCAGGCCGGCAGGTTTGGCGTAGCCGAGCTTGTGGCGCATCCCCTCTTCGAGCACGAGCGCATAGAGCAGCAGCGCAAAATCATCCGCGGCCAGGTTCGTAAACTGAGCCTGAAAGGTGAAGGTGCTCTCCTGGTCAAGCGGCTTGATGTACTGGTTTGTCGCTTGCTAACCTCGGCATCTTTTGGGAGCCAGCCCGATGCGATACTGAGTTCTTGCGCGTGAAAATAGAACTTGCGCCCCGCAACATAACGACCGCCCGCATCGAGGTACCATACCCGGTGGCGGGGCTTGGGTGTCGAGAGAATGCAGGTGTAGAAGGCCTCACGATCCCGGCGGACGGTACATACCGCGTCGTCAAAACAAACGCGCCCCTGCAACACCTGCCCTCCATTCAGGAAGCCGAACATACGGCAGGCGGCATCGAGATGGTCAGGATCCGCTGGTCGTCGGAAGGCCGGGGGAAGATTAGCCTCTTTGTCGCCGAAGAACCACCAGGCTCCCCCGCCCACGGTCTCGACCAGGCTGCGGAAAAGCCCCTTGAGCGACGAGCCGGGGATAATCTCTGTGCCCTCTCCATTGACCATAAAAGGGTCGGGGGATTTTTTGTCTTTCCTGCGTATCAAGATAGGCGTGAGGGCGGTGATCGTTCCTTCCAGCCTTCCGCTGATACCTCCAAAGCGGTCGGCTTTCAGGGCCGCGGCGCGTCGCCCTGGTTGTTTCCATTCGACGCGCACAAAATCATAGGGGTTCATATTCGCGCCTCCTTATCGAAATCTGGCGATATGGCGATTTCTCTCAACCCGCACCAGCGAGCGTAGCAGAGCTGGCCGTCGGATGCATAGAATTCCTTCACGCGCACCTGCACCCGCAGGGCCGTGTTCGTTGCCGGATAGCGGAGAATGCGCGGAACTTGCACCTCGACAAAAGCGATTTCATCGGGCGATAGCCAATCCTGGCGCAGTCTTGCGTTTTGACCCGTTTGCCCCAGGTGTAGTAGCACCGCTCTTCCACTCGAACGGCGGGCAAGGGGAAAGGGGTGAGTTCCGCGGGAACGTGCTGCCCGCAGGAGACGATATGCAGCCTGTCGTTGACCCGCTCCCACTTCAGTTCATGCTGCTCATCAAATATTCGACCCCGCTGCCAAGCGCTCCAATCCATATCGTCCTGGTAGGACTCGAACCGAATGCCGTCGCGTATCCCCGGCTCATCGAGAAGCGCCAGGGGCACCCGTTCCAGGTACATTGCAGCCTGTGCAGACCAGCGAAGCGACCGAACCGGTGCCGTGAGGTCGGGGAGCAGCGCCCAGGCGGTTTGCTCATTCATCATCATAATCATGTCCCTCGCTGGCGATTCTCATAGGCGCTCTTGTAGGCGGGAAAGGCGTCCATCCGCCGGATAAACTCCGGTACCGCCTGCTCCTTCAATGCCTGCAAACTCTCATTTTCAAAAGTTTGCACTGCGCGTATCCCTTTGTTCGCGGTTGCCGGAGCAACTTGCACCGTCAGGGTATCATCTGGCTTGGTTCCATAGGGGGAGTCGTTGCCGAGAAACTGCCCCAACCCCCAGAGTTCGGTGTCTGCCCGACCGGGGGTGGGTCCCAGGTGATGGACGACCACCTCGTCAACCGTCCCCCTTACCGCGCCCAACCCGCGCGACTTGCCAGAGCCAAGCCGCACCAGTTCATCTTCCATATCCTGCACCACCAGCAAGAGCGCCCCAAGTTGCCAGCATTCAAAGTTGCGCAGCAAAACTTCGGTGCGAAACCGGGTCCCACTGCTCACCACTTCCAGGCTAAACAGCGCGCCGGGCGAAGAGCCGCCGGTCAGGCGGTCAATCCCCACCCCGTCGCGGTTCTCGGTTGGTTCGCGCTTTGCCTGTGGGGTGTTGCGGTCGAGGTAAGCACCGTTTTCATCCACGAGATACGCATCGCCAATGCTCACCCGCCCGATAAAGTAGGTCGAGCCGAAGAGCCGATGCACCGGGCAGGAGTCGGTATAGACTATCTCGTTCGTGAGCTTTTCACCTTCCTTTCGCTCATTAAACCAGGTGCTACAGGACTGGTTGTCTCCGTTTTTCTCGAACGGGTCAGCAACAACCGTCTCGCCAGGCCGCAGCGTGCGGATGATTTTCTCGGTGTGGCTGCGAAAGACGCCCTTGAGCGACGAGCCAGGGATGTAGACCTGCCGCTCACCGTGGCGCATCGTGAAGACCGGACTCATATCCGCGCGGTTGAGGGAAGGCCCGACTTGATCAGCAGGGGGCCGGTGGCGGTGATATCCACCGCAAAGCGGGCTTCGTTCACCAGTCGTTTCAGCATCAGGCTACCTCTTTCAGCAGAGCAATAAGGTGATCATGGATAAACTGAAGGCCATCCCGCAACCGTTCCATTTTGTCTTCCCGTTCGGTGCCTGTGAGATATCGCCGCAGTGCCTCGGCGCGGTTGGGGTTGCCGGTGGTCAAATCGAGCGCATAGACCTGGAGGTTGTCCAGCATACAACGGCCCATCCCGCTCGAACGCTTGCCCCCCAACCCGAAAAAGCCGCTCACCATTTCGGACAACCCCAGGCAGGTCAGCGCCAGTTCCCGATCCGTCGGGTTCTCCAGGCGCAGTTCAAAGGTGAAGCACGTGCTCGATGGCACCACCTCGTAGTCATATTTGAGCGCGTCCATGGCGCGTTCGGAATCCCGGTCTATCGCCACCCCGTCACGTCGCTCGATGAGCGCCAATGCCTGTTCGTCTTTCAGCATCGCATCGGCAAAGAAGAGTTTGCTCGCGGTGTAGGGGTTGCCAAAGAGCAGGGCCGTTTCGGGGAAGTACTCTTTCACCATGGCAATAGTATCTTCATCAGTCCATGTTCTCTTTGTTTCGTGGCACTGGGTCTTGCGGCAATTGTTCAGTTCCTCGTTGAACTCTCGCAACCGCGCGCTCCCGGTCTCCAGAACATCCCAATCCATATTGGGCAGGGACAGGGTCGCCGCCAGCTTCTCGACCGTGCTGCGAAAGGCCCCCTTGAGCGACGAGCCGGGAATGAAAGGCTGCCCCTCTATCGTGCGGATGACCGGGTTATCGGTCGCGCCCATTGCGGCATCGCCGCCGCCAATGTGGAGCGCCGTCTGGAGCACCAGATCGCCGGTAAAGAGATAGTATCGTTCCATTTTTGCAAACATCGTGCTGCCTCCTCAGTTTGGTGCCTGTCGCCACCATGCTTCAGCCACCAGGTGGGTGATAAACTCCTGGGCCAGTTCCTGGGTCCACGTATCCAGAACCTGCTTTGCCTCTTTCTTGCTCAGCCCCTCTGTGCTCACCCGGTGGAACTCCTCCGTCTCAATACGCTTGCGCAGGCCTTTTTTCGGGTCGTCCAGGTATCCCCACAGGGCGGCGTAAAAGGGCTTGCAATCCTTGAGCGTTTCGCGCTCGTGCTGGTGTTTGATGTAGTCAATCAGACCTTTCCAGTTCTGGCAGCTTGCAGCAAGCCCTTCAAGGTGCTTCACCTGCTTGTTGCTCGGCGGTGGGTTTCGCTCGCAAAAATCGCGGGCCTCCTTGTAGAGCGTGGTGTCGCTGATCCAGTCTATGATTTGGCGATTGAGCGCGGTGGGACTTGCGGCAGTGCTCATTGGTGCGCTCCTTTCGTTTTGCTCGTTTCGCCTTCGCCGTTCGCAATCGCAGCAAATTCATACTGCGCGGCCAGTTGGGCCACAAACGCACGGATGAGCAGGAGATAGACCTCTTTCTGCTGGTGCGCGTCTAGCTCTATCTTCTGCGCCTTGAGGTTGGCAACGATATTGTTGCGCTCTGTTGCCAGCGTGGTTTCCAGATAGAGCAGCAGGTCCTTGCCAAAGTCCTTCTTTCGCCACTCCTTCTGGCGTGCGGTGCGGGTCTTGATGTAGTTGAACACATCGCTGGTCTTCTGGGTGCTGTTGGCAAGGCTCTCCAAACCTGTAATCTGCGACCGCTTCTCGCGACCCAATGAGGCAAATGCCTGTTGCCCAAGTTCCTCTGCCTTCTTGTAGAAGGCATCCGCAGCCAGCGCAACCTCCCGCAACATCCGACGGTGTCCATGAATATGAAAAGGTGTGGTCATCGGTATTCTCCTGCCAGTTCATGATGCAGCGGATGGGCAATGCTCAGGGACCCGAACCCCTCCGACCGACGCAACCCGACGCCCTTATCCTGCCAGCGCAGGAGGGCCGTCATCGTTGCCTCGGAGTCATCGGCCAGGGCAAACAAGAAGACCGAACCCATCGCTATCGCCCAATCGTCTGCCTTTGGTAAACCCCACAGGGTGCTCCACCCCTGCACCTGGCGCACGCCCGCGGTGTGGTAGACCAGCGTGGCGTTGGCAATCCCCACGGCTTCCAGGTCGCTGGCATCCAGGCGCAGGCGGGCCCGCAGCAGCGAATCGGTGAGGATGGCATCGCTCGTCAACAGCACCGGGACATAGAGTGGGGCCGGTGCCTCGACCCCGGCGGTTGTTGCCGCCTGCTTGAAGCGCCGGGTAAAGGCTTCGACCCGTTCCCCGATGACCGCTGGTGGCTCATCGGGGATGGCCTGCGGGTTCAGTTCCAAACGGAACCGCCCGAACCCGCGGGTCCGGTTGTTGCCAACCCGCAGCAACCCACGCTCGTCTGCCTCGTTCAGGAAGGCTTCAAAGGATGGTGCCAGATCATCGTCAATCCACCACCGCCCCCAGAAGGTTGCCCTCGCCTGGATAACCTGCCGGCTGTAGAGAATGGCCGATTGCGCGGTGCCCGTTTCGTAGTTGATGCCGGTGCGGGTGCGGATTCCCTTTTTCACATCGGGTTGCCCGTAGTGGTGCTCTTGCGACCCCCGCCGAAAGAACCCCTCTATCCTATCCAGTGCGTGCCCAGGCGCAGCGCAGTTGCACCGGTCCAGCGGCTCCAGAAGTTCGGCCCGCTGTTCGCCGCTCATCGCAAAGAGCGCAAGGGGAATGAGCGCGTCGGTCACCCCTTGCCGCCGTTTGCGTTCGGCATTGGCCCCAAAACGAAACCCACGAAATCGTTTGCACGAGCGAGCTGTCATCGGGAGGGGCAGCACCGGGTCTGTTTCGCCCTGAAGGTCCGAGGATTCAAAAGAGGACGGGTAGCAGTTCGAAAAGCGAATGCGCTCGTGCAAGAAGAAGGCGGCAAATTCGTCGGGACCACCCCCAAGCATCTGGTGGGTCCGGGCCAGTGCGCCGATGATGCTGGTGCCAGGAATGTAGTCGAGGGTGCTGCTCTGGGAAGGGTTGCGACCACTGCGGAACGAGAGTGGGGTCTCTGCTGTAAGCACAATACGGTGCTGCATTATCCTGATACCTCCTCTTCCTGCGCCAGGTGGTAGTACTCAAGATCTGGTAGCAGGTTCAGGCACGCGGCTATCTTGCTGGCCGCGGCATCGTCGTTGAACGTTTCTCTATTGAGGCACAGGGCTGTGATGGTGCATGCTGCCTGCCCGAAACCAGACGACTTGCTCCCGCCAATGCGATCTATGCTGCGCAGCGCAGCCAGCAGCAGCACCAGCGAATAGCTGGTGTTCTCGTCATCTGTCGTCGGGATTCCCGTCAAGATGCCTTGAATGGTTCCCTCGAAGCGCAGTTCGCGGATGCCATATTCACTGCTGAAGAGCATCCCCCGGCGGGCGGTTCTCGTGGCGCGGGCCATGCTCACCTGGGTGCGTGTTTCGATCTGCTGGGCGCGAAACCGTTTCTTGCGTTCTTTGTCTTTGTCTTTGTCTTTATCATCTCCATCGGCGACAAAGAAATCCTGCTCTTCCTTGCTCATGAGCGCATCGTCGAAGAAGAGGGTCCCAGGACGAAACGCCGAGCCAAAAATATGGGTCACGACATCGCAGTTCGTGGCAAAGGGGGCAAGCCCAGCCGTCAGCGGGTGCTGTGCGGGGACATCGAGAGCGAAGAACCGGGCAATCCGGGTGGCATGGTCTCGGGCAATACCCTTGATGGTGGACCCCGGCACATAGAGCCACCCCTCAGCATCACGCGCTACGCTCCGGTGGAGCAATCCCTGGCGCAGGCCAGTCCCACAGTGAAACCCGCTGCTGAAGTGTAACTGATAGCGCAGGGTGAGTGGGTCATTCCGCATCTTCGCCTCCTCCGGGGAGAAAATCCCACAACTCTGCCAGGTCGGCCAGGGGGGTTCGGTAGGTTTGCATCATCTCGTCCTCGTCAAACTCATCGGGTGCTTCGGTCTTGATAAAGGGAAACAGCATGTTCCCGCTGGCTCCCATCTCTTCCATGCTGCTGGATACCAGGTTTTGCACCGCTTGTTTGCCCGTTTCGCTGCGCCAATGCACCAGCACCCGCAGGGCATCGAGCATCGCCTGCTGGTAGGTGGGTTGAAAAACGGCCTGCCGCAGGGCTTCCAGTTTGCTCCGCGGGATATTCCGCAACGTTTTCTGGCGACAAGCGACCAGTCTTTGCAAACCCGAAACGGTGTAGGGGCGCATGGTACGAACAATCTGCTCATAGCAAGTTTCGTGTTTCCATACGAGCACACTGTTGTAATAATCTTTGAACTCGAGATGGTTGGCACTGGAAACCACCAGGAAGTTGATCAGTGGTTCGGTCGCACGCGGGTTGGCTTGCAGCCGGGCCGCACGCTGCTGCTTGGTAAAGGCGAGCGCACTTTCGGCAATGCTGCGCCAGGCCCCGAAGGGAAATTTCACATGGGACCACACCACCGCGGTCGAAAGCGTGGGCGGGCAATCTGCCAGGAATCTCGGCAGGGTGTCATCCTGCCGGGCCGCCTGCTGCATCTGCGCGGTGAATTGTTCGGCCACCTGCTTGGCAAACGCAAGGGCCTGGTGCGCCGGCAGCGCGACAACCAGGTCGTCACCGGCTTGCAGGAGGACATCATGGTGCCTGGATTGAATGGCAAGATTTTGCGCCGCCTGTTTCACCACCTCCGTAAGCGTTTGATGCATACACCTCGAAAAGGCAACAATTTCGGGCAGCGTCTCACACTGTTCGAGGGTCTGCCCCAGGCTATCACCATCCGCCACCATCAGCGCAAAGTAGTTTTGCGGTATGGATGCCCTGGCAATCTCAGCGAAATCTTCGGGGAGTGGCTTTCCTCTCTTTTCCCTGTCATCTCTCAGCCGCCTGTTCCGGTTGCTCTTCAGCAAGCTGGCCCGGCTGATGGGCTGGCCCTCGTCATCCTCGTCGGTTGCATAGCAACTGCCGTCGGTCTCGCCGGGGCGAAAGAGCGGGTGCGAGACGCTGGCCTGGTAGTCGCGGTTGCGTGTTTTGGCGGCCTTGAGCCGGTAGCCAAGCAATTTCCAGAAGGGCCGGATATCATCGGTCTGCACCTGAAAAACGGGGGGGAGTTCCACCGCGACGCCGGTGATGGTTGCAGCACCGCCGGTCTGTTCGGCGTAGGCTTGCTGCACGCGGTGGATCATTTCCTCGACCTCGGCGGTTTCAACCACAAACAGGCCACTCCCCCCGGCTGAATACCAGGTCTTGCCCGGCTCCCCGGCCCGGTCGCCGAGAACCAGTTGCGGCAGCTTCTCCCGATTCAGCTCATCGAGCAGGTTGCTTGCTCCCCGAATTTCCCTGAGCAGGTCGCTGGCGAAGACATAACTTTTGATACGGTCGGTGTCAAATGACAGCAGTGATTGAGACACACCGGGTGCTCCTTCCCTTTCTCTTTCCCTGGTTGTTCGGATATTGTATTAGTTTCACGATACCACATCGTGTGTTCACAAATGTGCTCGCCGGAGGTGGCTTTTCGAGCGATTGGCGCAGGTGCTACCGGCGCGTGCGGGCCGTTTCGCGCATGGTGTTCAGGTTGACAATCTCGGCCACTTCGTAGCGGGGGGGAAGTGCTCCCTCGACGGGTCGAATATGCACCATGGGCAGGAAATAGCCGCAGCGGCCATGCAGTTCGGCAATCAGCGCCAGCGCCAGCGGGGCCAGGCCGGGCGGGTTGATGAGCAGCGGCTCCGTTTGCCACTCATCGGCAGAGAGGCCAATGTTTTCTATCAATTCGTGGGCGATATCGGCCAGCGGACGGTGCCGCTCGATGTGGGGCCGCACCTCATGCACCCGCGGCGGGGTTCCCAGGTGTGCGGCAATCTCGGCGCGTTGCGGGTCGGTCAGCGGGTGTCCAAAATTCAACAGCAAGGGAGATTCAGGTGTCATGGTAATACCTCTTCTTGATAGATTTCATTCATACGATCCAGCGTTTCCCGTATCATCTGGACCAGTTCTGGTGGTTCTAATACGCGGCAGTGCTCGCGGTAGCGCAGGATAACTTGTCGCGCCTGCCACAGGCTGGGTGTTTGGGCTTCCACCAGCGCCGAGCCATCGGGCTGAAAGGTCACCCGGCTCTCGTCAAACCAGAGCGAAATATCTTGCTGGCACGCAACATCGGGGGCCAGCACATAGCGCAGCGCATAGGCCGGGCGTGGCGGAGGAACCGGCGGGAGACACTGCGGCAGCACGCGCAGGGTCTCTGGCACAATGCGGTTCAGCCGGTAGAGAAGATAGCGGTTGTCCAGACTTTCCAGGTCGCATTCGTAACAATAGGCTTCCAGGTAGGTATGTCCATCACGATGAAACAGACGATAGGGCGCGACCCGGTGCTGGATGGTCTCGTTCGCCCCCTGGTAGGGTGACCGATACCCGAAGCAGATTTGCTGCCGTGCCAGTGCTCGTTTCAGCGTTGCCAGGGTGTGGGCAGGCGGATCATAGACCGGGGCGGGGACCTCAACCTGGGGGTGGTTGGGTATCCGGGCCAGTTGTTGCTGCCGCTCCGGGGGCAGCAGGCTGGTGATGCGGCCAAGCAACGTGACCAGATGGGCCGCATTGGGGAGGGCGCTTTCTGCCGCCAGCCTGCCAAGAAAGGCCAGGGCTTCGAGTTCCTCGTCAGCAAGGTCGAGCAGTGCCAGTCGTCCCAGGTCTTCCAGGGTATAGAATCCCGCACGAAAGGTTATCACGCAGCCAAACTCGCGCCGTAGGGCGGCCAGGTCGTGGCGCAGCGCCGAGCGGGCGTCCGGCGGGAAGGTTTCGTCGGACATGGTCTGTTTCACGGCAGCGATGAGCGTTTCGGGCGTGGCCGGGCCGCGGATGAGCCGCCGCACCACGCCCAGCCGCCGCTGGAAGGTTTCCCAACTGCTGCGTTTATCGCCGCCAGTCTGGCGGGTCCGGGTCCGGGTCGTGGTCATGGTCATAGATGGACGGTTCCTCTTGCTGGGCAAAGGGGTTGAGAAACTGCGCCTGTGCTTCCCAGGCGGGCTGGTCGCGCCCCCCCACCTGGAAGAACCGCGCAAGCATCGTATGGACCACGTTGCGAAACTCGTGGTACTCGTTCTCGCTAATCAGGCGGAAGCCGTGCGCGAGCATACTTTTGTTGCGAGATTCGGTCCGATCCTCGATATTTTTGATGGGGTAGCCTTGAACCAGCGGGTCATTCATGGCGGCCAGCAGCATATAGCCGACAAACAGGCCAAACGGACGATCTGGCAGGCCATAGATGTTTCCTTGTTTTTGTCCTTGCCGTTTTCGTTCTTGCTGCACCTTTTTCTGCACCTTTCGATAGCCCTGCTCCAGTGATGGGTGCTGGCGCAGCGCCGCAGTAAAGTCGGGTTTTTCGGTCAGGATGCCGTGTGTTGCCAGGCGGTGCTGGCTCATCAGTTCGAGGCAGCGGTAGTGGAACATGGCGGCCACGTCGTAGCGTCCCTGGGCGCTGCGTCGTCGGGCGTTGGCGTGGAGGGTGCCGAGCAGTGGCAGCACCCGGTCCAGGTCGCACAGCAGCGAGAGGGGAGGATGCTGCGCGGTAAGGTGCCCATGGTCATGGTCGTCCCCAAGGCGCTGGAGCATAGCGAACTGCGCCTGGAGGCGGGCATGGTGGGGTTCCAGGTCGGGCGGCAGGGGCAGCTTGAGCAGGGCGGCAAGGGCAGCCTGGGCCTGGCCCCAGTCAAATACCTCCCAGGCAGCATAGGACCGCGCCAGCAGGGCGTAGGCGCGGTAGCGGTGGGCATCGGGACCGCCGGGCACGTGCTGTTCCAGGTCGGCAAAGATGCGCTCAGCACCAGCATAGCGGTGGCATCGGACGCGGCACGCGCC
>JAAUSY010000165.1 GCA_012032475.1 Chloroflexaceae bacterium
CTGACCAGGCTGATTCCGATGAGGAGGATCAGCCGCTCAACCTGGATGATATCGCCCTCCTGTTTGGTGCCCCCCCGCCGGGGAAGATGTCCTGTTCGCCACCTATATCGAGTATGTTGCGAACGCCGGCCTGCTGCCCTACAAAGCGATGATTCACGACCGCGGCCTCAAAGCCGGCGAATCGCTCTACACTCACGTCCTGAACGGTATCCTGGTACTCCAGCAGCTTCGCCCGCTCCTTGGTCTCTCGGAGCCTGAAACGCAGGTGCTCCTGACGGCCTATACCATCCACGATATCAACAAGATGCTCCCTGAAGGGGAAAGCGTGAGCTATGCGAAACTGGCGACCCGCGGCTACGTCGAGCCGCTCATCCCGCAATTGCAGCTTGACCGGTTCTTCCCCGACTACGCGGACTACCTGGAAGATATCCTGCACCTGATGCGCGGCCACCCGGCGCACCAGCATGTGGGGTTGGCGACCGGGCTGAACCAGGGCAACGCCGGGGGCTATGGCCTGGACAAGCAGCGTGTTGCCCAGATGGAACTGCTGATGAAGGCCGCCGACGAGATAGACCTTTCGCAAACGCTGGAGGAACAGCACAAGAAGGCGCAGTTTCTGCACCACCTCAACACCTTCAGCGACACGCAGTATGCGTTTGTGACGCACCGCGTTTCGGAGCAGCGCGGCAACTTCACCAACATCGTCCACAACGCCGTGATGGAGGAAATGACCGAGCGCGCCGGCCTCACGCCGCTGCTGCTCTACCCGGAGGGCGTGGCCTACCTGTGCCCCCGCGGGGCCGGGCCCTCCCTGGACGACGCTACGATGACGGCCATTGCTGAGCGTGTCGCCGATACGCTCAACGCGATGACCAGCGAGGGGTTCGAAAAGTTCATTAAAGCCGCCAATATGGGTATCAGCATTGACCGCAAGTGTCTTGACCTAGGCATCTCCTTTGAGAAGATGTTCGGCGTGGTCGAGACGATTATCCAGAAACGACCCTACAAGAGCGATAAGCGCGAGCAGATGACGAACGATGCGGTCAAACGCGCCCGCCAAAAACAGGCGAAGCGCCCTGTCTCTCACGTTGCTGCCCCCGACGACCCTACCGCTGAGATTGAACGGTTGCTGACGGAAGGGCCGCTGCCGCAGACGGCAGAGCGGTTGCGCACTGGCGAACTGCTGCGCACCTACTATATCTTCCTGCTGGAGCACTTCAAAGACGCCGTCTCCGGTGACATCTGGCAGTATCTCTACCGGCTGCTCGATGTTCCGCCGGAGCGAGACGCCGTGTATGACGGCTTTGATGCTCGCTTGGACCGGGCGTATGTGATAGCTGCCGAGAACCCGCTCTCGGACCGCGAGATACGGAGCCGCATCTGGGGCGATGGCGGGGGGATGCTGAAGAAGAGCACACGCACCGACCCGCGGGTGCCCTCATCAGCGCCTATGTGCAACGGGTGCTCAGCTTCAGCGGGCAGACCTCGAAGCCAGACCACTTTGCCGATGCGCTGCCCAACTACGTCGAAAGCCAGCACCACCAGTGTGTGCAGTGCAGCCTGCCCTTCCCCGCCGAACCCTGGATGTCAGGCGATGTTCGCTCCGATGTCAAGGTGCAGGTTTTTTCGAACCGGCTGAAGGGCGGGCCGGGCGAACCCAAGCGCAACGTTTGCGGCATCTGCCAGATGCAGTTTCTGGCCGAAAAGCTGAACTACCGCGAGGTGCGCGGCGAACAGAGCATCTACCTGCATCTCTTCCCCTACTCGTTTCAGACGAGGCCGTTCGTCAGTGGTCTGAGCCGGCAAATTACGCGTATCCGAAATTCGGACGTGCTCAGCGGCGCGTTGCGGCTCAAGGATGCGGAGGAGGCGATGCTCAAAGCCGCTAAAACCAGGGAAACAAAGCTGAACTTCACGACGCGCACGAAGGAGAACAAGGCTCAGCCCTACGGCCTCTCTCTGCCGCGCTACGCTGAAACGCTCGGCGGGGTGATGACCTTCCCCGTCAATGCGGTGGGCGAGAACGACACCGAACGCTTTCTCTTTGCGATGCAGTATGCGCTGCTGCTGCAACGCCACTTCGGGTGCAAGGTGCTGATGAGCGGTGCGGTGACGCCCCCGCTCGACAAGGAGGCGTTTGGCGATGTCTACTTTGATATGGCTCCGCTGAGCGGGCGCGGGTTGATACGCCACAACGACTACCGAGAACCGAGGAACAACGGCAACAGCAACAAGAATGCTCGCGGGGACGACACTGGCAATTTGAGGCAACTCTGGAAGGAACTGGAATATCTCTATACCATTCAACGCGCCGTGCTGGTGAGAAACAGCAAACCGCTGCTCAAACTGGTGACGGCGATGGCCGACCAGGCGTTGAGCGTCTTTCATGCGGCGGAGCGCTTGGCCGAGGAGAAGGCTGGCTCCGGCGGGGACGCCGGGTGGGTGATGCGGACGATAGCGGACGAAGTACGAGCACTGGCGAAGAGCCGAGGAGGTTACGAAATGCACGAACTGGACGACCATTTGCAACAACTGGCGGAGATTGCCTGGAAGGGGGGACTGCGCGGAAAGACCTTGAAGAAGAATTCGCTGATGGCCCCGATGGACGAAGTGCTGCGCAAAATCGGGGCGCTTGGGCAGGAACTCAACGATGAGGTGCTCCGCGCTGCTGCGGCGCAGGACCTCTACGAACACCTGACGCGCATTCACGATATTGAGAGCAAGCGCTTGCACGATGCCTGCGTGAAATTTGTGGAGGCGTTCTTTGATGGGGTGTTCGGGGAGGTGTACCACGGCAAGTTGTCCCGGCTGCTGAACCACGAAAAGGTGCTGCGCTCGGCGTTCCATTTCTACATCCGGCAGCAGATACCGCGCAAGGCTGTGACTACCAATGGCAAAGCCGGCGACAACGGCGGAGCTGATGAGGAACCGGACGATGAAACGCCCTTTCAGGAGGGTGAGGATACGGGTGATTTGTTTTGATGACCGATTGGTTTCAAACGGTCGGACGGGTTGGATGGGTTGGACGGTTGGACGGTTGGACGGTTGGACGGTTGAATGAAGGAAAGGAAGGATAGTATTACGATGAGCATTATCAATACCTACGCGGGTCGTCTGATGGAGAAGTATAGCGCCTACCCCTACGGGCGGTTTGTCAGCCTGCTGCTGCTGCGCCATGTCGAGTCGGAGGCGATTTTTCGCACGGAGGGCAGCGGCGAGCCGCTGAACAAGGAGTTTGTGTTTGCGGGGGAGCGGGACGGCGAAGACGAACTGATTCAGCGCGTGGTCATAAGCAAGCGCAAACAGACCGCCGTGGAGCGGCGCACCGGGCGCGAGGCGCTGCGCGAGTACAACTTGCTGCACGCGGTCGAAAGCAAGGGCAAGAAGGGGAAGGATGCCGAACAGAAACAGGTGTGTTCGCTCAACACCAACAACCCCTGCGAACGCTGCATTGACTGTATGATCTACGGCTATGCGGCGGGCGGTGGGGGAGCACAGCGGTCGCGGGTCATCACCGACGACGCCTTCAGCCTGCACCCCGCCCCAACGGTTGTTGGCACGCGTCAGTTCAACGCCCTCTACGACAACAGCACGATGCGCAACCCCGAAAGCGGCGAACCGTCCCACAGCATCGGCACGGATGAGTATGTGCGCCCGGAGACGGTCTTTCTCGACATTCAGACCTTGAAGGATGTCACCCCCGACGAACTGCGCTATGTGCTTGGCAATGTCTTGCGGGCCACGCGCTACGGGGCCATCTCCTCGCGCATTGGCAAGATACGCAATCATTTGCTGATGGTCGCCTTCAGCGATTGCGAACTCTTCTCTAACCTGGAGTGGGTGCAAAACACCTACGACCGCCTGCGCGGAAACTACCCGGAGGCCGATTTTCCGTTGCACCTGACGAGGGTGGGCGATGCGGCCCGCGCTGCTGCGGAAACCCTGCGCCACCGGGTCATCGGGCGCGTCGAGTGGCTGTCGTCCGACGAGGTGGGGCGACTGGTGGGCGAGATAGGCGAACTCTACGCCGAACCGGAATCGCTTGAAAGTTTGCTGCGACGCCTGGACGCGAGCTATCCGCGGAAGTAGAAGCAGGTCATCTTTATTCATTATTGTAGAACGAAGAACGAAAAGAAAGGAGGACGGCGGCGCTTGCTCCACCCGGCAAACCAGGTGGTCGTCAGCGCCGCTATTGCTATGAACCAGAATTCCCCGTACATCTATCGGTGCCAGTTGCGCCTGCTGGAGCCAACCTTTTTCAGCACCCGCGAGGTGAGCGACCTCTATCAGACGGAAGCCTTTGTGGGGCACCTGGCGCTGTGCTATGCGCTCGGACTGGCCCCCAGTCGCTACTTCAACGATGGCAAAACGCTGCACTACGGCGAGGATTTTGCGGCGCTGAATGAGCGGGGGGTCTATGTTACCCCCGCCACGCTCGTGAGCGATGTGCGCTTTACGCTCGGCTCGTTCAATGCGCAGCCGGATACCTACTGGTCGGCGATGGGCAACAATACGCTGGTGACGGCTCCGCCGGGCATGTGGGCCGAGCGTGAGAGCCAGAGTTGGTATCTCACCGATGGGCAGGCCGAGCGGCGCAAGAAGGGAGCCGAGAACCGCCCCCAGTTCGGGCGCATCCGAGCGCTCGCCATTGATAATCGCGCCGAGTTCTATATCATCAGCCGTGAGCCGCAAGAGCTGCCGCGCTATTTCCGCCTGGGCAAGTGGATGAGCAAGGCGCACCTGGAGACGTGTACCCCCGTTCGGGTGGTGGGTGTGCAGGAGGAGGGCAATATTCCCTTTCTGCTCGCCCCCGCCGACCTGCCGCCGGACACGGAGTTGCTCGCGTTCGACCTGTTGAACGTTGCGCCGATGCCACTGGTGCGCCACAGCCGCCTGCGGGGTCCCTGCTACCAACTGGAGGGGGACCGGCTCATCCCCTGTGACATGCGTTTCAATGTGCCTGTGAGTGGGAAACAAACGAAAAGAGGGAGATAACGATGGCAACGAATCCTATCACTATCACCTTGCTGCCCCACGCGGAAAAGGTCGCGTCCGGCGAGGAGATATCGAAGGTGATACCGGCCTATCAGAGCAGCAAGCCGCTGCTCTACCACCAGCAGCGGACGTATGAGGCGATGGAACACGCACCGCTGGTGATGAATACCTACCCCACCGGTACGGGCAAGACGGTGGCATCCCTGCTGCGCTTGCTGCACCCGCAGCAGCAGCAGCGCAATACGCTGTTCATTGCGCCGACCAACGCGCTAATAGACCAGCATGCTCAGGATATTGGGGCGTTTGTTCAGGATAACCACCTGGATATGCAGGTTATCAAGGCTACGGCCGAGACGCTGCGCCCGCTGGCCCCCCAGATACGGTCGCGGTCGGGGGAGGTGTTGTATCAGGCGATTTCGAACCCGACGACCTTTGCGGAGCACTTTGGCCTGACGGATGCGGTCCGGAAGCATCCCTTTGTGCTGGTGACGAATCCGGATATCTTCTATCTGGCGCTCTTCTTTCAATATGGGGGGAATGACCAGCGCAACGTGTTTGCCGCGTTCATCAGCCAGTTTCGCTATGTGGTGATTGACGAGTTTCACTACTACGACAATAAGCAGTTTGCGAACTTCCTGTTCTTCTTCCGGCTGTGGAAGCAGTGGGGCTACCTCGAAACCAACCGGATATGTTTGCTTTCGGCTACGCCGCGCCGGCAGGTCTATACCTACCTGGAACGTGTGTTTGGCAAGAACGGGTGGGGGCGGGTGGGGCCGGACAACGAGCCACCAGAGAGCGCGGGACTGCAAACGACCCCCACCCTGACCGAACTGCGCCTGACGGTGGTGGAGGGGGATATACAGGAGTGGGTGGGCAACCACACGGACGAGGTGGTGAACTGGCACGGGGCCGGTCTGGATAGCGCGATTATTAGCAGCGCGCTCTGGCGTATCAACCAGATGCATGCGTATCCGGCCTTGCAGAAGCTCAAGCCGGTGCGTATCACCGGGCCGACTTCGTCGCAGGAGCGGCAGCGTGTCAGCCCGCTGGTGCTGGCAACCCCGACGGTGGATATTGGCTACAATTTTGGGCGGCCTGGCAAAAAGCGCCAGAGCATTGACCGGCTGGTGTGCGATGCTCGTTATGGGGATGAGGTGACGCAGCGCATCGGGCGGGTGGGCCGGGTGCTTGGTCGCGCCGAGACGACGCACCTGAGCGAGGCGGTGGTGGTGTTGGGCGAGGAGGCGGCGAATGAGCTGCGAGCCTGCGATGGACGGAGCCTTTCCCGCGGGGAGTGGGCGGAGGTGGTGGCAGGGTTGCAGCATTTGCCGCCCAAGCATCTGCTTGACCGGTACCTTGCGGTCTATGCGCTGCGCGAGTCGTTCTACCCCATTTTTCGGCTGTATCAACTCGAATCCCCGGAGAGCAAACAGCAGGTGGAGGAGGAGTTGTTTGAGATGGTGCGCGAGGTGTTTGCGCCGGGCACGAAGGTGCAGGCGTGGCAGTTGCGAAGCACGTTCGAGGTGTATGATAAGCGGCGTGGCTGGTTGAAGAAGGCCGATGCGCAGCGCTGGTCGCCGCACGATGGCTGGACCCGCAGGGAACTGGCGCAGCATGTGGCGGATTATCTTGGCTGGTTGGAGTCGTTCAGGGGGGTCGAGAAGCGCTACGAGCCGCGTCAGGTGGAGAAGCAGCTTGCTGATATCCTGCGCGGTTTCTTTGCTACTCCGGCGCAGAGGAAAGACCTGGTGGCGTTTGTCGAGTTGCAGGCGGCGCTGACGAGGATGATGTTTGCTTTCCGCGAGGCGTGGCAGGGGCCGAAGGCGGCAGTTTATGATCCGCTCCAGTTGCTTTCGAGTGAGGTGGTCAATGTCTATGATGCGCTGCATTTGCTGGCTAACTATACGTATAAGCCCTTCGGGGGGGCGGCGGAGTTTCGGCAGGTGTGCGGGGAGACCGGGAGAGCGATTGATGAGGATGATTGTGCGCTGTATCTGGAGTTGAAGGATTTTCGCACGCCACGCCTGTTGTTTCACTTTGCCTATGATGCGCCGGACCATTGGGGCCGGGAGACCTTTCGGGACCGTTGCTGCTATCAGGTGACGGCGCTGCGGGGGCTGCGGTTGAATGGGCGGGAGATGGGCGGGGGCGAGGTTTCGCTTCCTCCGCAGGTGCTTGCGCTGGTTGAGGAGGATTGGATTCCTTGCCTGGTGGTGGAGAAGGAGCAGGCGGGGGTGTTGATTGCGAAGCTGCGCGGGACGTCGTGGTATTCCCGCGATTTGCGGGTGCTCTTTGGGGATGGGACGGAGCAGGATTATCTGGTGGTGACGGGGACGGCGGCAATGCATGTACATGCGGAACTGGTGGGGGTTTTTAAGAAGATTGTGAAGGCTTTGTCGGACGATTGCATTATTACGTAGGGGTGGGGGAACGAGGATGGTGAGAAGATGATGATAGGGAAAGGAGGAGGTTATGCGAACGGAACCGGATGTGTATGCGCTGGTGCTGCGGCTTCAGCCTGATTTGGGGGCGGTGGTGTCGGAGGTTTATGGGCACGGGGTGCATGGGATGTTTCTGGAGCTGGTGCGCCAGGTGAATCCGGAGCTGGCGAATACGCTGCATGTGAGGGAGCTGAGCAAGCATTTTACGGTGGCGTTGTTGCCGCAGCCGGGGGTTTCCAGGAGGCGGGCAGATACGATGCTGGAGGTGCGGGTGACGCTGCTGCGCAATGATATTTTTTCGTCGTTTGCGGCGGCGCTGATGCAGCAGATGGCTTTTCCGGCGCTGCGGTTGGGGCGGACGTCGCTGCTGGTGACGGAGGTGTTCGGGACGGCGGGGAGCCACCCGTGGGCGGGCTATGGGAGTTTTGCGGAGCTGGTGGCTGCTGCGAGGCCGGCCAGGCGGGTGGCGCTGCGCTTTGCGACACCGACGGTGACGACCCGTGGGACGCTTGGGACGGGGAATAAGCAGCGGCTCAATTTGTTTCCGCTGCCGGATGCGGTGTTCGGGAGTCTGGTGCGCCGCTGGAATGATCTGGCTCCGCCGGAGCTGGCACTCGACCACGAGGGGGTGCGGGCGATGTGTGATGAGGTGCTGGCGGTGCGCTATCAGTTGGAGACGATGGCGACGCGGTTGCGGACGAATGTGCAGGTGGGGTTTGTGGGAAGTTGTATGTATGAGCTTCCGGCTGATGAGGAGGTGCAGCGGACGCTGGCGCTGCTGGCGGATGCGGCGTTTTATCTGGGGGTGGGGTCGAAGACGACGCAGGGGATGGGGGTGTGTCAGCGGGAGGTGATTCGTGATGGAGCATGAGGCGGTTCTGGTTCCGCTGGCGATGATGAATGCGCTGGCGTATTGTCCGCGTCGGTTTGTGTATGAGTTTGTTCAGGGGGAGATGTTGCTCAATGAGCATGTGGTGGAGGGGTCGCTTTTGCATGAGGGGGTGGATGCGGGTGGGCGGGTGTGGAGGGATGAGGCGGTGCAGGAGCGGCGGGTTTATGTGTGGAGTGAGCGGTTGGGTCTGGTGGGGTATTGTGATGTGGTGGAGGAGTGTGAGGGGTTGCGCTATCCGGTGGAGTATAAGAAGGGGAAGCCGAATCGCTGGCGGAATGATCATGTGCAGTTGTGTGCGCAGGCGATGTGTCTGGAGGAGCGGTCGGGTGGTTCGATTGGGCGGGGGGAGATTTTTTATTTTTCGGTGCGGCGGCGCGAGGAGGTGGTGTTTTCGGCGGAGTTGCGGGCGGAGGTGGAGCGGTTGGCGGTGGAGGCGCACCGGCTGGCGTCCGGGGGGGGGTTGCCGCCGCCGCTGGAGCAGCGGGCGAAGTGCCGCGAGTGTTCGTTGCAGCCGCTCTGTTTGCCGGATGAGGTGCGGTTGCTTGGTGGGGTGGGTGTGGAGGGCAGGGGGGGGGAAGCGCGAGGAGGACGGGGAGGACGAGGGGGCGAGGAAGGGAGGGTGGTGCTATGGGAGACGTGGTTGGAGGAGGGGACGGGGTAGGGTTGGAGGTGGAGGTTTGTTGTTATGCGGAGGGGGTGGAGGTGACGATGTCAACGCTGTATCTGACGGAGCAGTATAGTGTGGTGAAGTTGGATGGGGAGGTGCTGCGGGTGGATTTGCCGGCGGATTCGGGGAGGCGGCAGCCGGGGAAGGTGGTGCGGGTGCCGCTGGCGAAGGTGGATCAGGTGATGGTGCTTGGGGATATTACGCTGACGACTCCGGCGCTGCACATGCTGATGGAGCGGCGTATTCCGGTGCATTATCTTTCGGCGTATGGGCGGTCGTATGGGGCGCTGACGGCGGACCCGGCGAAGAATGCGGGGTTGCGGTTGGCGCAGTATGCGCTGCACTGCGATTTGCCGCGGCGGTTCGGGGTGGCACGGCAGTGTGTGGCTGGGAAGTTGTTGAATATGCGGACGACGCTGCTGCGCTATGCTCGCGACCGCGATGGGGAGGTGGCTGAGGCGCTGCGTGGGGCGGCTGAGCGGATTCGCGGGGCGTTGCGCGATGTGGCGGTGCTGGTTGTGCCGGTGCAAGCTGATTCTGATGATCGGATGCATGGGTTGGGGGGGTTGTTTGGTCTGGAGGGGTGCGGGAGTGCGGCGTATTATGGGGTGTTCGGGCAGGTGCTCAGGGAGGGGTGGGGGTTTCCGGGGCGGGTGAAGCGGCCGCCGACGGATCCGGTGAATGCGCTGTTGTCGTTTGGGTATACGGTGCTGACGAATCAGGTGGTGTCGCTGGTGTGTGCGGTGGGGTTGGATCCGGCGGTGGGGGTGCTCCATCAGCCGGGGTTTGGGAAGCCGGCGCTGGCGCTGGATCTGGTGGAGGAGTTTCGTCCGATTATTGTGGATTCGGTGGTGATTACGATGTTGAATACGGGGCAGATTGGGCAGGATGATGTGGTGGAGGAGTTGGGGATGTTCCGGTTGGGTGATGAGGCTCGCAAGGCGTTTTTGACTCGGCTGGAGGAGCGGTTGAATACGACGGTGCAGCATCCAGTGTTTGGTTATAAGACGAGTTATCGGCGCTGTATTGAGCTTCAGGTGCGGTTGTTTGCGAAGTATGCGCAGGGGGAGATTGGGCAGTACGTGCCGTTTACGGTGCGTTAGCGACCGGTGAGGTTTTTCTCCGATGGCTTCGATATCTGATGAGACGATGCTCTATGTGGTGGCGTATGATATTTCGGTGGATAAGCGACGGACGAAGGTGCATAATACGCTGTGTGGTTATGGTTCGTGGACGCAGTATTCGTTGTTTGAGTGCTGGTTGACACGGCGTGAGTTGGTGGAGTTGCGGGCGAAGCTGGCAAAGCATTTTGATGAGCAGGTGGATAGTGTGCGGTTCTATCCGCTCTGTGGGGGGTGTCAGAAGAAGGTGATTACGGTGGGGGGGGGAGCGTCCGCGTGAGGCGGTGGCGGTGATTATTTAGCCGGGTTGCCGGGTTTGTTCTCTGGCCTGTGCGGGTGTTTCCGCGGGGAGATGAGGGGAGCCGGG
>JAAUSY010000027.1 GCA_012032475.1 Chloroflexaceae bacterium
AATCAAGTCATCTCCGAGCGGGCCATAGTGCGTGTTCTGGTAGACGACGGTTCCGTCGAGCCGGACTTTGCGCGTCTCGACCTTGGCGTTGGCGAGGCCGCCTCCGTTGCCATCGCTTCGGCGTCGGCGGCTTCACGCGCTTCGGCAGCTTCGCGTTCTTCCTCCAGCAGCGTCGTCGCGCTCTTAATATCAATGCGCCAGTTGGTGAGCTTGGCCGCCAGCCGCACGTTCTGCCCTTCGCGCCCAATTGCCAGCGAGAGTTGCTTGTCCGGAACCACCACCATCGCCGCCCGATCATGCTCATCCAGATGCACTTCGACCACCTGGGCCGGAGACAGCGCATTGGCAATGAACTCTTTGGGGTCGGACGACCACTGCACCACATCTATCTTTTCGCCGTTCAGTTCGTTGACGATGTTCTGGATACGGATACCGCGCATCCCGACACACGACCCGACCGGGTCAATGCCATCTTGCTGGGCCGCGACGGCCACCTTGGTGCGCAGCCCTGGTTCACGGGCAATGGACTTAATCTCGACCGTTCCGTTGTAGATTTCCGGCACTTCCATCTCAAAGAGGCGCAGTATCAGATTCTTATGCACCCGCGAGACGATGAGCCGCGGCCCGCGCTCCTCGCGGCGAATCTCCGTCAGATAGACGCGCAGCCGTTGTCCGTGGTAATAGCGGTCGCTCTCGACCTGCTCTTTGGGCGGCAAGATCGCCTCGGCCTTGCCCATCTCAAGGATAATGTTTCCTTTTGCCATGCGCTGGACCGTTGCAGTCACCAGGTCGCCTTCGCGGTCCATAAACTCGCTATAGATATAGTCCCGCTCAACTTCTTTGATACCCTGGAGCACCACCTGTTTGGCGGTCTGGGCCGCAATGCGCCCGAAATCCCGCGGGGTGCTTTCGATGAAGATGGTTTCGCCAATCTGGACGTTGGGCTTCACCTGGCGGGCAACCGAAAGCTCCACCTCAAACCGATCATCGTAGACTTCTTCGACCACCTGCTTTTCGGCATAGACACGTGCCACACCCGTCTCAGGGTCCATCTTGACGGAGATTTCTGTGGGAGGAGGATTGTTCCCCAGGGTCCGTTTGTAGGCGGTGACCAGGGCCTTTTCCATGACATCAATAATGGCCTCCCGTGGGATGCCACGCTCTGCCGCAATCTGGGAAATGGCAGCATAAAAATCGCTCTTCATAGAAATAGCGGCGCGGAAACCCCCCGGCTTGGCGCGGGTGGAGCAAGCACCGCTCCTCCTTTCTGGTCTGGCATTCGGTGTGGCGGCTGACGCGAACGGTTCACTTTTGCCCTACAACAAGAAAAGTGGGAGCAACCCACTTTTCAGGAACGCTATGGCACCGATACCCCTGATTCCCTACCATAGAGACACACCCGGCCCGCTTTGCTTCTTTCCGTCCATCCCGTCGGGCTTTGTTTCGCTGGTCTCTTTCGCCTGGTTTGCTTCCTCCGCAGCTCTGGCCTGCTTCGCTTGCCCCGCCCGGCTCAACTTTGTTCGCCCGGACGTTCGGTGAGAAGAAAGCCCATGACCTGATCAAGACATGATAGTTCGGACCAGAATGTGCCAATCCTGTCTCTACGCAATTTTTAGTATAGCATTTCCGGAGGGCTTTTGCAAACCTCCGAAAAAGCTGCGATACCCGGTCGTAACTCCTGCGGGTATCATCAGAATGGGGTATTGCGGTTCCCTACCCATTCTGGTATAATCGCTCAGAAGCTGTGAAGAAGAGGAGGGATGGAATGGTTTGCGCTCCGTGGCGATCCCTGATGCTCGCCATCCTGTCGCTGTCCAGCCTGGCGTTGCTGTCACCTGCGGCGGCCCATCTGGTGGGGTGCTCTATGTTCAGGATGTGATGGAGAAGGCCGAGCACTATACGGGCAAGGAGATAACCGTTGATGGAGCCTATATCTGGCGACCTGGCGACCCGGACCTTTCGGTGCTGGCCCCTGGCTTCAGCACGCTCGATAGTGGCCTGGATGCTCAGCCGCTTGGAGACCAGATCTGGGTCGAAGGCTTTCCGGAAGCAGCGCTGAGCGACCTTCATCGTCCTGGCGATTCGGTCTACGGGTTTGTCCGCGTGACCGGCACGTTCGAGGCCGCAGGCGGCTATGGCCCCGATGGCAGCTACGCCTATCAACTCCGCGCCACGGACGCCCGGAGCATCGAGCGTATCAAGCGGGTTGCGCACACGATAGGCCCGGAAGATGTCCCTTCGGGGGAGGGGGCCGTGTCATTGGCCGAACTCCAGAGAGACCCGACCCGCTACCACGACCAGGTGATCACCACGCAGGGCTACTATTTCTGGAATCAAATGATATGGGTTCTGGCCGAAGGAGTGGCAACCGAGGAAGACGGCAGTAGTCCGCAACCGATGGGCACCCCCATCTGGATGGAGGGCTTCCCCCCCGACCAGTCTCAGAAATTGAACCTGGGACCCAACAATAGCTATGTCTGGGGGTTGGTCGAAGTGACCGGCACCTTCCAGACCGGTGGCGGGTTTGGCCGCAACGGAGCCTACCAGAGCATCTTCCAGGTCCAGGAAGCCAGGCCGCTTCCGTAGCCAGGAAGCCAGAAACCAGGGTAGGCACATTCCCTTTTGTCTGGGACCAAGAGACCAGGATTGTGGGCTACTTCTTCATTGAGACCATGACGGAGAAGGACATCAAGCCGGTGCAGGCCATTGAGCGCCTGAGCTTCGATGTTCACTGGTCCGACGAGATGTACCGGCGCGAATTGCGTCAACCCCAGGTCAATCGCTACCTCGTCGCCCGTTTCAGCCCGACCTTTCCCGCGCCGCGTGGTTCGCCCCCGCTGCCCACCGTTCGCAGAAAACCGTTCGCGGTTCCGCTGCTGGACCGCCTCCTGGGGGGAGGTGCGCCCGAACCTTCGCCTTCTTCGCCCTCACCTGCGCCCGACCCGATGGTCGGCTATGCCGGGATAGCGGTGGCAGTGGATGAAGGCCACATCACCACGGTGGCGGTCCATCCATCCTACCGCAGACGTGGGATAGGCGAGTTGCTCCTCAATGGCTTGATAGACCTTGCCGTCGAGATGCACGCGGCCATGCTAACCCTCGAAGTGCGGGTGTCCAACCTTGCGGCCCAGAACCTCTACCTCAAGTATGGTTTTGTGCCTACCGCGCAGCGCCCCCGCTACTACGACAACGGTGAGGATGCCCTGATTATGTGGACGGAGCCGCTCCAGAGTCCGGCCTATCAGACGCGGCTGGGGTCTTTGCGCGAGCAACTCTTCAGCCGGCTGCGGGCGCAGGCCGAAGACCAGACCACGGAACCTGCCTCCCTCACCACCCCAGTATCCCCTTGAGCATCGGCCAGAGCGGACTGACAGCAAGCTGGTCTGGCGTTGCCCGTCCCTGGTAGACCAGGTCGGCCAGTTCTCGGTGGAGCTTTGCCATATGCTTGCGCCCCTGCGCCATGTCATAGAAGGCATAGTGTTTGAGGAGCAAGGCCGCCTCGTTGGGCGGGAGGAGCTTGCCCGCATACACCTTGTGTGGAATGCGGGCAGCGAGCGTTACCAGGTCGCACCGATAGACCAGGTCAGTGTTGCAGCGGGTTCGGTAGGTCGCGTTGGGCAACGTCTGGGTGCCATAGAGGTCGCGGTAGTAGTCCGGTGGGTAGGAACCGATACGGGCCAGCATTTCGCTGATGCGGTTGAAGTGGCCCCGGTCGGGGATATCGAGAAAATCCCAGACGACGAAATCCACCCCGATATCGTAGCAGGCTTGCAGAAGCCCCGAAAGGACGTTGTTGGTGTCGTTCACATAGGGCAATACGGGGATCAGGGCGACCCCAACGGGGATGCCGGCCCGTTTCAGGGTCGCCAGCGTTTCCAGGCGCGAGGCCGGCGAGGGGCTTTTTCCCTCCAGACGCTCGGCAATGGGCGGAGTCAGCGTCAGGATCGTCATCATGACGATTGCCAGGCTCCGTTCATTGATGCGCTGGAGCAGGGGAAGGTCCTCCAGCACGCCGGTCCCTTTTGTCAGGACCAGGCAGGGTTGCCCGGCATCGGCAAAGAGCTGGAGGATTTGACGCGTAATGCGGTAGGTTTGTTCGATGGGTTGGTAGGGGTCGCTCAACGCCGTGATACCAACCAGGTCACCCCGACTCACTGTGGTGAGTTCTTCGGCCAGCCGGTGGGGGATATCGAGCGGCACCCGCACCATCTCGTTCAGCGGGCGAGTGTGGTAGACCCACCCATCGCAGTAGGGGCAGCCGAATTCGCACCCGGCGTAGATGCTCATGGTGTAGGATGAGAGAAAAAACTCGTTGATGGACGGGCGGCGCGGGCCAAGCACCGGGCCGGGGGGAAAGTGGTCTCGAATATAATAGGCCATACCGTTACCTGCAATTTTCTATCTTCAATCCACAACGCGCTGTCTCCAACGAACGAACGCTCCCTGCGCAACCGAAGCTCCCAGGCTACTCTTGCTGCTCCGCTTGTTCCACTTGCTCGGTCTCGTTCCCGGTGGTTCTCCCCGTGGTGATGAAGAACGAGACGATACGGTCTTCCTGGTTGCCCTGATAGTGGACCAGAAAATCCCCCGGATCACTATCGGGGGTGACCGTTCCAGGGGGCTGCATACCGGGCCAGGCCATGGATTCGGGGTAGCGTTGGATGAGCCACTCACTGTGGTAGACATCCACGGTTGACGAATGGTCGTGGTAAGTTTCGAGCAGCGTGGCATCCTGGGGGATGAACCGGCGGGCTATTTCTCTGGCGTCGTCAAGGGGGAGGGCAGCCTCATCCCCCCAGATACGTTCCAGATACCAGATATGGTTGTTCTTGTGGGGGATAACGCGAAAGGCTCCCTCGTTATACGCAATGAATCCGGCGACTTCTCCTTCGGGCGCTCCGTGCTCCTGCTCCCACGTCTCCAGGTCCAGGCCAATGCCCTGGGACATCTCCAGGGCAGGGGACGTATTTCCGTCTGTCCCAGGGGAAGGGGCCGGAGAAGGAGTCGGAGCGGGTTGGGATGATTGCCGGTCTGGCGGCGGAGGTGCGGGGGCCGGGTAGCTCCCAGGCGCAGTCGGACGCGCTGCCGGTGGCGGGTAACTCCCAGGCGCAGTCGGACGCACCGCCGGTGGTGGGTAGCTCCCAGGCGTAGCCGAGGCCGTGGGCGATGGCGCACGGGTCGGCGGTTCGGGAGAAGGGGCGGGGGGAGCCGTTGGTTCGGGAATGGGCGTGGCCGTCGGTTCCGTCGCGGGAGGGGCCACACTGGTATGGGTGGATTGCGGGGCTTCGGTGGCTGGTTCGAGCATATGGGGGACAAAAGGCGAGGTTTCTTCGTCCGGGAGGGTGCGCGTTGCCGTGAGCGTCAGCGCAGCCGAAAGGGTCGTTCCGTCGGGCGGTTGCTCGCCGTCGTGGCGAGGTTGGCGGTCTCCCTTGACCAGTCCGACCAACCCGATCACCAGCAGAGAGAGCACCAGCGTGAGGCTGAAGCCCGCAAGAAAAGGATACCTGAGCAGGATGTTCCGCAGCGGGGTAACCATGGTGCGTGGTGCGTGTTCAAGGGATCATCGGCAAGCAGGACGCCTACGTCCGGGGCTTGTCCGGTGCCGTAAACTGCTGGACAACATCGGGGTTGCGGAAGAGGCGGATCATCCCCATCGCAACATCGGGGCCGAACAGGATACTCAGCCGGTCACCCGAAAAGGTATCCTGCGCCCCATGAATGCCCACCCCATCTTCGTAGAACGTGATGCTGAGGTCGCCCGCTCGATAGACAAAATGGCCGTTTTCGTGGGTGATGGTATAGTCCTTGTTCATGGCGCTGCTTCCCTCCTGGGTCTCACCTTATCCCTGCCGCGCTGGTTCCGAAAAAAGAAAATCCCCGCCACGAGGCGAGGATGGGGGCCGGTTGCTGGCACTTGCCATATGGCTGGGGAACAGGGATTCGAACCCCAACTACCTGATCCAGAGTCAGGCGTTCTACCATTAAACTATTCCCCACTCCGTTCGTGGTAGTGGTGCCGAAGGTGGGATTTGAACCCACACGAGCTTTCGCTCACTGCCTCCTGAGGACAGCGCGTCTGCCGATTCCGCCACTTCGGCCCGCCTCAAGCCTCCCCCACCCGGTTCCCCCGGCGGAAGTGACGGGACCATTGCCGCACACTTCACCTACGCCGGATATGATACCTCCCTGCGGAGGTTTTGTCAAGAGGGTGGAATGTTGAGGTATGGGAAAGATGTTGTTCTTTAATTGCTTCTTGACATGGCTACCTTTGAGCAGTATGATACTGATATCATTGGGGTATAATAGCTCGCAACCGCCCACAAGCGGCGGGGCGTCTATCCATCATAGAAGAGCAAGAATGACCACCCTGTTCGGGGTGAAAGCACGTTAATAACTGCATAACGTAGAGATATCAGGAGGGCTATACGTGTCATCAGAGCTTCTCTGGGCCGTGCTGTTCCTCATGATCGGGCTTGCCACCGGAGCTGCTCTGGGTACCTTCTGGTTGCGTATCAATACGAACAATCGTATTGTGAACCGAGAAACAAGAGCGCGGTTGTTATTGGAGGAAGCACGTTCTCAGCAAAAGGAGATTTTGTTACAAGCAAAAGATGAAGCGTTACGTATTCGGAATGAAGCAGAAGTCGAACTCAAAGAGTCGCGTCTGGAGCTGAAGAAGCAAGAAGAGCGGTTGCAGCGCAAAGAAGAAACTCTGGACCGAAAGATTGAGGGATTGGAACGACGCGAACGACAGACCCACCACCGGGAACGGCAGACGGAACATTTGTATCAGGAAGCCGAGCAGATGAGAACCCGGCAGGTGCAGGAGCTAGAACGTATCTCTGCTTTGTCTCAGGAGGAGGCGCGGGAATGTATTCTGGCGAAAGTCGAACACGAGGCCCGCGATGATGCTGCTCGTCGTATCCGCGCCATCGAACAGGCAACGCGTGAAGAGGCGGAGAAAACGGCGCGGAAGATTATCGGCCTGGCGATTCAACGCTGTGCCTCTGAATATGTGTCGGAGATGACGGTCTCAACCGTCAATCTTCCGAGTGAGGAGCTAAAGGGGCGTATCATCGGGCGAGAAGGCCGCAATATCCGGGCATTCGAGCAGATTACCGGGGTTGATATCATTGTTGATGATACTCCTGAAGCCGTTACCCTCTCGTGTCACGACCCGGTGCGCCGGGAGGTGGCCCGTGTAGCGCTCATCAAATTATTGAAGGATGGTCGTATCCATCCCGCCCGAATTGAGGAGGTGACGCTTAAAACGCAGCACGAGATTGACCAGATTATGCGTGAGGAAGGCGAACAAGTGGCCTATGAAGCCAATGTGCAGGGGTTGCACCCCGACCTGATCAAGCTCCTTGGTCGGCTCAAATATCGCAGCAGCTACGGGCAGAATGTGTTGCAGCACTCGCTGGAGTGCTCGTTGCTCGCCGCGCATATGGCCGCCGAACTGGGGGCGAATATCAATGTGTGCAAGACCGCAGCCCTGTTGCACGACATTGGCAAGGCGGTTGACCACGAGGTTCAGGGGCCGCACGCCCTGGTCGGGGCAGATATCGTCCGCCGGCTCGGTCGGTCTGCGGCGATTGTCCACGCGATAGCGGCGCACCATGATGACGAAGAGCCGCAAACGGTTGAGGCATTTCTGGTGCAAGCTGCGGACGCGATTTCGGGCGGTCGGCCCGGGGCCCGCCGCGAAACCCTGGACCTCTACATCAAACGGTTAGAGGCCCTGGAGTCCATCGCCACATCCTTTCAGGGGGTCCAGCGGGCCTTTGCGGTCCAGGCTGGCCGGGAGGTGCGGGTGATGGTCCAGCCTGATACCCTCGATGACCTTGCCACCATCCATCTTTCGCATATGGTTGCCAAGAAAATCGAGGAAAACTTGCAATACCCAGGGCAAATTAAGGTGACCATTATCCGTGAGACGCGAGCCGTTGACTACGCTCGCTGATCCCACAATGGTCATCCGTGGAGACGGACGAGTGAACGCTCTGACGACCGACGAACCGACGAACGGTCGAACCGTCGAACTGTCGAACCAATGGACCTATAGAGATCAATACCAACCACTGATCACAACGACTAAGAGGAGGAACGCATGAACGTAATCCAATCACTTCCAATGGCTCGTGCTGTCGGTGCAAACCATGATCAGGCATTTGAGCACGAAAGTTCTGCTGAGGTCTTGAAAGTTTCCACTCGTTCGCGGCCAAGCGCGGTCGCCGGGGCAATTGCCGGGGTTATTCGGGAGCATGGCGTTGCCGAGGTCCAGTCCATTGGGGCCGGGGCAACGAACCAGGCCATCAAGGCTGTAGCGATTGCTCGCAGCTATTTGCAGGACGACGGACTGGATATCACCTGTGTTCCATCGTTCATTGACATTGACATTGACAACCAGGAACGCACGGCAATTCGGTTACTGATTGAACGACGGTAAGCACAACTGAAAGAGCGCAGCAGGGAGAGGAAAGGCCCCTCCCCGGCTGCGCTTTTTTGCCATCGCAAGGGAAGGGGCCGATCATCGCCTGGATGACTCGGATGACCCGGACGGCCCGGATGACCCGGATCTCGGTATCAGCAACCAGAACCATATCACGTCATGGAAGAAATTGCCCGATTCCTTCTAGGAATACCCCCATTCAGCCAGTTGTCGCCTGAGCAGGTTGAGCAAATTGGCAATGAAATGCAAATCGAATATTTTCCCGCTGGGGAAAATATCATCGTGCATCATGGCCCACCGAGCGCCTATCTCTACATTGTGCGGCAGGGCAGCGTGGACTTGCTCCGCGAACATGAACACGGGGTGCAAATTCTTGATACCCTGGGTGAAGGGGAGATTTTCGCCTATCCTTCGCTGATACGCAACAAGCCCCCCATCGCCACCGTGCGGACCCGCGAGGAAGTGCTCCTCTACCTGCTGCCAGCGGCTACGTTTCACCAGTTGCGGCGCACGATACCCCTCTTCAACCGCTTCTTTGCCACCAGCGCCATCGAACGGATTTCGCAGCGGCTCCAGGCGCACGACGCGAATGCTGCGCCCGAACTGTTCCGAATGCGTCTGCGCGACCTGATACGATACCGCCTGGTCAGCATCTCGCCCGACGCCAGTGTGCGCGAGGCGGCCATGCTCATGAGTCAGCACGATGTTTCCTCGGTTCTGGTCGAGTCTGACCCGCCGGGGATTGTGACCGACCGCGATTTGCGCAACCGTGTGCTGGCGGCGGGGCTGAGCGATGCCACGCCCGTGACCAGGGTCATGACCTCGCCGGTGCTGACGCTGCCGACCGACAGCCTGGTGTTCGAGGCGCTCGTCACGATGCTCCAGCGGAAGTTTCACCACATGCCGGTGGTGGAGGGCGACCGGATTGTAGGGATGGTGACCCACAGCGATATCCTGCGCCAGCAGAGCAAGAACCCGCTGTTTTTGCCGCGTCAGCTCCAGCGGGCCAGAACCGCGGACGACTTCCGCGCCTATGCCGACCAGGTCACGGCAACCGTCGGGTCGCTGCTGGACGCCGGGGCGCGGGTGAACGACCTGGGCCATGTCGCCTCGGTGGCGTATGATGCGCTGGTCGTCCGGCTGCTTCAGGATGCCGAAGCAACGCTGGGTCCCCCCCCCTGCCCCTATGCCTGGCTCGCGTTTGGGAGCGAGGGGCGATACGAACAGGTCCTCCGCACCGACCAGGATAACGGTCTGGCGTATGCGAGCGACGCGCCCTCCGGTGCGGCGGAATATTTTGCAGCCCTGGCCGAACAGGTCGTCGGGGCGCTGCTCGCCAGTGGGTTTCCTCCCTGTCCGGGCAAAGTGATGGCGACCAACCCGGAGTGGCGGCAGCCGCTGGATGTCTGGAAAAGCTACTTCGAACAGTGGATGAGTATGCCCAGAGAACACACGCTGCTGCGGGTAGCGGCATTCTTCGATTACCGCCCGGTGTACGGGTCGCTGGAGGTCGAATCGGTGCTGCGCCCGGTGATACGCCGGGGCCGTGAGAACCGGGTCTTCCTGGGGCGGCTTGCGCGGGTGGCCCTGCGACAACATGCCCCGCTGAGTTTCTTTCGTCAGTTGGTACTGGAACGCAGCGGCGAAACGCGTGACCTGATTGACCTGAAGGTGCGGGGAACCACCCTCGTCGTTGACCTGGCGCGGCTGTTTGCGCTTGAGGCGGGGTGCCCCCGAACCAACACGGTGACTCGCCTGCACCACTGCGTGGAGCAGAGCAGTTTGAGTCCGTCTGGGGCGGACGACTGGTGGCAGCGTTCGAACTGATGAGCCTGCTGCGCCTGCGCTATCACTATCAGCAGATACGGCGCAATATTCCTCTGACGAACCAGATTCCGGTTTCGTGGTTGACCGCGTTGGAGCGGCGCGAACTCAAGGAGGCCTTATGGGCAGTCGCACGCATTCAGCAGAACATCGAGCTTCTCTTCCAGACCGATTTGTTCGCGTGAGGTCACTGGTTCGCTGGTGGCGCTCTGTGGTGGCCCGCCTGGTGGACCCGCGCCGCCTGGAGGACCTCCCCGTGGTCGTTCAAGACTATCTGAATGCGCCCGTTCCTGCCGGGCGGTTGCCATGGCGCGATGTCCCCTATACCGTGCTGGATATTGAAACCAGCGGCCTCGACCCGCGATGGGATTCGATTCTGGCTATTGGGGCGGTGGATATTGAAGGGGGGCGGGTGCGGCTCGACCGGCGCTGGTATAGTATGACACGTCCTCCGGAGCCTTCGAAGGTCGCGGCCGCATCCATTCGTATTCACGGCTTGCTGCGCCAGGAACTCGCCCAGGCTCCACCGCTCGAACCCGTCTTGCTCGAACTGCTGAGCCGCTTGCAAGGGCGGGTGCTGGTGGTCCATATGGCCGCTATTGATGTCAAGTTCCTTGACCGGGCGCTGCGGAAGCACTTTCGGGTCCGGCTGCGCGGCCCGGCCCTGGATACCGCACGAATCGGGGGGGTGCTGCTGCACAATGAGCGCATGATGAGCGGAGACGATGAACGCCCCCGCGATACGACCCTGCGTTCGCTGGCGAAGCAGGCGAAGATACCTGTTCATCCCCAACACAACGCGCTCAGCGACGCGCTGACAACGGCCCAACTCTTTCTCTACCAGGCAACCCGGCTCCAGAAGCAGGGCAAGGACACGTTTCACAAGTTGCTGCGGGTGGGGGGATGCCTGAAGTAGGCGGGGGGCAATGGATTGAGATCGGATTGAGATCTGGCGAAACAACTTTCCGGAAGCAGCAAGCGCTTTCGGGTCGAGCATTTGCCCATCATAGAAGGACACAGAGGCTCCCCGCTGGGCTGATCGGCGCTGGCAGGGGGTGGTGGGTGGTTTCTGATTTGTGATATACTGGGTTGGTTTCTACTTCGTCCGGGTAGGATTCTTCGGAAGCAGGTTCCTGGGTCGTCGTTCTGGTCGTAGGAGCAATACGGGAGGAGAAAGATCTATGAGTGTCAATGTGAACATCGGACAGTCGTTCAGTTTTATCACCGCAGATCGGGGATGGTTGCAGAAAATCGGCTACGGCGCGGTCGCGATGCTTATCCCCTTCGTGGGGGCCGCAACGCAGGTCATCGAGACAGCCCGGAACGTTGCCCAGGGGAAGCCAGACCCCCTGCCGACGTGGAAGATGGACGAGACGCTCGGCCCGCGGTTGATGCGTGGGGTCTACGCATGCCTCATATCCCTGATCTACGCGATCCCCATGATTGTCATTCAGATGGTATTCAATATCCTTATGGCAATGACCAAAAGCGGCGTTGCAACGATGATTGGCTGTCTGGCCGCTCCGGTCAACCTGGTGGTGTTCATCGCCACCGTGTTGGTGGTTCTGCCGGCGCTCGTGCGGTATGTACAGACCGACAACTGGAGAGCCGCGCTGGATTTCCAGAAGGTTATCGGGATGCTCCAGGAATCGCCGCAGCTCTGGCTGATCCTGCTGCTGGTGGATATCCTGGCAAGTGTGATTACGCTCCTTGGTCTGGTTGCCTTCATTATCGGGGTTTTTGTGACCATGGCTATCGGGTGTGCCGTCTTTGGTCATGCCCTGGGACAAGTCGCATCGCAGATGGAGAGTGCTTCCCAGTAGGTCCGTCCGGCCATCTCTCGCGGTGAACCTTCGCCAATACCCTCCCGCAGGCCCCCAACTTGCGGGAGGGTAGATGAACTGAACATCGGCATCGAGGACTGAATCAAGGGCTGAATCAAGGGTTGAACGGTGGCGCTCAAACCGGAGGAAGTCTTTCATCCACGGGTCTTCCTGTATCCTTCCAATATGCTGTCCCTTGGGCGGTTGCTGGTGCTGCCGCTCATCGTCGTGTGCCTGACCCGCCCCGGCCGGCGGCGCGAGGCCCTGGTGCTCCTGGGGCTTTCGATGCTCACCGATGTGCTGGACGGCCCCATCGCTCGCTGGCGGGGTGAGGTTTCTCCCCTGGGAGAAATGCTCGACCCGGTGGCCGACAAGGTCGTGATAAACACGGTCGCGGTGACGCTCTCGTGGACGCGTCAGATTCCCTGGTGGATGACCGGCCTGTTCCTGCTGCGCGATATCGGAATTGTCGCGAGTGGTATCATGCTGTACCGTCGGAGAGCGCACATCGCGACATCGCTGGCGCTGGGGAAGGCAACCACCGTGGTCATGACGGTGGCGCTGCTCCTCTGGATTGCCGATGGGCCGCGCAGCGGCAAACCCGCTCTGATGGTGACATTGTTCATCGCGGCGCTGTCGGCCTGCCAATACTGGCATCGCTTCTCCCACCTGATGCGCGGGTAGGAGCGGGGAAGGTAGAGCGGACGGAACGGACGGGACGGACGAGACGGACGGGACGAACAGGACAGATAAGGCGGCTCATTCGTGCCTGCTGGAGACAGTTTACTTGACCGCGGGGTTCGCTGGGTCCTGGCGCGCTGGCTCGCCATCGCCAACAGCCTGGTGCTGCTGTATGGCGGGCTGCCGTGGCTCTCCCCCATCCTGATTGCCTTTGGATATCCGCGCCTGGGGGAGATGGTGTTTCGGTGGTATACGCCGCTGTGCCACCAGGTTCCGGCGCGTTCGTTCGAGGTGCTGGGGCACCAGGTGGCGTTCTGTCACCGCGAAACCGCCATGTACACCGCGCTGCTGGTGGGCGGGGTGCTCTACGGATGGGTGCGCGGGGCCATACGCCCCATCAGTCTGCAAGACACCGGGTTGTTGCTGCTGCCCATGGTGCTGGATGGCACGACCCACCTGCTCGACGATATGCTCCCGTGGGTTGCGCTGCGGGGGGGTGGGGATGGCATCGGAACGTTCAACTGGTGGATGCGGATGGTGACTGGGGTGCTGTTCGCGGCCGCCATCGTGCTAGGGGTCTACCCGCGCCTGGACCGCCACCTTTCACCTCGCCCCAACAATGAGTGACGAGTGAGGGCAGGGAGGTCCTCCCCCCTCTTCCTCATTCCTCCTCGCCTTCCGGTCCTTCCCGCTCCGTCCCTGCTGCCGAATAGAGCGTGTCGGGGGCTTCAATCCACCCCCGCCGCATGGCATAGAGCACCGCCTGGGTGCGGTCGTTGAGCGAGAGCTTGCGCAAGATGGCGGAGATGTGGTTCTTGACCGTCTGGGTGCTGATACCAAGTTCGTCGGCAATGTCCCGGTTGCTTCCCCCAATGGCAATGCGCTCCAGCACCTCTATCTCCCGTTCGCTGAGCGGGGTGAAGAGCGGGAAGTCAATATCGGGGGTGGTCGCCAGTTCCTGGGGGAGGTTGCGAAACTGCGCCAGCAGCCGGCTGGCAATCTTCGGTTCCTCCATCACCACATCGTTGATGACGTATTCGCCGCGGGCCACGCGGCGCAACACATCGAGCAGTTCTCCGGGTTTGACATCTTTGGAACGGTAGGCCGCTGCTCCAGCTTGCAGGGCCAGGAACGCCTGTTCGTCGTTTTCATGCATGCTGAGCATAATCACGCCCACGCCGGGATACTGGCGGCGCAACTGGCGGGTCAGGTCCAGGCCATTGATACCCGGCAGGTTCAGGTCAACGAGCACGACGTTCGGTTCCTGACTGTGGTCAATGATCCCAAGCCATTCGAGGGCTTCCTCGGCACTGGCGGCCTCACCAACGATGAGCACATCGCTGGCGGCTTCGAGGGCGTAGCGAACCCCCTGACGAAAGAGCGGGTGGTCATCCACAATCAGCAGTTTTACGGAAGCGTTGGAGGACATGGCAGCGGTTCCTTTCGCTGGCGGCGGAGCCAGCTATGATAGGCAGCGACCGGGTCGTTCAGCCCGGTGATGCCGGCAGCCGTGAGCAGGTGCCAGGTCGCCGGGAGGGGCAGCCCGACGACGGAGGTATAGCTGCCCACAACCTGGGAGACGAAGCGCCCCCCCTCGCCCTGGATGCCATAGGCCCCGGCTTTGTCCAGGGGTTCGCCAGAGGCAACATAGGCCGCAATGGCCCCGGCCTGGAGCGGACGGAGCGTCACCTCAGTCGCGACCAGGTCCACGCAGAAGTGACCCTCTGGCCGCGGCGTGCTGCAATAGACGCACAACCCGGTATAGACCGTATGCCCGCGCCCGGCGAGGCGGGTGAGCATATCACGGGCGTGGCTGGCATCGCGGGGCTTGTTCAACACCTCACCGTCCAGCACCACGATGGTGTCCGCTCCAAGCACCACCCCGGCCTCGGCCACCGTCTGCGCCCCGGCCTCCGCGCCAGCCTCGGCGGAGGTGGCGGAGATAGCAACACGGGCGGCCTGCACTTTCTGCCAGGCCAGCCGCGATGGATGCACGGCCGGCGGCAGCGGGAAGGGGGGGAGTTCTGGCTGGCCTTCGGATGGGGCAGCGCTGCCCGATTCTTCGGCGCTGGTGGCGACGACGGAAAAAGAAACCCCCAGCAGCGCCAGCAGTTCGCGGCGGCGCGGCGAGGCCGAAGCCAGCACCAGACGGGGTTCAGGCATGGTGGTCGCTGGCTCTGGAGGCATCGTCTGGTACGCGAGTGCCTGGTGGGATATTCGAAATTTCGACGGAGGCCGCGGTGGCTTCGTCCTCATCCTGGTGGCTTCCCTGCCCGTGGTCGTGCTCGTGCTCAGGGCCGTGGCCGTGGCCGTGGCCGTGGCCCATCCCGTACTCAATAATCTCGCTGGCCCGTCTGATGCGTCGGTCATACTCTTTGTTCACGGTCTGAACAAACTGGTGGAATAGACTCATAGGCTCCCGCCCTCTCTCGATATGAATGGCTCATTCCAACTGGCTATGATTGATTATACCCGGTCTGGGGGGAGATTGCAACGTCGCCGGTCAGCCCCTGTGCATCCCAATCTTCATCATCGCGCCCCAAAAGCATGGTAGAATAGCAGCACCGGGAGGCGCACCTCTGCGCGGTTCCTGATAACCAAAGAAGCAACGACGTTATCCCAGAGACCTGGGCAGTCGCAATTCCCTCCTGTTTCTCCCTTCGCAGCAAGCAACGGCTGCGGAGCGCATTCACGGAACCCCCTGACCCGCACCTGTCGTATAATGGGGGCGAGCACGAAATCCTGACCCGCAGACAGAAAGGCAACCCATGCAGCGAGTTCACCGATGGCCCCGCGCTCTGACCTATGTCCGGTATATCGTCACCACCGGACTGCTCATCTCCCTCATCCTCATGGCCGACCCAGCGAAAATACTGGAAGAGTGGCGTTCGGTTGACCTGGGGTTGCTCGGTCTGGCGCTGGCGCTGCAAATCGGCGGGGTCGCCGTGAGTTCTGCCAAATGGAGCGTCCTGCTGCAATCGCGGGGGCAGCAGCAGCCCTACCCCTGGTTGGTGAGCGCCTACCTGGTCGGGCAGTTCGCCAACAACTTCCTGCCTACCGGGGTCGGCGGCGATGCCGTGCGCGCCATTCAGCTTGGCCGCCGTATCGGGAGCCTGAGCCAGGCCAGCGCATCAGTGTTCATAGACCGGCTGACGGGGTTTCTGGCCCTGAGCCTGATTGCCAACGGGGCTTTGGTGCTGGCCTGTACGGGCGTGGCCGGCGGACGCATTGAGACCGACGGATGGCTCTACCTGGTGACTATCGGGTTTACGCTGGCCGGGGTGGCGGTCGCTGCCGGGTGCCTGCTTGCGCCATGGTTCTCCCGTCGGATGGGGGCACGGCTGCCGGAGGTCCTACGAACCCCGATAGAACGGGTGGCACAATCGCTGGCCGACTACTTTCCCCAGGGGCGGGCGCTGGTGCTGGTGCTGGGCATCTCGTTGCTCTTCCAAACCACCTGGGTGGTGATCAATATCGTCTGCGGCCTGGCACTCAACATCCAGGCTCCGCTGCTGCTCTATGCACTGATGGCCCCGCTGACGGACATACTGGGGTTGCTGCCGGTCTTTGTCAATAATATGGGCGCACGCGAACTGATTTTTACCCTCTATCTCTCGCAGGTCGGGGTGTCCCCGGCCACCGCCCTGGCGCTCGCGTTCCTTGTGCTGTCGGTGCGTCTTATCGTCAGTGTTCTGGGGGGATTGGTGATGCTGGTCGGCGGAGCCGATTTTCAGATTGGCCGCAAGAGCCAGTCCCCCCCACCAGACCCTCAGCCGGACCCGCTCTCGCGTGAGTCATAACCGCAACTATCATCATCACCATCGCATTATCCCCACCCTGCTGCTGTTCGGGTTGGCCCTGGGGCCACGGGTGCTGGCGGGCCACTTGGTGACCGTTGACGAAGCCTACCACTGGTTCGAGCGGGTTGAACGCTTCCTGGCATACGTTCAGCAGGGCGACTACGCTCATACGAACCTCATCGGGCATCCGGGTGTGACTACCATGTGGCTTGGTTCTCTGGGACTCCTGGCGCACCAGAAGCTGGCGGACCTGGGCTGGCTCGCCCACGCCAACGCCGACTCGGCGCTGTACCGGGCCTTCCTGCGCGGGCCGGTGGCATTGGCAAATGCGCTCAGCGTGGTAGGAGCCTGGGTGCTCCTGCGGCGGCTGTTGAACCCGCGGGTCGCGCTGGTCGCGGCGCTTCTGTGGGCCACCGAGCCATTTCTCGTGGCCCACAGCCAGTTGCTCCACCTGGATGGCCTGCTCACCTCGCTGGTTCTGCTGGCGCTCCTGGCGGCGATAGCGGCTTTCCCTTTGCCTGAATGGAGCAGCGAACCTGGATCAGGGCAGCGTCAACCCATCCCGTTGCGATTACGGTGGGGGATGCTCGCTGGTTCGGCGGTGGCAGGTGGGCTGTCATTCCTGACCAAATCGCCTTCGGTCATCCTGCTGCCGATGGTGGGATTGATTGCGGCGGTCGGGGTGTTCAGGATGGCAGCAGAGCCGCAAGCGCAGGAAGAGCCGCAGCAAGAGCGCCGCAGCAGGGTCAGGGTCCTGACCCAGGTCGCTGGTCGTCTGGGGTGGGTGCTGCTGGTGTGGGGAGGCATTGCCGCGGCGGTGTGGGTCGCGCTCTGGCCTGCGGCGTGGGTTGACCTGCCCGGCGCGGTGCGTCGGGTGGTGCTCCAGGTCACCTACGAAGGCGCATCACCGCACGGGTGGGGCAACTTCTTTCTGGGGCAGGCCGTTGACGATCCGGGGCCACTCTTCTACCCGGTCGTGCTGGCCCTGCGGATGACCCCCTGGACGATGGCCGGGTTGGCGGCGGCCGGGGCGGCCGGGTTGGTCGAGGCGTGGAGGAGCCGGCAGGGAGACCAGCAGCAAAGGAGGGAAACGCGAGTACCGCGGCTGTCACCGCTGGCGTTGCTGGCGCTCTATGCGCTGCTTTTTCTGGCAATGATGAGCCTGCCTCCCAAGAAGTTCGACCGCTACGTGCTGCCGGTGTTCCCGGCCCTGACGATTATTGCCGCCTCCGGGCTGGTCAGGCTGGCCGGGTTGGTCGGGTCTGGAACCTCGCGCCTGCTGCGTCCCCCGCTCATGGTTGCCACGGCTGCCGTGGGGTTGGGCGGGCATCTCCTGTGGTACCACCCCTATGAACTGGCCTACTACAACCCGCTGCTCGGCGGCGGGGCAACTGCGGTGGAAGCGCTGCCGGTCGGGTGGGGAGAAGGGTATGAACAGGCCGGGGTGTTCATCTCGGCGCAGCCGAACGGGTGCGAGCGACCCACCGCCACCTGGTTCGCTCCGGTCCTCTATCGGTTCCTGTGCAACCACTGGGTCGTTCCGCTCGATGCAGTGTTCGAGCCGGGCACGGTAGACTACGCGGTGCTGTATATTGACCAGATACAGCGCGACAATAAGCCGCACGCGACGGCCATGCTCCGCACCACGCTTGAGCCGCTCCACACGGTCTGGATTCACGGCATTCCCTACGCCGAGGTCTATCAGCTTCCGCTGCCCAATGCTCACCGCGTGGACGCTGACTTTGGCCCGGCTATTCGTCTTCGCGGCTACGACCTGGCGACTTCGGCGGTACGCACCAGTGGGGTAATGACGCTGACCTTGCAATGGGAGCCGCAAGGACCGGGAACCATTGCCGAAGACTACCAGATGCTGGTCCATGTGCTGGACGCCAGCGGCAGCCGGGTGGGGCAGATTGATGTGCCGCCTGGGGGGCCGCGTGCGCCCACCAGCACCTGGTTGCCGAATAGCTACATCACCTGGATACACCCGGTCCCGGTGCCGCCCGACCTGCCTGCGGGGAGCTACTACGTGGCGGTTGGCCTCTACCGCCCGGATGATTTTGCGCGGCTGCCGGTGCGCGGCTCGCCGCAGCCTGGTTCCCCCAACGACGGCCCCAATGTGCTGATGCTCGACCCCGTTACCATTCGATGATAGCCGAGATGATAGCCACGCGGCACGACGAGCGCCCCCGCCGGAGCCAGGTGGGTCATACCCACCATCCCCAGAACGTACATCGCCCCGGCCAGCAGCAGCACCAGGACCACAATCCGAAGCATTGCCAGCAGCCACCGGACCACCCGCGAACGGGACGAGCGTGCGCCGGCCCGCTGTTCCCTGCGCTGCTCCTGCACAGCGAGCGCCAGCAAATCGGCGGCGTCCTGGTAGTCAGGGCGGATGGCGATCACCGCGGTGAGCGCCTGGAGCGCCTGAGACCACCGTTTCTGCTTCAGTGCGCCGAACCCCTGGGCGTAGCGCTGGCTCAACTCGTGCTCCTCCCGCATCTGCTCCAGGGCATCCTGCCACGATGTTTCCCCTGGTCCTTGCGCAACCAGCCATTCATAGAGCGGGATGGCCTCTTGCCACTGTTCCCGCCGGGCATACTGGCGGGCTTCGTCTTCCTTCTCTTTCAGTTCAGCCCGCCGTTTCGACGCGATCACCTGCATCAGGGCTTCGGGCAACGAGGGGTCGTCGGGGTGCTGGCAGGCCAGGCGGTCATAGACCTCGATGGCACTGTCCCACTCCTGCTGCGCTTCGTGGCTTCTGGCGCGGGCTAACTCTGCTTCCAGAGCGCGTTTTTGCTGCAACATCCCCACGAAGGTGACGCGCTCGCTCACTCCGGCTTCCTGATATGCGACCATGGCCGTATCCAGGTCATCATCTTCTAGTGCCCGGTTGCCGCGCTGCACCCAGATACGCGTCCGGCGCTGCTGCGCGGTGGTTTCCTGGGGCGCAAGGTGGAGCACCCGCTCGTAGATGAGGCATGCCCCTTCTTCGTCGCCGGCCTGTTCCATGGCCTCCCCCTGTACCAGGAGCGTCTGCACCAGGGGATAGCGGGCGGCATCCTCATCATACCGATAGGCTTCTTCCAGTTCGCGGATGGCTTCGTCCAGACGGTTGCGCTCGCGGAGGATTTTGGCCCGCAGCAACCGCGCCTTCAGATGGTTGGGGTTGAGGTTGAGCGCCTGCCCCAGAAGACTCCTGGCATTGTCCATGTCGCCCTGCTGGTAGAAACCATGCCCTGCCTGGTAGAGGGTATCGGCCAGAGGGACAATGCGATGCTGCTCTTCCTTGACTCGGGGCAGCGGCTTGCGGCTGGCTATCCAGCGGCGCAGCAGTTCAACGAGGAAGCCGTAGCTCCCATGCTCGCACCGCAGCATCTCCCATTCGACCAGCACATTGGGGGCCTGGTCGAGTTCGCCAATCAGGATGCGAATTCCGTGATACTGAAGGATGTTCTGGATTTCGTCGCGGGTCAGCATGCGCTGCTCGTCAGCGGCGCTGGCGATAGCGGCAAAAATCACCCGCTCTGCTGGGGGCAAGCCATCCCAGATCCATTCGAAGACGTTCTGCCCGGCCTCCAGCGCCCCCGGAATTGCCGCTTCTACCTCCGGGAGGTCAATGGTTGGTACCCCTTCCGAATGGTCATCATAGGCGTTGCTCCAGATGGTCCGGCAGAGCAACTGGATGAAGTAGGGGTGTCTGGCGGTCAGGGCCAGAATATGCGCGATGGCATCTTCCGTGAAAGTCAGGGTTCCTTCTCGTTCGGCGGTCAGCACGAGAGCGCGGGCGTCGGCTTCATCCAGCACCGAAACGCGCTTGTAGGCTGCCGCCTTGAACAGGGCTTTCATCTCGATGGAAAGGTCGTCGGCTTTGCGCCCGATGACAAAGACGAACCCCAGGCGCGGTTCTCCTTCCAGCAGTTCGCGCAGGTAGGGGAAGAAGACCCGCGGTCCGGCGGGGTAGGGCAACCGCTCTTCGGTGGAGGTGTCCAGCACGTCGAATTCATCGAACAACAGCACCGGGCGGCGCTCGTCGCCCAGGGCTTTGTAGAACGCTGGCAGGAATTTCTGGCGGAAGAAGCGGCCTTCATCATCGAACGCATCGGGGCTGCCCGGCGCTTTCCCTACCTCGGCGGCCATGGTCGAGGCCAGCTTGAACAACACCTGCCCCAGGGGTTTGCGGGTGTGGTCAACCAGGTCGAAGTAGACCGGGAGAAACCGGTCGGTGGCAAGGCGAGATTTGAGCTGGAGCAGAATAGATGTTTTTCCGATGCGGCGCTGCCCGAACAACACGACGGCGTTCTGGTCCGGGAGGGCCAGTTCGGTTTCGACCAGGTGAAAGATATCCTCACGTCCGAAAAAGCTGTGGGGCTGGTTCAGCTTTCGCCCGGCAATGTAGGGGTTGTGGGGGATGGAGTCAACCATCATCATGAAAACGCCTCCAAACAGCACAAGGAAAGGAATGGTAAGGGAATGGGTCTGCAAGAACCAGGACATCTGAGGGTTATGATAGCATGAAGCCCTGGGGACAAACATGTCGTTCTGGTTACAAAAGGCTTTCAGCAGACCACCTTTCCCCATATTCCATCAGGGGGAGTCCCATGCGGTGGGCGTGGCTGGAGGAGAATACGCGTGGGTACGGTGCGTACAAGCGCGGCCCGGCATGGCAGTCGGGTGCATCGCATGTCGTTATCATTGATAGTCGCCTTGCGGGAAAACCCTACCCGTGCTATTCTATCCCTGGTATCTCCCACCGGAATCATACCGATCCCGCAAGCAAGACAGGAGCAGGAGGAAAAGCACAATGTCCGAACCGCCAGCAGTAAAATGCTATCGCGTCTACCATCTCATCAAGGCTCGCCAGAATCGTTCCCAAAAAGTTCCCGCTGCTCACCAGAATTCATCGTTGGGGAAACTCCGTGGATGGTTTGAGGGGAAACCGTCCCCGTCGGGGGGAATCCTGGTTTTGCCGACCGGCGCCGGAAAGACGTTTACCGCCGTTCGGTTTCTCTGCGAAAAGCCGCTCTCTGGTGGCTACAAGGTGCTGTGGCTTGCCCACACCCACCACCTGCTCGAACAGGCGCTCGAAAGTTTTGGGCCGGGCAACGAAACCATCGGAAGAAACACCGGGTATGAGGTGGGACGCATAGACGAACCCAAAACCCATCTGCGGGTGCGTGTGGTTTCGGGAGCGCCCGGCCATTGGCCCGTCAAAACTATCAGCCCCGATGATGATGTACTGATTTGTACGCTTCAAACGGTCATTCGCGCCTACTGGCAGGAACACCCGACCATCAAAGCATGGCTCGAATCTGCCAGGGGAAAGCTCTTCATTGTCTTCGATGAAGCCCACCACTCGCCAGCCCCAGGCTACCGAACCTTTGTGAATGCCTTGCGCCAGCAGTATCCGGGCCTGTCTCTTCTGGGATTAACCGCCACTCCCACCTACACGGACTCCAAAAAACAGGGGTGGTTGTCCAGGCTCTTCCCCCAGGGCATCATCCACCAGGAAAAGATAACAGACTTGATCGCTAATCGCATTCTGGCACAGCCCGTTTTAGAGCAATACCCGACGGAATTTCACCCGGAGTTCGATGAGCGCGAGTACCAGAAATGGGTTGGAACCTACCGCGATATTCCCGAATACGTCATCAGCAAGCTGGCAGAAAGCCGCGAACGCAATATGCGCATTGCCTCGACCTATGTGAACAACAAGGAGAAGTTTGGCAAAACAATCATCTTTGCGGACCGGTGGTTTCAATGTGACCAGTTGCGGGAGTTTCTCCACCAGCGCGATCCGTCCATCCGGGCAGACGTCATCTATTCCCACGTAGACGCCAATCCGGGCAGCGTTGAGGCGAGAAACGAACGCACGCGGGACGAGAACACGAAGGTGCTGGAGGCATTCCGTCGGGGCGAACTGGATGTCCTGATAAACGTGCGTATGCTGACAGAGGGGACCGATGTTCCGGATGCGCAGACAGTCTTTCTCACGCGCCAGACCACCAGCAGTATCCTGCTGACCCAGATGATCGGAAGAGCCTTGCGCGGCCCGGCCTTTGGTGGCACCGAGAAAGCCTATATTGTCTCCTTCATAGACGACTGGCGGCACCTTATCAACTGGGCAGAGTGGGAACAGATCGCCGAAGGGATAGCAGATGATGGTGTCCCGGAACGGGGGGAGCGTCCGCCGCTCTATCTCATTTCCATCGAACTGGTGCGCCAGCTCAACCGTCAGATGGACAGCGGGGTCAACATCGCGCTGAAGCCCTTTTTGTCGCTCATGCCCATCGGGTGGTATCTCGTGCAGTTCCAGACTCTTGTCCGGGATGAAAGCGGTGCAGAAACTGACAACCTGGAAGAAGTGCAGCAACTGGTCATGGTCTATGACAATGAGGAGCAGGGCTACGGCAATTATATCGAGCACCTCAAGACCGCAGACATTGCCGCCTTCACCGATGTGGGGGCCCTGCTGGAGGATTACAGCAACACGCTGCAAACCTGGTTGGAACACTTCTTTGGAGGGGTTGACGACCCGATGGGTGGCGATTTGCGGCGCAATCTCTGGCATATCGCCCGGCACATGGCGCAGGAAGAGCGCACCCCTCCTACGTTCTTCCGGTTCGAGGAGCGCAATCACCACGACCTGGATGCTCTGGCCCAGAAAGCGATTGACGAAAACCATACGGTCAGGCAGATCCGGCAAATGCTGGAGCAAGAATATCGCCGCACCGACTGCTACTGGGAAATTATTTATCCATCCTACGGGTTATTCAAATCCCAATTCGATGCCTGTATGAATCGCATCTTTGAGATCGGGTCTCCTCCTCATCCTGACAAGGGTAATCCGGGGGTTGTGAACGGTAGCGATCCTCGCCCTACGGAACCGTCGGAGGCGGTGAAGCAGCAGGTCAAGCAGCGCGATGGCTACCGCTGCCTGTGCTGTGGTGAGACTAACCGGCGGTTGCTCCAGGTGGATCACGTAGCGCCTAGCTACCTGGGGGGCGACAATTCCCTGGGCAACCTCCAGACCCTGTGCGGCTACTGCAATAGGCACAAAGGCATCAGCGAGATAAACTTTCGGCATAATTGCACCCTGCTGAGCCAACCCCCGGAAAACCTGCCTCTGCTGGACTACCCAGGAATGTATGAGGCCAGCGAACTTGACGTATGGGAAACATTTCTGCGGCGAATCATCAACTTCTTCTATCGCTGTGCAGCAGTCGAGAGTGTGACGATCAAGAGCCGGGGGGAATATTTCTGGAACTGGCACATATCTTTGTACGAGGGGAATAACCCCCGCTGGTTGGAACGATACCTGGGGTATCTCCTGGGCAAAATCCGGGAAGCTCGTGATGATGCTGGTTGCCAGGGGCCGGAGCAACTGACCATTGTGGCTCCCGACCTTCCCAAAATCACCTATCCTCCAGTTCCGGTCTCAGGAGGGAGCCGCACCCGGTAAATCACCACCTCGCCCTGCTGAAAGACCGGCTCCGCAATCGTATCGAACTTCGCCAGGCTCTCGGCAGAATAGGCGCGGCGCTCCAACCCACCCACGTAGATATACGTCACCCCGTATTTTGCCAGCAGGTCAAGCGCCTCTTGCGGGTCGAGCGTGGCATAAATCGTATCAACGTCCTTCTGACGGGGGTCAAGCTCCTGCTTTGCGGCCTCATCGCCACCGCGCCACTGCCGCTCGTGCCCAACCCACCCGATGACCGTGGGGATGCCCGTGCTGGCAGAGACCCCCGCATGCCCTTCGGGGCTGTAGGAGCCACCGCCCGGCGGGACCATTTCAAGGAGCACCTGGTCTGGCGACGCATGCTCGCGCAGCCACGCAATAGATGCCTGACCGGCGCTGGTGTGCTCGCGGGGGGTGCGACCGCTCAATCCCACCAGCGTCCCCTGCTCAGCCATACGGCCCAGGGTGAGCGCCGGGAAGACCAGCGCCCCGGCCAGGAACCCCACAAAGAGTACGCCCACCGACCAGCGCACCAGGTGCTCCGGGTTCAGGCGGGGGGCCGGGCGGACCGGCGCTGAACAGCGGTCAGTCTTCTCCTCCCCCATCCTCTCCTCTTCCTCCCCTTCCTGGGGAGCGGGGGCGGGCGATGGCGGGTTGCTGGTGGTCGCCGGGGTTGGCGAAGGCTGCGCTATCAACCACCAGAGCGCGTATCCCGCCAGGGTGCCCCACAGCAACCAGACCTGGTAGTAGAACTTGAAAATCGTATTCATCCGCGTGTTAAACACATCACGAATGTACATCAGGTCGGTTCCGAAGAGGATAGCCCCCCCCAGGGCCACCACGAGGAGCACGAAGCTCTCGGCAGGGCGGGTGGCGCGGTACATCGCCCGATAGAAGGCAAAGAGCGCAAGCGCTGCCATCGAGAGCAGCGGAAAGCCCACCACGACCCCGACCACCAGGGCAGCCGGGAAGAGCCAGGGCAGCAGCGAGGGGCGTTGCTCATCGGGTTCGGGTTGGGGGTGAGGTTGGGGGAGCAGGGGCTTTGCCAGGTAGGCAAAGGCAATGAGCGGTGCGGCAAAGAGGCCAAAAATGATCAGGAAGGCATGTATCCCCGTCCGCGAGGTGCTCACCGGCGCGACCATCTGGGTGAACTTTGATAGGATGGGCACGCTGGTGAGCGGTTCGCCGGAGCCGACCAGCGAATGGAACGTCAGGTAGAAGGGCGTAAACAGCGCAAACGAAACCAGGACCACCAGACCACCTTGCCATCCCAACCGTTTCCAGGGGAACGCGTCGGGGTCATCGTTGTGCCGCACCTGGAGCAAGAACAGCGCCCCCAGGTAGAGCAGCAGGTAGGTCGGCAAATCCCAACTATTGATGACATAGAGGCTCCCCAGAATGAGTCCTGTGAGCAGCACATCGAGCCACCCCCGCACCCCAGGGGCAGCAAGGTACGGGTCGGGCCGTGCCAGGGTTGCCAGCGCTAGCGCCAGCGCCAGCAACCCGAAAGGCAGCGCCATCACGTGCGGGTGCATATCGCCAAGCCAGAAGCTAAAGAAGGGGAATTCGGTGATGTTGTACAGCCGCACGCTTTCGTTTTCGGGGGGGGTGGGGGGGGGTGCTCGTCCCACAGGGCCCGCGAAGGCCACCACCAGTTGAAGTCCTCAACATGGTCGCCCCGCTCTATCGTCTCGAACGTGCCGAAGTCGCTCGTGCGGACCGGGGAGGGCAGGTCAATGGACGTTTTTCCCTGGAGCGACTGGCTCAGAGCCGAAACAAGCTGCGGCCCATCCAGCGCCACCACGCGCTCGTCCCCCACGATGACTTGCAGTGCCCCGGCCTGGTTACCTGCCAGCAGCACCAGCACCACCCCCAGAAGCATGAGCAGTGCCCGAACCGGCGTTGAGCGGCGCAGGAAGGCGAGCCAGGTGGTTGACGGACGCTCGCCGCCGGTCGTCAGGGCGACCAGGTTGGAAAGGATGCTCGCAACGCCGATAGCCGTCAGGGCAAAGATCAGTGCCAGCGAAAGGTTGAACGCGACCGGCGGCTCCAGGCCGCTCAGGAGCGCCACCGAAGCCATAACCAGGTAGCCAAAATAGTAGTAGTTGATGCTATAACCAGCCAGCCACGGGTCGGGCGGCGGAAAGCTATCACTGATGCGGATAGCATTCAAAAAGGCATAGTCCATTGGGCGTTCGGTGCCCCACGGGTCGGGGACGTGCGCCCGTATCCACGCCAGCAAGAGCAGCGCCACCACGAACAGCACCTCGTACGCGACGATATCGAGCCAGTGGGTTCGCAGGTAGGGCAGGGGCGAAAGGGAGCGTATCCCGTTTGTGCCTTTCTGGTCGCTGGTTTTCCAGGCCAGGAAGACCCCCCCTCCCCCCAGCAGCACCAGCAGCACCAGCAGCAGCGGTCGTCCGAAGGGAGCTAGGCCAAGCATCGCCAGCATCCAGGCTCCATAGCAGATGAGCAGCAACCCCAGGCTTTTGCTCAGGGCATAGCCGCGGTCGGGCAGGGCGCGGAAGAAGCAGGTGGTGATGGGCAGGCCCGCCAACCCGACCACCTGAACGGTGAGCCACCATCGAACGATATCAGCAACATCAGCCATATCTAAGGTCCATCATTCATCATTCATCATTCGTCATTCATCATTCGTCATTCATCATATCCAGAAGGTTCTGGGCGTCTTCCTGAAATTGATTGGCGGGAGCCTCGCGCAGGTAGCGTTCAAGATACTTCCTCGCCGCACGGTCGTCTCCCTGCTGATACTGGAGCAGTCCCAGGGTGTAGTAGGCCGCCGGCTCGACCGGGGTTGTCGTGATAGCCTTGTTGAGGGCATTTTCGGCAGCTTCCAGGTGCCCCCACCGATAGCGGGCGCTGCCCAGTTTGTACCAGTTGAATGAGGTGGGGTGGGTGTGGGCCGCGTGCTCAAAGACTGCGTCGGCCTCGTCATAGCGCCCCAGGTGCTCCAGCGCGTCGCCCCAGACATGGTGCAGAAAGACGTCGTCTGGCTGAAACCTCGCCGCAAGCTGGAGCACCTCCACGGCATTGTCGTACTGGTCCAGCGCCATATAGCGCTGTGCCAGCTCGATAGCCAGGGCGCTGTTGGTCGGGTCTGCGGCCACCTGCTCTTCTAATGCTTCCAACGGTTTCATCGCTTCCAACGTTTGCAACGTTTGCGACGCTTCCGGTTGCTCCTGGGTTGGCGATGTGGCCGGGTCGGGCAGGTCTTCGGGGGCCGCGGGAAGACTGGGCGATTCCCCCGGCTGCTCCTCGCCGGCGTAGGGGACTCCTCGCACGCGGTAGATAGTCACGCCATCCTGCTGGTAGGCCACATCCAGGAACATGCCCACCATCTGCTCAAACTTGCGCAGCCCTTCGGCGGGGTAGAACGCCCGCTCGACACTGCCCACATAGAGGTAGTTCACCCGGTAGGTATCCAGAATGTCGAGGGCAACGGTGCGGTTGGGGGTCCGAAAGAGGGTTTCCACATCCCGGTCGCGCTGGCGGACCGCCTCCGGGTCGCGCTGTTCGCTCTCGTGCAGCGAACTGACGATAGTTGGCAGGCCGGTGCTGGCGGCCACCCGGATGCCGTAGGTGCGGTAGAACCACAGGCCCGATTGCGCCACAATCGGGGTGCCGCGAATGTGCTCGTTCAGCCAGGCTATCCCCTGAGCGTCGGGTTGCAGGTCCACCGCCACCCCGTCGTAGGTAAATTCGGCATCTTGCAGAAAGGCAAGGCCGTCCAGGGTTGGCCCCGTTGAGACGGGAAAGCGGGTGGCAAGGCGACTGGGGGTGCCGACCAGGGGGAAGATGGCGGCTATCAGCACCAGGGGAGCCAGTGCCAGCAGACCGATGGTCTGGGCTGCGGTCCCCCCGATGGCCTGCCGGCGGGGGAGGGGCGATGCCCAGGCCAGCAGGACCACCCCCCGCCCCAGGCGGTGCAACCCCCGCAGCAGCAGGGGCAAACTGGCCGCCGATGCCAGAGAAAGCAGCGTCCAGATATGCATCCCGAACTTGAAGACGGTATTCATGCGGTAGGCTTCGCCTCCCTGGAGGTGGTCACGGATGAAGACCGTTTCGATGCCAAGCGAGAGGACCAGAGCGAGCGTGGCGAGGAAGAAGACGAACCACACCGGCGGGGACACCCGGCGCGAGAGCAGCAGTACCCCCCCGGTCACTATCAGCGCTGCGAGCCAGAAGTGCAACCCTGAGATGCTCAGGAACGGGGAGGGGTGGGTCAGTGGCTCGGCCAACCAGAACAGGACGACCACACCGGTGATGAGCAGGAGCCTCCCGAACCACGAGAGGAACAGCCGGGCGCACGAGGGGTGGCGGTGGGGCGATGGGTTGGCAAACCACGACAGAAAGCGCCAGACCGCTCCCCCCATCACCGGCAGCAGCACCGCCAGGAACAACCCGTACAGCACGAGGTAGTCGCGGAGGTAGGTGCCATCGCGGACCCACCCGATGCCAGAGACAAAGGCGTGGTAGTGGGTGAAGAACGGGAGATAGAGCAGCAACCCGGCTCCGGCCAGGAGCACGGCGAGCACCGCGGCACGAACCAGCCGGGCGAGGCGGAACCGGGTGCTGGCGAGGCTGCCCCGGCCCTGCCCCCCGTTCGACGGCTGAGCCTGACGGACCCGCCAGGCTGCCCCGGCCAGTGCTCCGCCCACCAGCAAGGCGCAGGTTGGAAAATCCCACGAGTTGGTTGCCGCCAGCGCACCGAGCGTCAGCGCGGTCAGGATGAGGGTGGCGAGGGTAGCGAAGTTGCGGCTTTCTCCAGGCGGTGGGCGCAGATGATGGTGAAAAAGGTAGGGTGCGCCGCCTTTCCGCAGGAACAGTTGATAGGCCAGGGCAATCGCCAGCAGCATGATGGGCAGCGCCATCAGGTGGGGGTGCAGGTCGGCATACAGGAAGCTCCAGAAGGGAAATTCGTTGATGGTGAAGGAGGGCGCAGTGATGACCCGGCTCGGCCCCACAAACCAGTCACCCAGGCGCGGGCCAAGGTTCGCCAGTCGCTCCAGCAGCGACGGTGAGGGGGGCAAGGGGGCAAAGAGCGCCGACCAGACCGGCGCGAGGCCCCGCGACCAACCAATCTCAAAGGCACTTGCCAGGTTGCCCGACCCGGCCAGGAACAGCGCCCCCACCAGGCCATAGCGGATACGCCCGGTGAGGTGCTGCACCACCTGATACCCTCCCACCAGCGTGAGGGCAAAGAGTGTGGGCAGCACCAGGTTGAAGGCCACCGCGGGCCGGATGCCGGTGGCCTTGATGGGCAGCGAAACCAGGTAGAACCCGTAGTAGTAGTAGTTCACGTAGCCGTCGCTGAAGAACGGGCTGTAGGGTGGCATCACCGGGCTACGAAGTATCGCATTGAGAAAACCGAACTCCATGGGCTTTTCGCCGCCCCAGACGGGGTGCCACAGGTCCGGGTTCAGGGCACGGAGCCAGGCAAACAGACCAAAGCCAGCGAAAAAGAGGACTTCGCTTGCCAGGATGTGGCGGCGGCAGCGCCAGAGGTGGGCGAAGAAACGCCCCACTCCCATCCGCACGACGAGCGCGAGGTTTGTCACCAGCACCACGGTTAATCCGCCCAGAACCCCCCACCGGGCATAGGACCACACCCCCAGGCTGGTGGGGAGCCAGACCGCGTAGCCGACCAGGAGCAGACCTATCAGCCGCGCCCACCCCACTCCGGCATCGTGCCAGGGAATCGGGCCAGCAGACACCGCAACTGCCAGGGGGAGGCCAAGCAGTGTGAGGCCATAGAGCGCGACCGCCCAGGTTGCCAGGGCGGCCCACGAACTGGTATTTGCCCAATCGTTCCAGGCAAATTCATTGACTGGCGGAAGCTGGTTGACGGGTTCGTCCAGCATCAGAGGGGAGGGGGCGTCCGGCGCAGACGCGGGAGCCTGGCGACACCCCCAGGTTCCACCGAGGAAGAGGAGGAGAGAAAACAGCAGGATAACCCCGGCGGCGCGCACGGTGGGACCTTGCGGTGGTCGTTGTCGCAGGATTGGCTTCAACCCGAACTCGATGTGCCTCGAACACTACGCTGGTCTATTGGCTCCTCGTCTATGATACCACATCCGCTCGTCACCTGAAGAATTTGCGGTTTTTCTCGATGTAGCTTTTCCACTCGTCGGGGACCGAGTCGGCCACGAAGATAGCCGTGACGGGGCACTCCGGCTCACACGCGCCGCAGTCAATGCACTCATCGGGATTGATGTAGTACTGGTCCTCTCCCTCGTAGATGCAGTCTACCGGGCAAACCGCCACGCACGAGGCGTCTTTCACTCCAATGCACGGTTCACAAATGACATAAGCCATATCATGGTGCTCCTTCCTGATATCCTTATCCTTATACCTGCTTACCTTGCCTTCAATCAATGATACCAGAGAACAGAGAGAGCACCGAGGAGCCGCTCAGAGATGAGGTTCTTCCCTCGGTGCCTGCTAATTGCTCCGAAACTTCGGAAGTTGTCTGGTCCTTCATCGGAGGAACCGGTTGGTCCCTCCCGGCGCTATCTAGCCCTCGAAAAACTTCCGGTTCTTTTCAATGAAGCTCTGCCATTTTCCTGGGACATCGCTTTCCGGGAAGATGGCCTCGACGGGGCACTCATACTGGCATGCGCCGCAGTCCATACACTCGTCGGGGTTGATGTAGTACTGGTCATCCCCTTCGTAGATGCAGTCCGACGGACAAACTGCCACACACGCGGCATCCTTTACCCCGACACATGGTTCGCAAATGACATTCGCCATGCTCTGAAATACTCCTTCATAGCAACTAAAATAACGACACGTTCTCTTGTGACCTTTCCTGACTATAGCATGGGGTCTTTCGAAATTTCTACTACCAAAGTCCCATAGCGCTGTGTGCCCCACCCACGGGTTGCTCCGGAGCAACCCGTCGCTCGTCAGGGGAAGGGTTCGCGGTTCCCGCTGACGATGCGGGCCAACCCTTCGGCGTTGAGCACAATGATACGCCCACGCTCCAGGCGCACGAGTTTTTCCTCGGCAAAGCGGCGCAGCGCCCGCCCGGCAATCTCGCGCACGGTTCCGGTGCGTTCGGCAAGCTCCTGGTGGGTGATTTCGGCGGTGCCTTCTCTGGCCTCCGTGAGCAGTTGCCGCGCCAGTCGTTCACGGACCGAGCGAAAGGCCAGGTCCTCGACCAGGGTCACCAGTTCGCGCAGTTGCTCGGCCATCTCGCGCAGGGCGGCCAGGGCCAGGTCAGGGTGCTGGCATATCAGGTCCAGCACATCCTGACGGGGGAGCAAGAGACATTCGACCGGGCTTCTGGCCTGGGCGGTAGCGTGGTTGGGCTGACCATCGAAGATGGGCCCGCTGTTGAAGTTTGCTCCCGGCCCGACCATTTCCAACATCTGTTCGCGACCATCCTCTGCGGTGCAGGTCAGGCGCACCCGACCGTGCAGCACAATAAACAATCCTGGGGGTTGTTCGCCCTCGAACATGATATATTCGCCGGGGCGGAACGCACACCGGCGCACCCGGCGGCTGATATCTCTCAGCGTTGGTTCGTCCAGGGAGGCAAAGAGTGGGATAGCGCGGAGTTCTCGTTCGTCGAAGGGTTTCATGCCCCCTATTATACAGGATTTACCCGGTGGGCCTCGTCGGAAGCCTACACGTCCCGCTCATCGCGCATGAGGTCGTCCAGACTCACTTCGAAGTATTCGGCTATCTGGAGCAGCAGGTCGGCGTGGGGCTTCTTCTGTCCCTGTTCTAGTCTGTGGGTATGGGTCTTGCTGAACCCCAGAACCTCTGCAAGTTCCTGAAGTGACATACCCCGGCGCTGACGGAGTATCCGCAGCTTCTCCCCAAAACGCTTCATTTCACGAAAGCCTACACGTCCCGCTCATCGCGCATGAGGTCGTCCAGGCTCACTTCGAAGTATTCGGCTATCTGGAGCAGCAGGTCGGCGTGGGGCTTCTTCTTACCAAGTTCCAGTTTGTTCAGGTGAGCTTTGTCAAAGCCGAACACCTGGCTGAGTTCTCGTAACGACATTCCTCGCTGCTCACGCAGCTTCCGCAGCTTCTCCCCAAAACGCTTCACCAGGACACCTGTTGACAAAGAGGGTAATCTATGGTACCCTTACACCGTAGACCATGAAGTCTACAAAATATTCCGGCGGCTCCCCGTGTTCCGGTCACGGGGAGCCAGTACTGGCAAAAAACGGTGCAAGTACGCAGGCATTATAGCACAGAGCGCAGGTGATGCCGGTGTCTGACGGCCAGGGTCAGTACGGGAGCCTGAAAACCACCCGCTAGCCAGGACCGCAGCCGTATGCTATCATGACTGATAAGGGTTGCTGCAACTGAAGCAGGGAGCGAGGTGGTACATCCGTGACGATTTTCTCGATACCAGAGCGTGTCGCGTGGCTGGAAGACCTGGTAGCTGAGACAACGCGCAACATTGATCGCCTGATTGACCAGACGAAAGAGACCGACCGCCGTATGGCCGAGACCGACCGCCGTATGGCCGAGACCGACCGCCGTATGGCCGAGACCGACCGTCGGTTGGC